>JAAUTN010000436.1 GCA_012031415.1 Leptolyngbyaceae cyanobacterium SM1_4_3 | reverse complement strand
GAGATGGTACGGGGAATGTTCTGGAGACGGTCGGGAACGTTCTGGAGATGGTCGGGAATGTTCTGGAGACGGTCGGGAACGATGCGGCAGAGGGCAGGGGGACTTTATCTGCCTCCCTTTTCCCTTTTTGGCAAGGGGTTGGGAGATGAGGGCAAACTTGCAAAACTGGAGTGCGCCTCACGCTCCAAAATATGCGGCTTCCTGGAAACAGCATTGCGAACTTATACCAATTCAATTTGAGCTTGTACGGAATGAACTCCTGTGGAACAAGGGGCTTAAGCCCCTTGTTCTGTGCAGCTTCACAAAGAATAGGTATTAAGAGTAAAACTGGCTCAAAAAATTTGGTCCAAATAAGTCTTCAGAGTGATTAGCACTATAAGAAACCAGCGAGAGCCAAATGAACCCTATCTGTGGCAACCTGGAAAGCAGAGGCTCGTTATTCCGACAATCCTGCTACAAAAATTAGCCCAATCGCATATGCAGACTCTGCCAAATTCAGTTATTTCCAGTGCGCCCAGCACTCCAGCCGCCTTCGATACGGCAATCCATCGCCGCAAAACCCGTCCCGTTGCAGTCGGTAATGTCATCATTGGCAGCAACCACCCCGTCGTGGTGCAATCCATGATCAATGAAGATACTCTGGATGTCGATGGGTCAGTTGCTGCGATTCGCCGTCTACATGAGTTGGGCTGTGAAATTGTTCGCGTGACGGTGCCCAGTTTGGCTCACGCTAAGGCAGTCGGAGAAATCAGACAAAAACTTGTCCAAACCTATCAGCCTGTGCCGTTGGTCGCTGATGTTCACCACAACGGCATGAAAATTGCCCTGGAAGTAGCCAAGCACGTTGATAAAGTACGATATACGGGCGTGTATGTGTTTGAAAAACCTGCGGGCGATCGCACCGAATACACCAAAGTAGAATTTGACGAAATCGGCGACAAAATTCGCGAAACCCTGGAGCCTTTAGTTATTTCCCTTAGAGATCAGGGAAAAGCCATGCGAATCGGGGTCAATCACGGCTCCCTGGCAGAGCGAATGCTGTTTACCTACGGCGACACTCCCGAAGGCATGGTGCAGTCTGCCCTGGAATTTATTCGGATTTGTGAATTGCTAGACTTCCGCAACCTGGTCATCTCCCTTAAAGCGTCACGCGTGCCTGTAATGATTGCCGCCTACCGCCTCATGGTCAAGCGCATGGACGACGCACACATGGACTATCCTCTGCACCTGGGCGTAACCGAAGCCGGAGATGGCGAATACGGGCGAATCAAATCCACCGCAGGGCTGGCGACTCTCTTAGCAGATGGCATTGGCGACACAATTCGCGTCTCTTTAACAGAAGCCCCAGAGAAAGAGATCCCGGTTTGTTACAGCATTCTGCAAGCTTTGGGACTGCGGAAAACAATGGTGGAATACGTCGCCTGCCCCTCCTGCGGCCGCACCTTGTTTAACCTGGAGGAGGTGCTGCACCAGGTGCGTGAAGCGACCAAACACCTGACAGGCTTAGACATTGCGGTAATGGGCTGCATCGTCAACGGTCCCGGCGAAATGGCAGACGCTGACTACGGCTATGTCGGCAAGCAACCGGGCTATATCTCGCTCTACCGGGGGCGCGAAGAAATCAAAAAGGTGCCGGAAGATCGGGGAGTGGAGGAATTGATTAGCCTGATCAAATCGGACGGCCGCTGGCTCGATCCTTAACGAAGTCTTTAAATTGGTGCAGATCGTTCCTGGATTTATTGATTGTTGGCACATTGCGCCTGCCGTCCAATCTTGCCTGTGTTAGATTGAGCGTACTCTAATTGCAGTCTCTCCTCTTCAATTTCAGACTATGGTGATTACAAAGCGTGGGCTTGTCCTCGGTGCAACAGCGGTAGCGGTCACTGCTGTAGTTGTCACTGGCGCAGGGGTACATATGTCGGGCGGTCAAGCCTTCTTGCAGGAGAGTCCTAAGGAACTGGTTGATGAAGTCTGGCAGCTTATCGATCGCAACTACGTCGATGCCACCTTTAACCAAGTCGATTGGAGATCTGTCCGCCAGGAATACCTGGGACGGGCCTATGGCAGTCGTGAAGAAGCCTACGATGCCATTCGAGATATGCTGGAGCAGCTTAACGACCCCTACACCCGCTTCATGGACCCGGAAGAGTTCCGGAATATGCAGATTGATACGTCTGGAGAGTTAACGGGAGTCGGGATTCAGCTTGCCCAGGATGAAGAAACCAATGAGCTAATTGTCGTTTCCCCAATCGAGGACACGCCCGCCTTTGAAGCTGGCATTCTGGCACAGGATGTGATCGTTCAAATTGACGGTCAAAGCACCGAAGGAATGGATGTCAACCAGGCAGTTAATCTGATTCGCGGTCCTGTTGGTTCACAGGTCACGCTAACGGTTCGTCGCGGCGAACAGCAGCTTGAGTTTCCGCTAGAGCGGGCGCAAATTGAGATACATCCAGTGCGCTACAGCTACCAGGAAGGGACGACGGGTGGAGTTGGCTACATCCGCCTGACGCAGTTTAGCGCCAACGCCGCTGAGGAGATGCAGGCAGCAATTCAAGATTTAGAGTCACAAAACGTGACGGGCTACATCTTAGACTTGCGCTCTAACCCAGGTGGGTTGCTCTATTCCAGTATTGACATTGCCCGAATGTGGCTAGATGGCGGAGTCATTGTCTCAACCGTCGATCGCCAGGGGATATCAGATCAGGAGAGTGCCAGCGGACAGGCGTTGACCGATAAGCCTCTGGTGGTGCTGGTAGATGGCGGGTCAGCCAGCGCCAGCGAAATTCTGTCAGGCGCTTTGCAGGATAATGATCGCGCCGTGCTAGTGGGGACTCAAACCTTTGGTAAGGGGTTAGTGCAGTCCGTGCGAGGACTGGGCGACGGTTCAGGGCTTGCAGTGACAGTCGCAAAATATCTGACTCCCAGCGGTCGAGACATCAACCGCTCCGGCATCGCACCAGATGTAATAATCGAGCTAACTGAGGAACAACAGCAGCAGCTTTTGGACGATCGCACTCAAATTGGCACCGCCGCTGATCCTCAATATGCCAGAGCGCTGCAAGTGTTAACGGAGCGCATTGCCGCTGACAGGCAAAACCAGAGAGCAGAAACCGTTCCACAGCCTCAGTAATATCCTATTTAAGGAGCTTTGCCGTTCCGCCGCCAACGTCTAGACGGGTTGGCACTTGCCCGAACGGATTAAACCTACTCGACGGGCGATCGCCTCTGCCTCCGAGTCAAACGGTCCCCACTTCTCAGCCCCTTTTAACTCCTCTTCTACTGGCAGGTGCGGCAAAATTTCGCATTGACCACTGTTTTGCTTCACGATGTACCAGGTTTGCGAGTTACTCATTCTTAAAAGTCTAAAATACGCTTGCTGCAACTGGGCTGATCTTAATCCAGGCATTCTCAGTTCAGCTTGAAAGCTGGAATGTTTTTAGAACTCCTTGAGCGTAAAGATTAACGGTTCTGTTCAATTAAAGACAAAATTCGGGCTAAAATGCCTGAACGGTTTCAGGTTGTTTGGGGGGTCAGCCCAAGCAAAGTTGAGCTTTGTGCCAACTTGGGGAAAGTCCGGTGAAAATCCGGCACTGTGCCGCAACTGTGAAAAAGGAATGTGACCTAATCGGTTTAATGGTTCCTTTTGAGTCAGGATGCCTACCTGAAGCATTTGTTCTGTTGTCAAACCCGCGATGCACGGGTTGAAATAAATGCAAAGTTTGGAATGTTTGCGTCCATCGGCACCGATGGACTGCACTGCTACGGTATTAGATTCTCGCTACGTTACCCCCACAATCAAGTCGATTTGGCTACAGCTAAGCAATCCAATATTCAGTTTTTTGCCAGGTCAGTCTGTCTGGCCGAGGTTTGAACGAGATGGACGGAAGTTTAGCAAGATTTACTCGATCGCCTCTTCCCCCAAACGCTCTCCAGAGGTAGAGCTATGCGTGTCCCGTGTGGGCTGGAGTTCTGCCTACATTCAAGATCTGGTGGTCGGGGAAACGATTTCAGTGCGCGGCCCTTACGGATTGATGACGCTCAACCAGTTGCCCAAACGTCCTCGTCTCTATGTTGCTGAAGGCTCTGGAATTGCGCCTCTTAAGAGCCAAATCGATTGGCTGCGCGATAGTGGTTACAGCCAGCCTATATGGTTAGTGTTGGCAAACCCGGAAACAGTGAACTGTCTGCCATACCATGATTATTGGCGATCGCTCCAACAAACCTGGCGACCATTCCACTATGTAGAAGCAATCCATCGCAGTCCAGAAGCAGTGTTGGTCGCTCAGGATTTAGACCTATCTCAGTTTGAGATTGACATTTGTGGAGTGGGCGATCGCGTCACCCAAATCTGTGAATCGATTCTGGCAATGGGAGCAAACCCAGGACAAATGCGATCGGAAAAGTTTGTTGCTTTTTAGGGGAGGTAGGGGGAGGTTCTGCCCCTTTTATGTCAAGCCTTAGAGCTTTATCCCCCTATTTCAGTGCTATTGGGCTTAAGCCCCTCGTCTCACCGGATTTCATTCTGGGCAAGCTCAAATTGAATTGGCACAAGGTGTTATCCATAAAAAAGGGGGAAGAACTTTGTCTTCCCCCTTCCTTCCCTAACTCAAAGGATTCACTAGATTCGGAGTTGCACCCTGAAAACGGGTAGCTTACACCCTAAAACTGCACCCTTAGAATCGGTAGCCAGCACCCAACTGGAAGCTAAGCGCTGGGTTAGAGCTATCTTGATAAGCGTCCAGACCCAGCTTTGCGTCGCCATACAGCACCACATTTCTGACGACCTCAGCTTCAACACCTGTAGTCAAGACGACGGAATCCTGATTGCCCAAAGGGGTTGCCTGACCGTCTTGTTCAACAAAGGAATAGCCCGCTCCGGCATAAACGTTTGCGTTATTAGTGATTGGCACATCGTAGGAAATGAGTGGCATAATCGCACTTGTGTCATCACTAAACAACACTGCACCGCGTAAAGAAATAGGCGCATTTGGTATAGCAAAACGTCCTTGAATATTGCCTCCAAACGTAGCGCCATCTTCATCGCTGCCACCATCCAGGACACCTGCCGAAATACCACCACCGACATAGGTTCCATCCATGCCTGCGGGTTGAGCAAAAGCCGGATTAGCAGAGAGAAAAACTGGAGAAATTGCCAGTGCAGACAATGCAGAAAAAGTTGCGATAGACTTCAGTGAAAGTTTCATGTTCGTTCCCTTCAGCAGTTTCTTTGCTGTTCTTTTGAGTTTTTTGTGTCGTTAGAATCGACAGATTGGTTCCAGAAATCTCAACTTTTTTGCTACCAAATTCGAGATACTACAAAGTATTGTATTAAGTCTAGAATTCCTACTTTGCAAAGGATTCAGCTTGCACTGGCAGCTTTGGAATTAGACTTGTGGGGCTTACAACAGTTTTGCTCTGGATATATTCTTGTTCTAAATCCTGTAAAAGGAACAGGGATTTGTGATGGTCTGTTTTCTAACTGTCACACATAATTTGTTTCAAAAAATGTCAACTAGTTTAGCAATTTTTAATTTGAAATATATTAGGGTGATAGCCAAAACAG
>JAAUTN010000077.1 GCA_012031415.1 Leptolyngbyaceae cyanobacterium SM1_4_3 | reverse complement strand
TATTACCGGGATGATACTGCCGTGTTGCTTGATCCCTACCTGCAAGCCTGGGCCGCAGAACTAGGCAGCCGCTGAGCGATCGCCCGCTCAACGAATTTCCTGAACTGCCCAGTTGGGTGCCTGCCGGGTTTGCCGCCAAAACAGGAATTCGAGTTGAAAGCTTGCCTGACTACCCGCGTGTGCCTCACTTTCCGTCGGTCAACAGCGCCAACCAGCGGCTAGGCGAAATTCAAGGGCTTCAACAGCTAATCGACATCGCCACTCACATCATTTTTACCTGTGGGCCACAGCACGCAGCGGTGAATTTTTCTCAGTTTGACTATGCCGGATATGCGCCTAACGCGCCGCTGGCAACCTATACCCGTCCCGATGTAGCGGTGCCCCTAGAAGAAGTGCTGCCGTCTCCCGAACAAGATCTGAAGCAGATGGAGCTAACGTTTGCGTTGAGCGGCATCATCTGGGGAAAGCTGGGGGACTCACAACTGATTCGATATGAGGAAGAGGGCGATCGCCAAATTCTGCGCCAGTTTCAACTGAGGCTGGAGAGCGTCGAGCTAGAAATTCAGCAGCGCAACCAGCAGCGGCTCAATCGGGATGGAGTGGACTACCCCTACCTGCTGCCGTCGAGAATTCCCAATAGTATCAACATTTAGGGCATTTCAAAAACTCTTCAAGAGGGTGTCTGAAAAGTAGCAAATGTTCCCTGTAAGGGCGTAGCATTCGGCAGGTAGACTCTGGAATAGACCGAAAAATCTTGCCCGAATGCCACGCCCCTACAAACTTGTGGATGACAGATTGGACTTTTCAAACATCCTTTAAGAGTGCCGAGCGAAGTCAAACCACCACGCAAGAATTCGGAGTTATTAATCCACGATCCTTAAGAGTTAGGAACGAGGGATTTTTCGCTGTTAACAGCTTTGGCTTCAAGCTTAGAGGCTTCCAAACTGTCTAAAATTTCCAGCATTTCGCGCTCAAAGGCAACCTGAGCGCGATTGGTTCTACCACCAATGTAGAATTTTCCGGTTTCTTCCAGTGCCCAAATTTGAGAATGGGAAATGTAGCTCATCAGCACACTGATCATCAGTAAGCCAAATCCGGTATAAACAATTGGAATGCCCGGATCAGCTTTGATCTGCAAGCCTGTACTGCCAACGATTTCGGCGATCGCCAACGTTACTCCATTCACTTCAGTAGACATCCCCTGACGCACCGTTGAGACCAGCTTGCCCTCCATGTCGTAGACCAGCAGCATTCCCTGAAGGTCTTTTGCCAAAACGGATACGCCTTCACTCAGGTCTGGTTTTGTGGGAATCCAGGTGCCCCAAATGCGACCGCCACCCGTGTCAAGCGGTGCCATGGGCAGTTGCAGGATAGGGCTGTTATTTAGTCGAATTCGGACGGCGGCGATCGCCCAATCTGCCTGGTAGAGCGTCACCCCCCGATGGCGTAGCGGCTCATTGACGTGAATCGTTTTGCGCTGGATTTCTTCACCCTGATTGTCCAAAACGGAGAGGTCAGAGTAAAACTGGTCAATTGTGCCCTCTGGCGTATAGTCAATCCAAAAGCGGTTGACTCGCACTGACCAATCTTTGGGAATTTGTCCTGCGGCCCAGGACCAGCATCAAAAATATTTTGAATGCGGAATGTTTCACCGCTAGGCACCATCTCTTGAGCAAAAAAACCCGTCATTGCGCCCACGATCGCCCCTAGCAAAATCAGGATCATGCTGGCATGAACAATGATCGGGCCGATGCGTCCAACAATGCCTCGGTCTGCGTAAAGCGCATTGTCTCGCCGAAAAATCCGGTAGCGGCGTTTTTCTAGCAGCGGCACCAGTTGCTCAGTCGAAACCTGATCTAACTCAGCACTCAGGGCAAATTTCTCAAACTGTCGGGGTTTGGTGTAAAAATTCCAGGTGCGAGAAAACCAGCGTAGGGAAGGAATTTGTCGCTGAAAGGTGCAGGTAATCAGGCTAGAGCCAAACAGGATCAGCAGCGCCAGAAACCACCAGGTGCGGTAGACGTGATCAAGCCCTAGTGTGAGTAACACTTTCCAGGTGAGGAAGCCAAACAGAGCCGGATTCTCTGGATAGTTTGCCTGGTAAAAGTCTAGAGATTGCCCCTGCTCGATGACGGTGCCCGTGATGCTAAAGATGGCGATCGCCAACAGCAGGGCGATCGCCAGCCGCAGATCTGCCAGCAGCGGAAACAATTCTCGCTTAAGGTAGCGCTGAGGGATCGCCGCCCAGTTTCTCAATTTTGATGAGCTTGAAGTTTCTGAAGTCATGAGTTCAGCTTACATTCCTATCCCACTGGGAAAAACCGAAACAGCAGGGAAAAAACGCCAAACCCGACCAGCAGCGCACCGCTTGCGGGTGTAATCCAGCTTGACCAGCGGCGCAGTTCTAACAGTTTTTTAACTGAAGCGGTGAAGGTGCCTGCCAAAACTAATGGAGCGACATACCCGACCGTATAAGACAGTAGCAAAACGCCACCCAAAACAGGATCTTTGGTCTCAGTCACCCAGGCCAGCAGCGTAATCAAAACGGGAGTGCTGCACGGTGAGGCAACCAGCCCAAAGGTTAAGCCAATCAGGTAAGACCGAACGCCTTCGGGTAAGTCTTTAGAAATCCAGTCCATGCCGCCCCAGTTGGGCAGTTGCAGCGGTAAAGCCTCAAGCAGATTTAGACCCATGAGAATGGCGATCGCACTCACCACAATTGGCAACCCCACCCCAATTTGACCATACACGCGACCTAGCCCTGCCGTTGCAATTCCCAGCCCCGCCAGCGTCGTCGCCAAACCCAGGGCAAACCAGGTAGACTGTGCCGCCGCCTGGATGCGACTTCTTGCCTCATAGCCGCCGATGTAGCCAATTGTGATCGGCAACATAGACAGCATACACGGGGTCAAACTGGTCAGCAGCCCCGCCAAAAAGATGATGCCAACGCTTGTCGCGGTCAGGTGCGATAGCTGATTTGCCACCAGGCTATCGGCAAAATGTTCCAACTCGTAGAATCGAGTTTGCAGGGTTTCCAGCATGGTTTGAAGGGAGCAAGGCCATCACGCCTATCGTCAGATATACCTTCATCTTATCGAACATCTGATCGGAGGCGGGCTTGAGAAGGGGTCCGCTTCCTAACCCCGCTCAAGCACCCGGCAAACTGTCCCTTTGCCGTCTGTAGGTACGCCGATGCTCCAGAGATACAACCTTTGCCTCACTCCCTTCACGCGCAATGCGGATCAGCAATGCTGAGAGCAGCAGACTGGCAATCATCGAGTTGCCCCCATAGCTAAAAAACGGAAACGGTAAGCCTGTCGTGGGCAGTGCGCCCGTTGCTACGCCAATGTTGAGCAGCGATTGTCCGACCAGTAGAATGACTACCCCAATCGCCACCAGCCGATGAACAGGATTAATTGCCTTTAGTGCCACTTTTAATCCCAACGTGGCATAAGCCGCCAGCACCAGCAGCAGTAACATACTGCCGATAAAGCCAAATTCCTCAGCAAATACGGCAAAAATAAAATCAGTGTATTGAATCGGGAGGTAAAACAGCTTTTGTTGTGATAGCCCAAACCCAGTGCCAGCAAAGCCGCCCGACCCGACCGCCATCAGACTTTGGGTAAGCTGATAGCCGTTTCCCAGCGGGTCAGCCCAGGGATTGAGAAACGACATAATTCGTTCTCGCTGATATTCTTTGATGCTGATACTAACGATTGCGGCACCCAGTCCGGCGACCGCTGTTGCACCCAGATGCAGATACGGTAAGCCTGCTGCCAGCGCCACCAGCCACAAAACCATGCCGCAAAGCGCCGCTGTACTCAGGTTAGGCTGAAGCAAAATGCCCACCAGCACTGCCGCAAAAATGCCCAACCAGGCAATCCGGGTGGAGTTAGACAGCCGCTCCCACTGCCCAAATACGCGGGCACTCTGGAGAACCAAAAACGGCTTAATGATCTCAGAAGGCTGAAGCAGCGCATACGACCCCAGCGAGATCCAGCGGTTAGCTCCGTTGATGGACGTGCCCAATCCAGGGATGATCGTCAGCAAAATTAGCCCCAGCAGCAGCAGCAGAAACCAGTCAGCGATCGCCAAAATGTAGCGCAGCGGCGAATGCACCAAAAATCCAAAGCCAACTAGCCCAACCGCAACCCAAATAATCTGTCGCTTAAAGTAATACAGCCCGTCGCCAAAATCTGCATCTGCAACCGCGTAGGAAGCAGAAAATAGCATCACCAGCCCGACGAATAGCCATAAAAACGTCAGCCACCGCAGCAACCGAGCTTCTAAAGCCCATTCTTTTACCGAGGAATCAAATAGCGGGATCAGATATCGAAGATTCACGCAGCCTAACGAATATATAGAACAATTTGCCTACAACAGTAGCGCAAGAGCAATTCAGGAACACCAGTGTAATCGAATCTGTTCGCAAAATTTCCTGATGAGGCGATCGCCCAAAGAAGAAAGGAGTGGTAGATGCACCCTGAATTAATCCCTGGCTTCACGTCAGGGATTTTTTTGAGTGAAAATAAAGATATTTTTAACCCGTAGCGTAATGTTGACTACACCACTCAACACCAGTTTTTTAAGATGTTGCAGGTAGAGTCTTACCCCTACACAACTCTCTCTAAGCCGCTAGCACAAAA
The DNA here is from genome assembly GCA_012031415.1 of Leptolyngbyaceae cyanobacterium SM1_4_3. GTDB lineage: Bacteria > Cyanobacteriota > Cyanobacteriia > Elainellales > Elainellaceae > JAAUTN01. Next base: position 17,717 of record JAAUTN010000077.1, on the reverse strand, counting down.
ATTTAGAGTGGGAATATGAGCAACATCGCTGAACGCTACATCTACCTGTGCCGTTGCTGCATTGAGCTTGCAGACCGATTTCAAAAGCTTGATGTAGAACACATGACGCTAAAAGGCAAAATGGTTCCGATGTTGAAAGCAATGAAAAGCTACAAACACACCATTGAGCAGCTATCGCAAGAAAAATTAGAACTGGAGCAAAAACTGCAAGCCGTTACTGCTCAATATGAAGCATTAAAGCCTTTTGAAGCTTTACTCCAGCTAAAAACTCAGGCTGTACTGGCAGAAGCCGAAGAGCAAATGAACCTCGTCCAGCAAACCATTGAGGAAATTGAGCAGGAAACCGATCCCGATATGAGTGAGGCAGACAAGACCTTACTGAAAGAATATTCCGAGCATTCTGACGAGTTTAGCTGGATGAACAGCCCCAGCGAAAAGCTGATGGGTTCCTAAAAGCGCTTGTAGCTGTAGTCATGCCGTTCAATAGTTATACCGCTCAATCTTTAGCAGGGACAGCAGCCGAAAGCCTGTCTATCAGCTTTTGGATTAAGCTAGCGCGAGACCGCCGATGAGACGATGCTTTGTGCTTGCTAGTAGGCGGTTTCACTATCTGAGCCAACTTTAACTTGTAAGTCTCTCAGGTTTCATCAAGAGTAGTTCCCAATTTTCGACTAATCCTTCTGTGTTCTTCTGAAAAACGCTAATGTGTTCGGATGCCATGTGCTGCTCCCAAAGAACCCGGCTTGCCCAATTCTCATAAAACAAGAATAGAGTGCTGTCTTCGATAGAACGATGCAGATCGTAGTTGAGGCATCCCTCTTCTAATAGCGTCGGCTGAATTAGGTGCAGTAGTTCTAGATGTAAAACTGCCTCTGAACCTGATTTCGCTTGAATTTTGGCAATTACTGTCAGTTGAGTCATCGTATGTCTCTCCTAAGGATTGAGCGATTGCGTCAGTACAACTTTCCCAATTGCTTGGCCTGACTCAGCGTGTTGATGGGCATCGGCAATCTCAGCCATGCTGAAGGTTTTAGGATCCAGGAGAGGACGTATCTTGCCTTCATCTACGATTTGAGCTAGTTTCAATAGAATTTCCCTATGATGAATGCGATTTACATTAAACAGCATCGGAATCAGCATGAAAACTAGATGCAGGGTTAGCCCCTTTGCATGGAGCAGAGTTAAGTCTTGCTGAGATAGAGAAACGATCGACACGACAGTTCCATTTAGTTTCGCGGCTTTAAAGGCATTCTGAAGATTGTCATTACCAACCGTATCAAACACCACATCAAAACCTTGACCATCCGTATGTTCTGCTACAAATTCCTCAACAGGCTGCTTGCGGTAGTTAATGATAATATCTGCTCCTAAACGATGGGCGATCGCTGCCTTCTCATCGTTAGAAACTAGAGCATAGACTTTTGCCCCTGCCCACTTCGCCAGTTGGACTCCAATATGTCCTACTCCTCCGGTTGCTCCATATACTAAAACCTTTTGCCCTGGCTGAATTTTGGCGCGATCAATCAGACCTTCCCACGCTGTAATTGAAACTAGGGGAAGTGCCGCCGCCTCTGCCATTGTGAGAGATTTTGGCTTATGAGCAATTAGGCGAGCATCAGCCAGCATATATTCGGCTAACGCACCTCCCATTCCTTTTACGCCACCTGCACAGGCATAGACTTCATCTCCAATGTGAAACCAATCGACACCTGCTCCAACGGCTGCGATTGTTCCTGCCATATCTCCATGCAAGACGGCTGGAAAACTAGGGGCAATATCTACTGCAACCCCTTGCCGGATTTTGTAGTCAACCGGATTAACGCTTGTTGCAGCCACTTGAATTAAGACATGATTGGGAAGAACGTCTGGAGTCTTTAAATCGGTTTCCTTAAACACGCTGGAATTGCCAAATTGCTCAATCACCAAAGCTTTCATGGTTTTGCTCTCCTGCAAAAACTGACATCCATAAAGTACGATCGCAGTACTGCTGCCCGTAAGGATTTACAGCAAAGTGCAATAGTTACTTTTTGGTAAACATGGCTCTAAATCATGATTTCAATGGTTCTCAACTGAGCTACTTACCTCAGCCAGCACTTGAGCGGATTGCAAAAATGGATCTGTTTGATACAAGCTGTGCTGGGCACCAGATTCTTGAACACATTGCCAACAAATGGACGATTTTGATCGTCTATGCTTTAACTCAAGGCAAAAAGCGGTATGGCGAACTCAAACACCAAATTGTTGGTGTATCGCCTAAGATGCTGATTCAAAACCTGCGGAATTTAGAGCGGTATGGGTTGATTGAGAGAGAGGTGTACCCAACCGTTCCTCCAAGAGTCGAATACTCACTCACTCCACTGGGGACTTCACTCGTTGAGCCATTGGCAGTCCTGGGTGAATGGGCCTATCAACACATTGCAGACGTAAAAATGGCGATGGAATGTTATGACAGCAATCCAGACCCTAACAACTACTGGGAACCTAAGTAGGTTACATAACAACTTGGAGAAGCGTAATTCGGCATAACAACACCCATGCACCCCGACCGTCGAGATGTGGATTGGTTTATGCAGAGGTTGTCTGGGGCGGTGATAGGCAACGAATAGGTGGCAGCCAGAATGCTTCAATTCTCAGCCGCTAGGACTTGAGGCACGATGGATGCCTTTTCGCTAACCGCAAGCTGCTTTTTGTTAAAGGTCAACTTATGGTCTACCAGGTCAATCAAAATTGTGTCACCTTCGATGAAAGTATTCTCCAAAATTTTAGTGGCGATCGGATTTTCCAATTCCTTTTGAATTGCCCGCTTTAAGGGACGCGCACCATAAACCGGATCAAAGCCTACCTCAGCAATATAGTTTTGGGCGATCGGGGTTAGCTCCAGCTTAATTTTTTGGTCTGCCAGCAGTCGATGAATCCGCTTGAGTTGAATGCCAACAATTTTCCGCAGTTCTTCCAGCCGCAGCGGGTGAAAGAGAATCAGGTCATCGACGCGATTGAGAAATTCGGGGCGAAAGTGCGATCGCAGCGCATCCATCACTCGCTTTCGCATCAGTTCATATTGTGAATCGTCCCCCGATACATCCAAAATGTGATCGCTGCCGATGTTGCTCGTCATCACGATCACCGTATTTCTAAAATCAACGGCTCTACCCTGAGAATCAGTAATCCGTCCGTCGTCTAGCACCTGGAGCAAAATGTTAAACACGTCTGGGTGCGCCTTCTCCACCTCATCCAACAGCAGCACCGAATACGGGTGACGACGAATTGCCTCTGAAAGCTGACCGCCCTCCTCATAGCCAACATAGCCAGGAGGCGCACCGACCAGCCGCGAGACAGAATTTTTCTCCATATATTCCGACATATCTAACCGCACCAGCGAATCGTCAGTATCAAACAAGGATTCTGCTAGTGCCCGCGCCAGTTCAGTTTTGCCAACTCCTGTGGGTCCCATAAACAAGAAAGAGCCGATGGGACGACCGGGATCTTTCATCCCCGCCCGTGCCCGTCGAATCGCTGCTGCAACCGCTTCAACGGCTTCTTGCTGACCCACCACCCGCTCATGCAAATAGGTTTCCAGTTGCAGCAGCTTTTGCCGCTCAGATTCCATCAGGCGATTAACCGGGATGCTCGTCCACTTTGCGACAATCTCAGCAATGTCTGCCTCAGTCACCTGCTGCTTCAGCAAGGAAGAACCGCGCTCTTGAATTTCGATCAGCGTTGCTTCCTTTGCCTCTAGCTCACGATGCACCACTTCCAGCCGTCCATACTTTAGCTGAGCCGCTGTGTTCAGGTCATAATCCCGCTCAGCTTTCTCGATCTGTCGCCGCAGCTTTTCTTCTTCTTCACGCAGGGCATTGATTTCATCCTTCATCTGCTTCTCAGATTCCCACTGAGAATTCAGTTTTTGCTGCACCTGCTTCAGTTCAGCAATCTCGCTCTCAATCCGCTCCAGACGATCTTTGGCGGCACGATAGGCAACTACGATACCGGGAGACTGCCCTTCTTTCTGCAAAGAAAACTGTTCCATCTCAAGCTGCATAATGCGGCGATCAACAGATTCCAACTCCTCTGGTTTCGAGGTGCTTTCCATCTTTAGCTTGGCAGCAGCTTCGTCAACCAGGTCATCGCTTTGTCAGGGAGGAAGCGATCGCTAATGTACCGATCGGACAGCGTTGCCGCCGCCACTAAAGCACTGTCAGAAATGCTCACTTCATGGTGCTTTTCATACCGTTCTTTCAATCCGCGCAGAATTGAGATCGTATCTTCCACGCTAGGTTGACCCACATAAACCTGCTGAAATCGCCGCTCCAGAGCCGCATCTTTCTCAATGTGCTTGCGGTATTCATCCAAAGTTGTTGCCCCAATGCAGCGCAATTCACCTCTGGCTAACATCGGTTTGAGCAGATTACCTGCGTCCATCGTGCCCTGGCTTGCACCTGCGCCTACAACGCTGTGTAACTCGTCGATAAAGAGAACAATTTGCCCTTCCGAGCTAGTAACTTCGCGTAAAACTGCTCGCAGCCGATCTTCAAACTCGCCGCGATATTTTGCTCCAGCAATGAGCGAACCCATATCCAGAGTGATTAAGCGACGGTTTTTGAGCGATTCAGGGACATCTCCCTTGATGATGCGCTGGGCTAATCCTTCGGCGATCGCCGTCTTTCCCACTCCTGGCTCGCCAATCAGCACCGGATTGTTTTTGGTGCGGCGAGAGAGAACCTGCACCACGCGGCGAATTTCTTCATCCCGACCAATCACCGGGTCAAGCTTATCTTCCTTTGCCTGCTCAGTGAGATCACGTCCATACTTTTCCAGGGCGTTATAGCGAGCTTCTGGGCTTTGATCGGTCACTCGCTGACTGCCACGCACGACTTTAGCAGCCGCTTCAAGCTGTTTTGGATCTAAGTTAATATTTCTAGGAAAGCGGCGGTTGATCCGCTCGTACTCCGCCATTCCCAGCAGCAAATGCTCCACCGAGATAAACTCATCTTGCCAAGCTTGCCGCGCTGCATCAGCTCGATCTAGCATGAGATCTAGGCTGCGCCCCAAGTAAAGTTGAGCGTTTTCCGAAACTTTAGGTTGACGCTGGGCAAAGGTTTCTAGCTGCTGCTTGAAGGTATTAGGGTCAACATTAGCCCGCTGTAGAATCGTGTGAGCCAGGCCCTCTTGTTCTAGGAGAGCGATCGCCAAATGTTCAACCTCTAGCTGTTGATGCTTGAAGCGACGAGTAACATCCTGGGACTTAACAATTGCTTCCCAGGCTTTCTCAGTGAATTTGCTAGGGTCGGTGGGCTGCATATTCTAAAGAAATTCCGTTGAAAAACCATATTCTCAGCGACTTTAGTATAGCAATCCAGACGGCTCAATCCTGTAAGCCGCTCTACCAGATTTCATCGCTTTACCTGAATTATTTCAAGTATTGCCAACCCAACCTACAGCGCTTCACGCTTGAGTGTGAAAATTACTTGCCTAGAAAATCAGCAAACCTACGGACAAGTTCAGAGCGGCACAGAAAATTTCATTTAATCTTGACTGATTCTACAAACAGCTTTATCAGAGTGTAGGGAATACTGAAAGGTATCGCAGCGAGATCTCTTGTGCCCTCAGTTTATTTACGACTTTGTTTGCAGCCCTCAGCGCCCTGTTGATTAGTTCTGATTTTAGTTCATGCACGATATGCAAATCAACGCCTAAAACTCCATAAAAGAATTGCTGCACTGACTTCAATTAGCTTCTCGACAAATACTGCACGCTTCTTCTAGGGCATAAATTAAAACACTTCTGCAAAAGATATTTGCTTATGCTGGGACAAACACTTGGTGGGCGCTACCAAATCAAACGCCATTTGGGTGGAGGAGGATTTGGTCAAACCTATCTCGCTGAAGACTTGCACTTGCCTGGAAATCCTCAGTGCGTAGTTAAGCAACTCAAGCCCAAAGTAAGAAGCAATGAGGCGTTGCAGTCTGCAAGGCGCTTGTTTGATCAAGAGGCAAAGGTGCTGTATGACCTGGGAAGCCACGAACAAATTCCTAGACTCTTTGCTCACTTTGAAGAGAATCAAGAGTTTTATCTGGTTCAAGAACTGATTGAGGGAGAGGTGCTGAGCCGAGAACTAAAGGCAGACCGGGTCGTAGAAGAGTCTGAGGTGGTTGCTCTATTGCAAGACATTCTGACCACGCTAGAGTTTGTCCATCAGCAGCAGGTGATTCATCGCGACATCAAGCCTTCCAATCTGATTCGACGAAGTAGCGATCGCAAAATTGTCCTGATCGACTTTGGCTCGGTCAAGCAAATCAGCTTTCAGGAATTGGGTGCAGATCTGTCTACTGTAACCATTGCGATCGGCTCATCAGGCTATATGCCTAATGAACAAATGGCCGGAAAGCCTCGCTTTAGCAGCGATGTCTATGCGGTCGGAATGGTTGGAATTCAGGCTCTCACAGGTTCCTCACCCACTCACTTTAAGGAAGACCCCCGAACGGGCGAAATTATTTGGCGGGAAAGGGCACAAGTTAGTCCCGAATTGGCAGACATCTTAGACGTGATGGTGCGCTACGATTTTCGGCAGCGCTACCAGTCTGCGGCAGAGGCACTGGAAGTCCTTAAAGATCTGGTGACTCCCCACCACACCACAGTCATCTTGCCGACCGTCCGCTCGGTCAGTCTGGATGGATATCTGCTCTGGTTTGAGCGGGGGGACGAACTCTTTCAACAGCAGCGATATACAGAAGCAGTTGGCAGTTACGACAAATTCATTCAAGCAGTGCCTGATGAATATCTGGTCTGGTTCAAACGCGGTATGGCGTTGGAGAATTTGCACCAGTACGAGGAAGCTGCGGCATCCTATGAGCAGGTGACAAAACTTCAGCCTGGGGACTATCTGGCCTGGTTCAAACGGGCTAAGGCGTTGGAACATCTACAGCGCTATGAAGAGGCGCTGACAGCCTATGACAGAGTGATCAAGATTCAGCCTGATAATTACTGGGCATGGCATGACCGGGGCAGGGTTTTGGAGGACTCAGACCAGCATGAAGACGCGGTGACTGCCTACGATCGCGCCGTTCAGCTTAAGCCTGACTTTCAGCTTGCGGTTGAGAGCCGCAAACGGGTGTTGAGCCAGCTTAGGCGGGTTGACCAGCTTTATCATTTGCAGCACTACGAAGAGGCAGTTGTGTCTTGCGATCGCGCTATTCTCGACCGACCGGACGATTCACTTGTTTGGCTCATGCGAGGAATGGCGCTAGAAAACCTGCACCGCTATGAAGAAGCGATCATGTCTTACGATCGCGTAGTGCAAATTCAACCCGATGACCACGTTGCCTGGTTTAAGCGCGGCATGGTTTTAGAACACCTGAAGCAGCATCAGCAGGCGATAATCTCTTTTGATCGCGTGGTGCAGCTTCAGCCTGACAACTACTGGGCCTGGCACGAGCGCGGCAAAGTTTTGGAAACGATGCGCTGTCATGAGGAGCGATCGCCTCTTATGATAAAGCTTTGCAGATCAAGCCCGACCTCCAATCAGCTCTGGAAGGACGTAAACGGCTGCTGGGTCAGGGTCAAGCGCGGCAGCAGGAGCAACTGGAGCAACCAGAATTTGGACATTTAGACCAATGGCAACCTGCTCAGGTACATCCCACAGCGGGCTATCCCGAAACCAGCGGGGTGCAGTGGGGGGCGATCGCCATGAGTCTTTTGATCAGCCCAGCCGATTCAGCTTTACTCCAGCCCTGATATCTCCTATCAGTAACAATGGCTTTTGGGGGCAAACCTAACTAATCCCGTTACATAGCAAACTCCAAATGGGTTGTGAGCAACCCCGACAGAGTACGTTCACAACTCGCTCGTCTTACAAATAATTTAGTCCTGCCACAGAAAACTATTCTAATTTTGGAGCGGGTGCTTGAAGCTGAGTCAGATCCGGCAATTCCAGCAATTCTTTTTGAGTTTCCTTCAACTCCACAGGTAGCGATAGGGGCTGCGGCTTTTCTAGCCAGCAGCTTGAGACAGGGAGGGTTTGCTCCAAGTCATCTAGCGGTCTGGGAATAACCATTACGGCATGGAGTTCGCCAATTCGCTCGGCTTCGTGCATTCCAGCTTCAACGGCGATCGCCACATCCGCAACTCGACCGCGAATAATCGCAGTACACAGCCCTGCGCCAACTATCTCATAGGCTGCAAACTGCACATCTGCCGACTTGAGCATCGCATCGGCAGCCCCAACCATTGCCGGGAAACCGCGCGTTTCCAGCAAACCAACTGCCTGATTGCTCAAGCGATTGTGCCCTCGATTTTCCATCATTTTTGCTAGACGACTACCGATCGGCAGCACCGCATCAAGGTTAGGCAAAGGGCGCGGAATGATTACTTTAGAGACAAGCTGACCAAACTGTTGAGCGATATCTGCGCCGACCTCAACTGCGATCCGCACGTCCGCGATATTACCTCGGACAACGGCTGTACAGTAGCCGCTACCGATCTTCTCGTAACCCACCAGCGTCACACCAGACGATTTCAGCATCATGTCTGCCGTGCCGACAATGGCAGGAAAACTGCGGGTTGAAACTAACCCTAAAGCTCTATTCTTAAAATCTTTTGGCTGTCCTGTTGATTTCGCCAGGACTGACCCCCCATCCTGCACATTCATTTTTGACCCTCCATTCAGGACATATTGTGCGCTATCGATCTGGGGTTTTGCCATTATTAGAAGACTGATTTTCGGGGGGCAAGTTATTCAAGGAATCTCTGCCAGGGAAAAGCGCAATGATTAACTGGGCGACAGCGGCTTTTCCATAGATGGGTACACTCGCAGCGCTCGCCAAAGCCGATGACGACTGAGCCGGAGCAGTTTCAGCAGCCTGAGGAGATGAAGTCTCAGTTGGTGCTGTTTCTGCTTGAGAAGGGGAGTCTTCAGTTGGCGCAGCTACCTCTGTCTTTACTGGCTCTGTCTGGGCAATGGAGCGACTAGGATCTCCAACTAGAGAACCAGACTTAACCACCTGATCGGGTGCAATAGAACTGTTGAAAATTGTAACTCTTGAACCAATGCAGGCATTAGCTCCTATCCTACCACTGCCAAACAGGAGGACGCTTGCCCCCAAGCTAGCGCCCTCCTCGATTTCTAAACTTCCTTGATAAACGTGTAGGACAGTTCCTGCTCCGATGCAGACCCCTGCTCCGATGACGATCTGACTGTTTGCGTCAGCCTGAAGCAATACACCCGGAGCAACTACTGCACTGGGATGTATCGTGACGCTGCCACTGACGCAGAAGTGGACATCGCTGATCGGTCGCAGGGGCGGCAAATGCATTGGAGACAGGAACCTCTACCAGACGTGCAAGGTTTAACGCAAGCTATTTGCCAGGTCTTTGAATGATGGTTTCCGAAACTCGCCGTTTGGAAGCCGTGTCGATGCCAAATAGCCGCACGTACTCGCCGCTGTGTTCAGCCAGACAGCTTTCTAGGGCGGCGATCGCCTCCCCCCGATTCGTTGGAATGGCTGGACAACTCTTCCAAGAACTAGTCTGGAAGCGACGCGCATCCGCATACTCAGCGCCGACCCGATATCCTTGAGATAACAACTGGTTGATCTGTTGCGTGACATCGGAAGCAAGGCTCCCTCTTGACTGGGGTGACGCTCCACCGTTTGCACTGCCGTAGCCATTTCCTGAGGAAGGAGGTGGTGTATAGGGTTGACGGGAAGCAGAATCAACAGAATTGCCTTTGTCGCTGGGTCTTTGAACAATCATTTCTGAAACCCGTCGCTTAGCATTAGTATCAATGCCAAACATACGAACATATTCGCCGCTATGTTCAGACAAGCAGCCTTCTAAAGCGGCGATCGCCTCCGATTCACGACTTGCTTGAATCGGCGAACAAGTCTGCCAGGAGCTAGTCTGAAAACGACGGCTATCAGCGTGTTCCGTACCAATGCGGTATCCCTGAGAAAGCAGTTGACTGACCCGCTGCACGATTTCAGAGCTTAAGCGATTGCTCTTGGTTGACGAATAGCTCTGACTACCGTAGCTACTCTGACTGCTAGAGCTACTCTGACTGCTAGAGCTACTAGGAGTGTAGTAGTTACTGCTGCTACTGCTAGAAGAACCCGTGGCCGCCTTATCTCCGGGTCTTTGAATGATCATTTCCGAGACTCGGCGCTTAGATTGAGTATCAATCCCAAATAGTCGAACGTATTCACCGCTGTGTTCAGACATACAGGCTTCTAGCCCAGCAAGCACATCAGACTGACGGTTGGACTGGATGGGGGCGCAGCTTTTCCAGGAACTCGTCTGGAAACGACGGGCATCAGCGTGTTCCATACCAATGCGGTAGCCTTGAGCCAAGAGTTGACTCACCTGCTGCACGACTTCAGAACTTAGGCGATCGCTTTGCATTTGACTTTGATTATGACTATTACTAGGGGTTTTACTCGATCCGTTAGCGCTACTAGATTCATAAGTTTGCTCCAACTCAGTGCGAATTGAAGCAATACAGGCAATATTCTCAGCACACCGATAGCCCGACCGAAGGGCATCATTAATCCCGACAACGTGGTGGGCAAACTTGACATCCACTGACTCCACTTCAGGCAAGCGGTCTGCCTGCTGCTGCGTCGTGATGATCGACCCAGAAGGAACATATCGACCCGGCGGAATTTCTACATCTTGAATTAGCGCGTGCATCATGATGATGCAGCCATCGCCAATACGAGAATTGAAGACTGTAGAGCGAAACCCAATGAAGCACTTATTTCCCACATAGGCTGGTCCATGAATCAGCGCCATGTGGGTGATAGAAGTATCTTTTCCAACCCAGACCGAGTAGCGCTTTTGGTCATCTCCGATGACTCTTCCCTGCTCTAGCCCATGAATGACCACACCATCCTGAATGTTGGTTCCTTCGCCGACGTGAAACGGACTGCCCTCATCTGCTCGAATAGAGGTTCCTGGAGCAATCAGCACATCAGGACCAATATGAACATCTCCAATGATGTTAGAGAAAGAGTGAACGTATGCTGTCTCATGAATCCTGGGTTGAGCTAAGCTTTTTGACCAGGGAGTGGGAGGAGCGGCAGAGCCATGAACGACCATAATGAATTTCTCCTAAGCTGAAAGAGCGATACCACAAGTCATCTAAAATTCAGCTTGCGTAGCGAGAGCTTTCGCAAGACAGTAAGCTAACCCCAGAAAAGCTTGTTGGGCATCGCTCAGCCGGACTCTACGCGAACTCCAGAGCATTAAGAATTCAGCGATCCTGATCGCGTTTGCTATAGAGAAGCCGATTTTCAACGCTGACCGTATCGATGATGCCAACGACTAGAGCATCTAGAGGGCGGGTTTCGCCGCCAGGAATCTGACGGGCAGCACTTCCACGACTCACTAAAACCCATTCGTCAACGCCTGCCCCAACACTATCAGCAGCTACCTCATACTCTGGCAGGAGTTGCCCTTCCTCGTTTAGAAACTGCAATAGTAAGAACTTGACTCCTCTGAGGCTAGGCTCCTTTTGAGTACTGACAACAGTGCCACAAACTTTAGCGATCTGCATTAGGAGTTACGGACGGTTGAGGGGACGAATGCCGCTGACGCTTTCCCGGAACGCCTCAACTGCTTCGGTGTAGCGAATAGGAAGAACGTATTCCAGGTTTTCGTGGGGACGGGCAATGATGTGAGTGGAGAGAACCTGTCCACCGTTTACGCGCTTAACGTTCTCAACCCCAGCCGCAACAGAGGCCTGCACTTCGGAAACATCGCCTCGCACAATCACAGTGACACGACCACTGCCAATCTTTTCATATCCAACCAGTGTAACTCTGGCTGCTTTTACCATCGCGTCCGCTGCTTCTACTACAGCGGGGAAGCCCAAAGTTTCTACCATTCCAACTGCGATCGCCATCGTAATTCTCCCTTCCAAGTATACTTTTTGAAAAACAAACTTTTTGCACTCAAGCAGACTGAAACAACGTCTCAGCAACTTGATTTAAAAAGTTCAATCGAATGCCGTTGAACTTTTTATTTAGCTCTTAATTAAGTCCGAAATTGCTCTACGGCTTCTGTATATCGAATAGGTAGAACATATTCCAGGTTTTCATGGGGACGAGCAATAATGTGAGTTGATAGCACCTCTCCACCATTAACCCGCTTAGCAGATTCCACACCGGCCGCGACAGAAGCCTGCACTTCAGAAACGTCGCCCCGTACAATCACAGTGACGCGGCCACTGCCAATCTTTTCGTAGCCTACCAGTGTCACTCTAGCAGCTTTAACCATCGCGTCCGCTGCTTCTACCACAGCAGGAAAGCCCTTCGTCTCGATCATTCCAACAGCAATTGGCATCGTTTATCTCCCGCAAAGAAGAATTCATTAATAAAAACAGTTCTTAACTGAAAATTTTCACGGGAAGTCCGATTTAATTCTCAGAAAAGCACCTTAGAGTTCCCAAGTTTAAGAATACAAGGGATGTCTTTACTTTGACAATATAAAGCAGAATGATTATCTTTAATAAAAAATATAAATCCAGCTTATCTCGCAAGCATAGTTGGGGAACAGTTGCAAGAAACTCAATTCAGGATCATCAAGGATAGCTGAACTCTACTTCTCGTAATTCTTCAAGAGAAAGTATCAAGTAAGCAGCGAGAACCGGACTCAATTCCAAAGGACTCAATTCAAAGGACTTATTTATGAGATTTAATAATACCACCGATAAGTACAGGCTTTTTCAGATTAATTTTACTCCTCAACATTAGGTTGAAAAGCTCAACATTAATTCAAACCGTTTATTGAATTGCAACGTTGTCAGTTTTCTGAGTCATATTTCGGTTCAGCCCTAAAGGTGCTACGCTTTCTACTAAGAGCAAGGTCTGCGGACGTTGAACCTGATGCCTTTGGCGGGGATAAGCTTTGTTCTTTCTCTGAGCTTGAGTGTTGGGTGAGGGCTACTTGGAAGAAGCATTTGTTGCAGTTTTGTCATAATTATTAATTCAGACTTAAGCTGGTCTTTCAGGTGTGGGGGTTGGGGTGATCGCCCTAACCCCCACACCTAGCTAAAAATTTACCTTGCTCCTTTAGAATTGGCGCTTTAACTTAAGGACAATCGTATTGTGATGTCTCAGTTCCTGATCCAGACAAGCTGGTGGGTGCCTGGGTACGGTCTTATCGGTGCCCTGTTGACGTTACCCTGGTCAACGGGTCTGGTTCGTCGGACTGGCCCACGCCCTGCTGCTTACTTCAACCTGTTGATGACGGTGTTGGCTTTGGTTCACAGCGGGGCACTGCTTCAAGCCATTTGGAACCAACCCCCTCAACGGCTGCAAATTTCCTGGCTGCAAGTCCTGGATCTAGATCTATCCATCACTTTAGAAATTTCTGTAATCGGCGTTGGCGCTGCCGTTGTGATTACAGCCTTGAGTTTGTTAGCACAGTTTTTTGCTCTGGGTTATCTGGAGAAAGATTGGGCTTTGGGTCGTTTTTATGCCTTGATGGGCTTCTTTGAGGCAGCTATGAGCGGCATCGTGTTGAGCGATTCGCTGTTCCTCAGCTATGCGCTGCTGGAGATGTTGACGCTATCGACCTACTTGTTAGTTGGCTTTTGGTATGCTCAACCGCTGGTTGTGACGGCCGCTCGTGATGCATTTCTGACCAAGCGCGTTGGAGATATGCTGCTGCTCATGGGTGTGATAGTGGTGTTTACGTTTGCGGGGAGTTTGAACTTCTCAGATTTGGCGACATGGGCTGAGAGTGCAAACTTAGCACCCTTGACTGCGGCATTGCTGGGTTTAGCTCTGATTGCCGGACCAACTGGCAAGTGTGCCCAATTTCCGCTCAATCTGTGGCTTGATGAGGCGATGGAAGGCCCAAATCCGGCATCAATTCTGCGAAACTCGGTTGTGGTAGCCTGTGGAGCTTTCGTGTTAATCAAGCTTCAGCCCGTTCTAGCTATCTCTCCAATCGCCCTGAATGCGCTGATGGCTCTAGGTGCAGTGACAGCAGTGGGAGCCTCTCTGGTGGCGATCGCTCAGATTGACATCAAACGTGCCCTATCTCACACTACCAGTGCTTACTTGGGGCTGGTATTTTTAGCGGTAGGAATGCAGCAGACTGATGTAGCGCTTCTGTTTTTGTTTACTCATGCGATCGCCAAAGCACTTCTATTCATGAGCATTGGCTCTATCATTCTAACTACCAACACCCAAGACCTCACCGAAATGGGAGGGCTGGTTAGCCGAATGCCTGCCACCACAAGTAGCTTTGTAGTGGGGGCGATCGCCTCCATTGGGTTGCTGCCTCTGGGCAGTTTTTGGTCAATGCTGGAATGGGGAAGTAGCTTTTGGGAGTCTCCCTGGTTGGTTGCAGTGCTGCTGCTGGTCAATGGTTTAACCGCCTTTAACCTGACCCGCGTGTTTGGTCTAGCATTCTGGGGGCAGCCTCAAGTTAAAACACGGCGAACTCCAGAAGTGCCCTGGACAATGGCTGTACCGATGGTGTCGCTAGTAATAATCGCGCTGCTGGTGCCTGTGATGCTACTGCAATGGCATTTGCTGCCCAATCTTGCAAGCATTAACCTTCCACTGATGCTACTCCTGATGGTGTCTAGTGTGACGGGCTGCGGCTTGGGAGGATTGATTTATCTCAACTCAGGATGGATTAAGCCTGTCGATTTGATTGTCCGACCCATCCGAGACACGCTAGCTTATGACTTTTGGATTGAGAAAGTTTACCGTTTAAGCGTCGTTTCGGGAGTTGTCCAGGGGTCAAAGCTGACGGCATGGCTTGACCGCTATGTGGTAGATGGCATGGTCAACCTGGTTGGAGTAGTTTCTCTATTTACGGGCGAAAGCCTCAAGTACACTATTTCTGGACAGTCTCGGAACTATCTGCTGACTGTTTTTATGGGAGTGATACTAACCTTGATGGCGCTGGTTTGGTCTTTCCGCTTCCCCTATTCCATTGCCCAAAGCTTACTTGGAAATTAGGGTTAAGAAGGCTATCTGGAAGATGTAAATCTATCCGTCCTGGTGTTGGAAATTGTCTTAGATTCTGGGCTAAACAAAGGGAAGGAGTAGCGTGGGCGATGTTGAGTACCTTGATTTGGGCACCCGTTGCGGGAGCGATTTTGATCGCCTTTTTGCCTCAATTTGCTAATTCTGAGCGGGCCCGTCAAGCGGCTCTGGCGATCGCCATTTTTACTTTGGGATGGACTGTTTTCCTCATCACCCAATTTGACATCAGTGATGCAGCCTTACAGCTTCAAGAAACGCTCCCCTGGGTTGAGCCGCTAGGTCTAACTTACCGTTTGGGAGTAGACGGCTTATCCCTCCCGCTGGTAGCGATGAACAGCCTACTGGTGGCGGTAGCAATTTACAGCAGCGATCCAAAAATCAATCGTCCCCGGCTCTACTATGCCCTGTTTCTACTGCTGGGAGCCGCTGTAGCGGGTGCATTCCTGGCTCAAAACTTGCTGCTATTTTTCCTTTTCTATGAGCTAGAGCTAATTCCTCTGTATCTGCTGATTGCCATTTGGGGAGGCGCAAAACGGGGATATGCAGCTACCAAGTTTTTGATTTACACTGCCACCTCTGGCATTTTGATCCTGGCGGCTTTCTTTGGATTGACTCTGCTCAGCGGTATGTCTACGTTTGACTACGCCGCTTTGCAGTCTCAAGTTTTGCCACTGGGAACGCAAGTTATTCTGCTAGTTACACTGCTAATTGGTTTTGGTATCAAAATTCCGCTGGTGCCCCTGCACACCTGGCTACCCGATGCTCACGTTGAAGCCTCTACCCCAACATCGGTACTCCTGGCAGGAATGCTGCTCAAGCTAGGCACCTATGGGCTACTGCGGTTTGGCTTGGGGTTGTTTCCCGACGCATGGCGAGTTTTAGCTCCCTGGTTGGCGGCGATCGCCGTAGTTAACGTACTTTACGGTTCCTTTGTGGCGATCGCCCAAACCGACATGAAGAAAATCGTTGCCTATAGCTCCGTCGGACACATGGGATTTGTAATTCTTGCCAGTGCTGCTGCCACGCCGTTAGGCATTCTCGCTGCGGTCGGGCAAATGGTCAGTCACGGGCTAATTTCTGCCCTCCTATTTCTATTGGTTGGCGTGGTTTATTCCAAAACCGGAACTCGCGATGTCACCGTTTTACGAGGACTGTTAAACCCAGAGCGCGGCTTGCCCCTGATCGGCAGTTTGATGATTGCTGGAGTAATGGCAAGCGGCGGTATTCCTGGAATGGTAGGATTTGTCGCTGAGTTTGTGGCTTATCGCAGCAGTTTTTCAGTCTTTCCAGTCCAAACTTTGCTCTGCGTCTTAGGCACAGGACTCACAGCCGTTTACTTCCTGAATCTAGTAAACCGAGCTTTTTTTGGCAGATTGCCTGAAAGTTTGGAAAATTTGCCTCGTGTTTACTGGCGCGATCGCATACCATCAGTCGTGATGACGATTTTAATTATCTTCCTGGGTCTACAGCCGGGCTGGCTATTTCGCTGGAGTGAAGTCACCGCTACAACTCTCGGTGCGCTAACCACCCGTCCTGTCGCTCAGCTCACTCCTCTGGCTGAAACCGCAGCCGTCAGCTTCCCTGAAGTTGACCCGATTCCTACCCCCGTCTTTGAAAACTTTTAGCATTCAGCCCTATTCTTAAAATTGAACTACATTGCCCAACAGCTTTTGAGAGAAACGTGATGGTAAGTCTGACTCAACAACCTTCTACCCATCCCCTGGCAGACATCATTCATTGTCTGGAATCAGGTGGGGCTTTGTTACCCGACTCCCCCAACAATGTGCTGGAGGTGGTTGGTGTGCTGAAAAGCTACGGGGTTGTGTTAGACGCTTACTCGCGCAATTTGATTTACATCGCCGAGCAGCAGTTTCTTGTTTTATTTCCTTTCTTCAAGTATTTTGATGGCGAAATCTCACTCCAAAAGCTGTTGCGTCACTGGTGGCACGATCGGATCAACTACGAGTACGCCGAATATTGCATGAAGGGGATGCTGTGGCATGGGGGCGGCGGCTTAGATACTTACCTGGATTCTGCTGAATTTAGCCAGCGAACCGAAGCCGCTGTCCAAGCTAAAATTGGCGGTTCCCCAATGCTAGTGCTACACAAGCTGTTCCCTGATTTTTTGCCAGAGCAAGTGCGACAGCTAGCTTACTACAGCGCTCTAGGGCAGTTTTGGCGAGTCATGAGCGATATGTTCCTGGAACTTTCTGATCGCTATGACCGGGGAGAAATTCGGGCGATCGCCGACGTAGTAGCTCACGTTCGCGATGCGCTGGTCGAAGCGGCTGCGCTGCCCATCACCTACGCCGTTACCATTAAAGGGGAAGTTTATGAAATCATTCCCAAATCGGTTGGACTCACTTTTCTACAAGATACGGCGGTACCTTACGTCGAAGCGGTCTTTTTCCGCTCCTTCCCTTTCTTTGGCACTGTCTCCTATAACGCTCAGGCTCATCAGATTTCAGACAAGCCAAGTGATTTTAACTACGGAGCGCTATTCGCTGACCCGCTGCCAGTCGGCAGCGCTGGCATTCCGCCCACCCTGCTGATGCAGGATATGCGACATTACCTACCTGACTACCTGCATGACCTTTATATGCAGGGCTTGCGCGGTGAGGATGATTTGCGAGTCAAAATCAGCATTAGCTTCCAAAATCGATGTTTTGCGTCACCACTGCCGCCATCTTAGGGCTGATGCCACACCCGCTCAACACAGAC
>JAAUTN010000076.1 GCA_012031415.1 Leptolyngbyaceae cyanobacterium SM1_4_3 | reverse complement strand
ACGTTGTGGAAGCGGTCGGGAATGTTCTGGAGGGTGGTCGGGAACGTTCTGGAGATGGTCAGGAACGTTGCGGGTGCATTCCACTGTGGTAGCCCTCTTCCCTAAATCCTTCTGCCAAGTCGCTACGGTGTATACCCATTCCGGCTGAGAAGCTAAATCTCGGCTTGCTCCCCCTAAATCTCCCTTGAGAAGGGGGACTTCTGATCTGGTTCCCTGCTTTTTAAGGAGGGTTCCGCCTCGTTCTGTCTCGTTCCCAAGCTCTGACTTGATAATCACAGCCCGGAAGCTCCGGCTTCCGGGCTAGCCAGGAGCCGCTCAATTGCAGCAGGTGGGACTCGCCCCTTCATCTCAGGAAGCCGGGACTTCCCCGACCGTATTACCAGGCTGGAGCTTGGCAACAAGTTTAAAGATGACGCTTTGTATTCAGCCTCAGAGAAAATTGGTCTTACGATTAGCTTAAACTGACTGGTCAACTGCCGCTTTATGTCTAACAAGCGTCCCCCCAAATCAAAGCGCGAGCGTGGTGTCATCTTGACAGCTAAGGGGTGGCACAAGTTGCAGCAGGTGATGCAGATAGCCGCAGCAGAGCAAAACTGGGGGCAACGCTTTACCCGTGAGCAGTTAAGCGATCGCACCAAGCTCTCGCTGCAAACTATTTCTCGCATTCTAAAACGAGCCGAAGGCGTAGATCGGCTGTCGATCGAGTACTTTTTTCGAGGATTTAGCCTGCCATTGGCGCAAGGAGACTGTGCCCCTCCAGACTCTCCCTCTGGGGGATCATTTCAGCAACGGAATCTTCATGATTGGGGGAATGTCCAGATCTCATGGAGCGTCGCTGCCGATGTCTCAGTATTCTTTGGTCGTGAAGCAGAACTGGCGCAATTGCAACAGATAATTCTAGAGGAGCAGTGCCGATTGGTTGCACTCCTGGGGATTGGGGGCATTGGCAAAAGTTCCCTGGCGGTAAAATTTGCCCAGCAAATGCAGTCCGAATTTAAGGTGATTGTTTGGCGATCGCTCTCCAATGCACCCCCGGTAGAGGTTTTGCTAACTAGCATTCTGTCGTTTTTACTGCAAGTTCAGGATAAAGATCCGCTGATTCCTACCCATTTGGATGACAGATTTGCGGTATTGATCAAAAGTCTGCAACAGCAGCGCTGTCTGCTCATTCTCGACAATGCTGAAACCGTTCTGCGAGATGGAAGTGCGGCTGGGCACTATCGGTCAGGATATGAAAATTACGGTCAACTCCTGCGTTTAGTCGGAGATGTGCTGCATCAAAGCTGCCTGCTGTTGACCAGCCGAGAAAAACCGAGAGAAGTTGCCCTGCTAGAGGGAGAGAGATTGCCTGTGCGATCGCTGCAACTGCAAGGGCTATCACTCTTGGAGGGGCGATCGCTGTTTCAAACCAAAGGAGACTTTACGGGCACTGATGCAGAATGGAGTCGCCTCGTGGAGCATTATCGAGGCAACCCCCTGGCGCTCAAGCTGGTAGCGGCGCTGACCCGCGAATTTCTGAATGGAGATATCACTCGTGTCGTAGACTACATCGATCGGGGAATGGCCGTATTTGGCGATATCCGCGATTTGCTAACGCGCCAATTTGAGCGTTTGTCTGCCTCTGAGCAAGAAGTCATTCTATGGCTAGCAATTAATCGAGAGCCAATGTCTGAAGCTGGCTTGAGCGAAGACATTTTCATGGGGCACAGGCGATTCTCCAGAGGAGAGTCTGCGCCGATGCTTCCCGATGCGTTTCAGTCTCTCTTGCGCCGCTCCCTGATTGAGCAAACTTCGGCAGGATTTAGTTTGCAGCCTGTGGTGATGGAATATGTCACTGAGCGGTTAGTTGAGCAAGTGTGTGAAGAGATTGGGGAAGGGGAAAATCAAGAACCTTCTACTTTCCTGCTCACCAGCCATGCGCTTCTGAAGGCAACCGCTAAAGACTTCATTCGTGAAGCCCAAATTCGGCTAGTCGTGCAGCCTGTGCTTGAATACCTGATGACTCAACTGGGCAGCCAGCAGCAAGTCGAACAGCGGTTTTGGCAACTGTTGAATCAGCTTCAGGCATCTCCGCAATCAGGATATCGGGCTGGCAATTTGCTGAATCTGCTGGTATGTCTCAAAGTCAACTTGCAAGATCGTGACTTCTCAAATTTGACGGTGCGGCAAGCCGACCTGCGACGGGTTAGCCTCGCGGGTGTCAATTTTCAAACTACTCATTTTGTCAAATCGGCGTTTGCTGAGAGCTTGAGTGCAGTCGTCTCGGTTGCTTTCAGTCCTGATGGAGCGCTGCTAGCAACGGGAGATGTGAGTGGTGCGATCGCTATCTGGCGGATCGTCGATGGACAACAGCTTTTGTTGCTAAACGGTCATCGGGGCTGGGTTTGGTCGGTTTGCTTTAGCCCCGATGGGCTACATCTTGCCAGCGGCAGTGCCGATGGAACGGTGCGACTCTGGCAGACTAACGGCGGTCAATGTCTGCGGGTCTTGCGAGGACATACCGATTGGGTCTGGTCGGTCAAATTCACTCCTGATGGTCAGGGGCTGGTGAGTGGCAGCGCTGACAGTTCAATCCGCCTGTGGGAGGTGCAGACGGGCACTTGTCAAAAGGTTTTACGGAGTGAAAGAGGGGCGATCGCCGCAATTAGTATCAGCCCTGATGGTCAGTGGCTTGCCAGCGGCAATGCTAATGGAATTGGCGTATGGAGCCTGCTAGACGGTGAGTTATTCAAGACCCTTAAAGGACATACTAAAGGAGTTTTGTCGGTGAGTTTCAGCCCTGATGGTGAGTGTTTAGCCAGCGGTAGTGAAGACCAGACAGGGCGATTGTGGAATGTGCAAACTGGGCAGTGCCTTAATGTATTGCGCGGACACGACGGGGGAATCTGGAGTATCGCCTTTAGTGCCGATGGCTCAACTGTGGCAAGCGGCAGCGATGATACCACTGTGCGCCTGTGGAATGTGCAAACCGGGAATGTGCAAACCGGGCAGTGCCTCCGCACGTTGCAAGGACACACCAGTTGGGTACATTCAGTCCAGTTCAGCCCTGACGGTGACAGTCTCGCCAGTGGCAGTGTCGATTTCTCGGTGCGCCTGTGGGATGTCGCCTCTGGGCGATGCAGTAAGGTCTTGCAGGGACATCACAATGGTATATGGAGCATCAGTTTTAGCCCAACAGGTAAGCTTTTAGCAAGCGGTAGCTCTGATGCAATGGTGCGACTGTGGGATGTGGAACAGGGAATTTGTGTTCAAACGCTGCGGGGACATCCTAGCTGGGTGCGATCGCTCTGTTTTAACCCAGACGGAAGTGTGTTAGCCAGCGTTAACTTAGATTTGGCGATTCGGCTCTGGGATATTTCAACCGGAAAGTGTTTGAAGCTTTTACAGGGACACACCAGCAGTATTCGCCAAGTGAGTTTCAGCCCAGATGGTCAAACATTAGTGAGTGGTGGTTTTGACAACACTATTCGGTTGTGGGATGTGCAAACGGGTGAGTGTTTACACGTTTTACAGGAACATACCAGTTGGGTTTTTAGTGTGTGTTTCCATCCCAACGGTCAAGTGATTGCCAGCAGCAGCGATGATGCATCAATTCGAGTTTGGGATGTGCAGACGGGTGAGTGCCTTCAGGTGCTGCAAGGGCATACCAGCGCCGTGTGGTCTGTCGCCTTTAGCCCGTCGCCTCATCAGGAAAGCGGAATTCTCGTAAGCGGCAGTTTTGACGGTTCTGTTCGGTTGTGGGATGTGCAAACTGGAGACTGTTTGCAGATACTTCAGGGACATACCGATGGAATTCGCTGTGTTACGTTCAGCCCACAGGGTGACAGCATCGCCAGCGGTGGCAACGACAATTCAGTACGATTGTGGAGTGTCAAAACCCATCAGTGTCTCCGTGTGTTAGAGGAACATACTCGTGAAGTCTGGGCGGTTAGCTTCAGCCCCGATGGAACTGTTGTCGCCAGCGGCAGTCAGGACGAAACCATTAAACTTTGGCAGGTGCAGTCGGGTCAGTGCCTTAAAACTCTGAGGGGCGATCGCCTCTATGAGGGTATGAATATTGCTGGGGTGACAGGATTGACCGACGCTCAAAAAACAACACTGCGATCGCTTGGAGCAATCGATCGTTAAGTTAGCGCTTCGCTGGATTAACTTGTCTGGTTCAACATCCAGAAGCGCCTCAGACTGGAAATATTGACAGAACGTATAGCAAAAGGATGAGGGATAAGGGATGAGGGATGAATGAGGAATTCAACTCTACAAGCAATCTTTTTAGAACGAGACATCATGCTCTTTATGCCCACTGTAAAACCGCTTGCGCGTTTCATGGCATTGGCAGTTTGTAGCGGAGCGTTTACCCTAATGTCTGCGCTGACTGTTTCTGCTCAATGGTTGCCAGAGAGTACCTACCCCCATAGCTGCACAGATATTGAAATCGATACCGCAGATACGCTGCGGGCAAGGTGCTTACAGATCAACGGATCGCTGAATCGTACTTCTATTCAAATTTTAGGAATCGAAAATGTGAACGGGCAACTCCGGTATGGGCGTGACCTGAGCCAGCGTAGCAACTACCCGGACTCTTGCCGACGAATATCTGTGGTCGGAGCAACTTTGATGGCACGCTGCCAGAGAACAAATGGTTCATCGACTGATACCTGGATTTTGATTCGTGGCATCGAAAACCAAAACGGCAGCTTGGGCTATCAGTATGGGTTTTAGGGCGATCGCCCCACCACTCATCAAGCTTTATCCAGGAATTCATCAAGCCTTCATCCCAACATCTCTTATGGAGAGACACTGTGAAAGCACTCATTCAAAGCATTGTCAGCATCCTGGTTTTTATCACGGATAGGGTATATCGCAATCGCCCCTATCCCCGATTTTATGTGTTAGAAACCGTTGCGCGAGTCCCTTATTTTGCCTATTTGTCAGTTCTTCATCTTTATGAAACCCTGGGCTGGTGGCGCAAAGCAGATTTGCTCAAGGTTCACTTTGCTGAAACCTGGAATGAACTACATCACTTGCTGATTATGGAATCTCTAGGGGGAAATCAGCGCTGGGGCGATCGCTTCTTGGCTCAACACGCGGCAGTAGGCTACTACTGGATTGTCGTACCGATTTATATGCTGCTGCCTGAATATGCCTACTACATGATGGAGCTAATTGAGCAGCACGCCTATGACACTTATGACACCTACTTAAATGAAAATGCTGAAACTCTCAAGCAGCAAGCAGCCCCCGACATTGCCGTTAGCTATTATCGGGATGGCGACCTTTATATGTTTGAGGAGATGCAAACCAATGCCCCGTCCAGCTTTCGTCGCCCAACCGTAGACAACCTTTACGACGTATTTATCAACGTTCGAGATGATGAGTCCGAACACGTCAAAACGATGGTGGCTTGTCAGCAGGCTGAAGTGAGAGCCGCGTTTGCTAGCCCCCACGCAGTCGCAATTCCTGGTGAAGCGGTTTTAACGTCTCCCGAAAAGCTGTAACCGCAAATATTGCAGTTTCTCGAACAGAAGAGTTGATCTGATGTATATTCCCATCTCCGCCATTTTGTTTAGTTTAGCCCTGTCCAGTGTTCAATCCTGGCTGATGCACCTGAGATTTAACTCACTCACAGGCTGGTTGTGGCTTGGAGTCAACACAATCGGGCTAGCCATCGCCTTCGTCATTGCGGTAGGAAGTCTATACCCGCTGGTTCGGATTTTTCGACTCGATGTTTTGCAGAATGGAACTCATGGGTCAATCGCAATGGTTGCTGCGATCGCCATTTTTACCGTCGTGATGATTGCCTTACAGTGGAGTGTCCTTCGCCGCCAAGTGAAAGCATCCCTTCTACAGGCAGGCTTAAATGTCGTCGTTGGCGCTGGAGCCTGGTTCTACCTGACGACGCTATTCCCCACAGACCATGCTGGCAATATTTCCTCACTTTTATTGTTTACGTCTTTAGTATCGGGCACATTCGTTGGTGCGGCACTGGAAAGAGCAGTCACCTTACTAAGGAATGGAAATTGAATAAACTGTACATTTGTGGGATGGGCATCTTGCTCGTCCGGGCGGATGAGACACCCACCCCACAAGTTATTTCCGGAATTGATTCCAGGGGGGCATCGGGTAACAGACTTAGTGCATTGAATGTTTTGAGTGAATCAGAACGAGAAAGTTACTCTAACGGAGTGAGATCATGAGAATTAGTTTGGATACGATTACTGAATTGGTGATTAATCATGGCGATCGCACCACAGCACCGCCGCGACTGTACGAAATCTACACCAGTTTGGTGCAGCACCTACACGACTTTGTGCGTGAGGTCAACCTGACCGAGCCGGAGTTGCAGGCAGGGCGAGATTTTCTCAATCGAGCCAGTCGCCACACACAGGAAATTCCTGATGGTGAGATTCATATGCTGACCGACCTGCTCGGCATTTCAGAACTGGTGGTGCTGCTGCAAGATACAAATGGTGTGGCAACCGAAAGTAATCTGGAAGGTCCAACCTACGTTTCCAATGCACCAGAACGTCAAATGGGCGATCGCTGGGTATTGACTCAGAGGGTAATCCGCTGTTTCTATCTGGCAAGGTTTTGAACGTGGATGGTGAACCGATCGCCAATGCCCTGATTGACGTGTGGCAGCCCAACTCTCAAGGATTTTACGATATCCAAGATCCCTCCCAGCCTGAAGGGAACTTCCGAGGGCGATTCATCACTGATTCAAGTGGAAGCTACACGTTTGAAACCGTTGTACCCAGTGGATATAACGTTCCCGCTAGCGGTCCCTGTGGTGAGGTGCTGCGACTGTTGGGGCGGCACACCTGGCGAGCAGCACACATTCACTTTAAGGTGAGTGCCAATGGCTATACTCCACTCACTACGCAACTCTACATTGAAGGCGATCCGCATCTCGATTCCGATACAACGTTTGCCGTGCGAACTGCCATTCTCAAACTGCAAAAGCACGAATCGCCTGCTGGACTCGATGCACAGCCGCGCAAACCGTTTTACACCACCGAGTTTAACTTTGTGTTGAAACCCGTTACGCTAACAGAACACAAAGCAATGGCTGAATCCTATGCTTACGTCAAAGAGCCAGGATAACCCGCTGATCGGCATCTGGAAACTCATCTCCGTAACTGCTATTCACCTGGACGGAACAGTTGCTCAAGATGTGTATGGCGTGAATCCAATGGGTTACATTACCTACACTGCCGAGGGACACATGATGGTGATGTTTGCAAAGGCGATCGCCCCCTACTTTCTGGCGACCCTAATTCTCCTTTTGCTCTAGAGTCAATTCCTTCTGAAGAATTAGCCCAAGCCTTTTCCAGCTTTAATGCCTACGCTGGAACTTACACCATTAACAGTAATACAGTCCATCACCATCTCACCCTCACATCCATTCCCAATCGAGTTGGGACAACGCTGGTTCGGGCGTTTACAGTTAGGGGCGATCGCCTCACACTCAAAACACCAGAAACCCGCAGTGGCGGAATTGCAAAAAACTTCGAGCTAACGTGGGAACGAATCAACTGAATTAATAGTGATACTATGCTTTTCAATCAATTTCAATACCATTTGCCCCGTACCTTCTGGAAGGCGATTGCTCTCTGTCTATGGCTTGCAATGCTACCCATTAGCAACCAGGCAAAAGCAGCGCAACCCAGACCGCAATTGAGGGAATATCAAAGTTTTGTAGAGTTATGTCGCCATCAGGAAGAGTTGTCTGGGGATGCTAGACGTGTTGTTTATGCCGTATTTTTATCTCTTGGCACAGATAATTGTGACAGGGCAATGAAAATCTTGCGAATGTCACTGATTTAAGTTTGGGCTATCTCAGCTTTACCACAACAGAATATTTGACTGACCTCGAAGCACTACAGACTCTACCAAACTTGAGGGAACTCAGTATCATTGTTGACTACACCGCAGATCTCAGTCCATTGCGATCGCTCACTCATCTCACCAAACTGAGGATTGAATGCTTTGGTCAACTTCCAGATGCTCCTCATGAGATTGACATTAACTCTCTACAGTTCCTAGAGCAGTTAGAAATACTCGAAGTTCAATGTAATGTAGCTGACTCTGGTCCATTAAGTTCGTTATCCAATCTAACTGAACTGTCGTTAGCTGGTGAAATCCCTAACCTTAACTCGCTACAGTCCCTAACTAGTTTACAGAAGCTTTCTGTCTTCACAGATGGAGTGTCTGATTTATCTCCATTGCG
Source organism: Leptolyngbyaceae cyanobacterium SM1_4_3 (assembly GCA_012031415.1). Classification (GTDB taxonomy): domain Bacteria; phylum Cyanobacteriota; class Cyanobacteriia; order Elainellales; family Elainellaceae; genus JAAUTN01. The sequence continues at coordinate 14,173 of JAAUTN010000076.1, read as the reverse complement.
ATCGCTCACTAACCTGACTGAACTTACCCTTTCCTCTAATGAAATCTCTGACCTTAGCCCTTTAAGCTCTCTGACCAACTTGACAGATCTATATCTTTCTTCTGAACAAATTTCTGACATCACGGCTCTTCAAACTTTGACCAATCTCAAGTCCCTGACCTTGACAACAACTCAAGTCTCTGACACTGAACCTATACAGTCATTAGAAAATCTCACCGAGCTAAGCCTGAGTAGAAATCAAATCCTAGATGTCAGCGCGTTGCAGGGATTAACCAATCTCACTGAACTTGATTTAATGATAACCAGATTTCAGATATCAGTCCATTACAGCACCTGACAAGCCTTACTTGGCTCAGCCTTGCGAGCAATCAAATTTCAGATGTCGGTCCACTTCAATCACTGACTAACCTAGATTACCTGCTCCTCATTCAAAATCCACTTGTTAATCAAGCCTGTCCTGTGGAGCCGGAGTCTGTTTGCAACTTCTAAAGCATGAATGATAAAAATGAAAAACAGCAGATGGGAGTTGATTGTTAATTAGAATTTCCAGGGGAGATACGAATATTTTTGCCTGATGCTGTGAACATCTGCTAGCGCTTCTTTGAAATACGTTTGCACTAATGCTACATGATCTTCTCCTGACAAAAATGTGTGTAGAGGTTTACTTGGGTAATACTTGACCAGCTTTTTGCTTGAGTCAAATTATGCCCACGCCACTTCCCTGAGTCAACAGTACCCGAATCATTGAAGTGGTGCAAATCCCGTTAAGTCCTTTTGGGTCAGATCCCAGAAGATTGCTGTCTCACCTTTGTGACTTACTCCTTTCCCACTAAAAAGTTAGGGGTTTAACCCCGCTTAGCAGGAGCGTATCCCTAATTTTTCTAATACCTAATCTTCAACCGGGAAGTAGGCTGCTTGGAAAATGAGATGGGATCGATCCTTCAAAAACAACGGTGTGAAATGTGACGAGAGCTTTTTCGCCCGGTTCTGCTTGCACATCGGGAAATACTTTTTCTTCATAGCCAACAAGAAAGTCACCTGCTTGATGTGCGGGGATTTTAACTGAAGTATAGTTGCCTCCTGGGAGTCAAGGTATAAATAGTTCTCTGAGGATCATTGCTATTCCGAGTAAGCCAACTCCTAATACAAAAACATAAGCCAAACCTTTAGCATCTCCCAGATTGAGAGTAAATGGTCCGAGGACTAAGTTGCCGCCAACCAAGCCAACTACAGAAGCCATCACCAAGAGAAATCCTATTAGCAATTCTGAATTGTCAATTGGTATTGGCATCCCTTTTCTTCCCTACTTAAAAATGGTTGACTCGAATCCAACGAGTTGAGATCGCCTTGCAGGTTTCCCCAAGTCGATTCCTATACTTATAGCGGAACCATATTGATTAGGACATTTTGGTGGCGCGGCTCAGCCGCGCCACCAAAATGTCCATGTCCTAACCTAGCTGACTACAGCTATAAATGCTGCGGTCTGATAAAGCTTGTATAACACCTAGCTTGCTAGGTGCAAGATACCAGGGTAGATATATTAGTTTCAGGTCATCTGTGATGAATGCTACCAATAACCGATCAGTACCCTAATCTTTCTCGTGCCTGCTGACGCAAAGGCGCAGCTTGGGGATGGTCAGGCTGAATTTGTAAAGCTTTGTCAAGAGATGCGATCGCCTGGTCAAAGCGGCCCAAATTCCACAGCGCTTCGCCTCTCGTAGCCCAGGCTTCAACGGAATTGCGATCAAGGGCGATCGCTCTATCTAGCGCTGAAATTGCCTCCACCGATCGCCCAAAGCTTTGTAGTGTAATGCCCAGGTCAACCCAAGCACCGATCAGGTCTGGCTTGAGTTGGGTTGCCCTTTCAAATAGCCTGAGCGACTGGAGCGATCGCCCCTGTTCTCGATAAGCTCGTCCCCTGCTCCAGTAAGCTTCAGCGTAATTAGGATTAATCGCCAGCGCATCATCACAGGCGACCACCGCTTCGGCAGGCTGCTGCAAATAGGTGAGACTGTGGCAGCGCCCCCAGTGCGCCTCGGCACTAGCAGGACTGAGAGCCAGCAGACCATTGTATGCTTCTAGCGCCTGTTGAAACTGGCCGTTTTGCCGCAGGCGATCGCCCCGGTTTTGCAGTTTTGCAGCCCATTCCTCTGGCGCAGGTAAAGCTGGGGCAGCAATTGAACGAATCACCGGAACGGCCGGATTGCCTGCCTCAGAACCAACCGTTTCAACCGGAGAGCTAACAGGCTGCAAAAAGGCACCCGTTTGCAGCGCTACAAAAGTTGTGACTGCGGTGACAAGCCCAACTAACCCCAGCCCAAATCCAAGTTTTGCTAATCGCCGCTTGCGGACAGGTTGCAACTCTAATTTTGCTGAAGCCTGGGGCTGATCTGGGGCGGAGTCGGGTTCTGCAGGGTGGCTTCCATTCAGTTCATCGGAGCGAAACTGGTAGGAGGCTATTTCTGACTCTAGCGCCGATATTGAAATCTGAACGGTTGTGTCGGAAGGGGTAAACGCACCCGTAGAAGCTGAAATAATTTCTGATGCAGTCGTCTCTGCACCCGAAAGAGAGTCTAGCGGCGGGTCAATAAATTCGGGTAACGGCGGCAAAAATTCGGCTGCCCCAGCCGGAAGGGTTTCAAAGGCTTCCAGGGCTTCTACAGCGGTGGGATAGCGATCGCGAAAATCATAGCGCACCATACACTCTAGAATTTCTGCTAGTTCAGAACTGACATCAGAAGTGCGATCGCGCCAGTCGATTTCTCCAGTATCAGGATGTTCTCCTAATCGTTTTGGGTGAATTCCAGTGAGCGCCTGAATTCCAATAATTCCCACCGCATAAACATCGCTGCTAAAGCGTGGCTTACCCGCCAGTTGCTCATTAGGGATGTAGCCCTGGGTGCCAATCGAAACCGTCAAGTCGGTTACACCCGTGTCAGGGTTAGCACTTTGAGTGCTGACCTGCTTCACTGCACCAAAATCAATCAGTACGATCCTGCCGTCTTTGCGCCGACGCATCAGGTTAGATGGCTTGATGTCACGGTGAATCACCTGCTGCTGATGCACAAATGCTAAAACCTGAAGAATGTCTCTTAGTAGCGCAATTACCTGATCCTCGGGCCAGGTTTTGCCTTTCCTAAGCTGGCAATTCAGAGATTCCCCTTCAACAAATTCCTGAGCCAGATAAAACTCTTGATTTTCCTCAAAGTGAGCAAACAGGGCCGGAATCTGATGGTGGCTGCCCAACTGGTAAAGCGCTCGTGCCTCTGTATCAAACAAACGTCTGGCCATTTGCAGGCTCTTGTCGTCGTTTGTTTGTGGCAGCAAGCGCTTGACAACGCAGCGAGGATGCCCTGGCAGATGCAGGTCTTGGGCCAAAAAAGTTTGACCAAACCCACCAGCACCCAATTGGCTGATGACTTTGTAGCGTCCCCCTAAGGTGGTAGCAGGATTGGTCTGTGGAATTTGGCTCATTGTCGATGGGTGGCTGGTCAGTTAATGGAACCACTAATGGAACCAGTCATATCAGGTAAAATTAAGCCAGCAAGACGTTAGGATTCAACCTTGTATTTAAAGCTCTCAGTACTGGAAGAAGATGCATTCTCGTCAATTCTAACGACTTCAATAATCTAAATTGTGTTGCTAGAACTAGGACAAAATCTATAAAGTCTCTGTGATGCATCTTTAAAATTTAACTTCTAACAAATTAGTAATTTAAATTTACACAGGACTTACGCAAGCAGAATGAGGAATTGAGCGATCGCTTAGTTTTTCTTCTACTTGCCTAAATCCTGATGAAACTGCATCTTTGAGAACGGGGTGAGGCAGGCTCCAGGAGATGCAGCCTTAAAGAGAATTGGATAAGCTCTAAAACTAAATTTTGGATTGAGGCTATGCTGTCCATTTTTTATTCCGACGAATTTCTGGATCACGATACTGGCGCTTATCATCCTGAAAAGCCAGGTCGTTTAACTGCCATTACAACAGCTTTGAAGACTGCACCCTGGGCTGACCAGCTAGATTGGCGATCGCCCACTCCCATCAATGCTCAAAACAATCGGCTAATGGCTGCTCTGGAAGCCATTCATCCGCAGCAGTACATTGCCGCCGTTCAGCAGCTAGCCCATCGGGGCGGCGGCTACATTGACCCCGATACGATTGTTTCTCCCCGTAGCTATGACGTTGCTCTCCTCGCGGTCAGCGCTTGGCTGGATGGCGTTGACCAGGCATTAGCAACTGGAGAACCAGCCTTCGTGCTAGCGCGTCCACCCGGACACCATGCTCTGCCCCAGCGCGGCATGGGGTTTTGTATTTTTGCGAATGCGGCAATCGCGGCTCACCACGCACTCCAGCAGCCAGGAGTGAATCGCGTCGCGATTCTGGACTGGGATGTACATCACGGCAACGGCACCCAGGCGATCGCCGAAAACTATACTCAAATGGCTTACTGCTCACTCCACCAGTCCCCCTTTTACCCTGGCACTGGTGCGGCTGAAGAACAGGGCATTCACAACAATATCCTCAATTTACCGATGCGTCGAAGCAGCACTCTGGCAGACTACGAACCCCTGTTTGAGCAAAAAATCATTCCGTTTTTGAGCCACTTTCAGCCTGACCTGCTGATTGTTAGCGCTGGATATGATGCTACCCAGGCTGACTCTCTGGCCGAAATCGCACTCCAGCCAGAAGATTACGGCATATTCACCGACTTCTGCCTGCAAATGACTCAACGTATCGTTTTTGGATTGGAAGGGGGCTATGACTTTGACTCCCTGGCGCAGTCAGTCATCGCTACTGTCCGTCAATGTCTCAGGTCGGAGTAAAGAACTGTTCGCCCCTGGAGGTAAACCTTCCACCAAAATCTCCCAGAATTAATTGGGGCACTGCCCGTTCTGGCATTCTGGTCCACGAGCGATGTGAGCGTTGTAAAACTCATCAATCGCAGCAGCATCATAAGCTTCTAGCTCTTGCAGATAGCCCCAAGCAGTGAGCGCGATCGCCTGCGACATTTCTGTACGCGGCGTGACAATAATCCGGGGGTTAATAGCGCTTAACTCCTGTGCCTGTTCTCTAATCTGCTCCAGGTCTTCCACCTCAATCAAATCGGGATGATAGCTGATGATGATGCCACCGTGTTCTAGGTTGTGAACTAACTGTTCATCTTGAGGAGCCTGGTTATAAATTCCCCAACGTGCCCACTCCTCATAGTGTGGACCGGAAGTTGGCGGGTTTGAGTTGTAGTCAACTTGCTGACCCTCTGGAATATGTTCCTGACCCAAATCAGGAATTGCTGTACCTGGCAGGGCAACTCCGGCGGGATGGGGGGGCAAGGTGACACCAGGGGAGTCCACTACAAATTCATCGACTAGTCCGGTGGGCTCTTCCTGGCTTTGTTGCATACCGCGCCCTTGAGTCAGAGCCAAGACCGCCACTAATCCGACGACTCCCAGTGGAATAGCCAACCAGATGTACTGAAGCATTCGCCTCAATGAAGTTTTTGGCTGTCGTCGCGATTTACTCATAGGTCTCAATGCTTGCTGAATTGATTTGCAACTAGCCAACAAGGGGCTAGCCATATCACTACTTCCATCCTAATTCTGAAAAACATGAACAAACTACGGCTCCGTTGCAGACAAAACACGATACTGACTGGCAACGTAGCTAAAAAATTTATAGTAGTCCTCAAATTGTTGACTCGGCGCTCGCCCCTGCCATCGGTAGATTACGCCTTCATATTCCAGCGTCAAGTTGAGTGAGCTGGTCTCTGAGGCAATTTGCACCTCTAGCTCTCCGGGTAGTCCTTGCTCGGTGACAAAATTTTCTTTAATGGGGTTTGGTGAAATGCTGTCTGCATCAGGCAATTTACCTTCTTCTGCTTCACCTGAAATATCAGGAATCTGGCTAGCCCATCCTGCAACGGTGACACCGGGCCGATCTGGCGCACAAAAAGCCTGACCATCCTGGTTATCGGGCGGCGGCTCAGCAATCCAGCCTCTGGGGTAAAGAAACTCAAAACCATAGCGCGAGTTTTGGTAAGTTTCCCAACCGCTTTCAGGGGTGAGCAGGCGATCGCACCCCGAAAGCATCGCTGCCGCGATCAATCCCAGCGACAGCAAGCTGAAGCGGTATCCCTTCAACAGAGCGATCGCCCCTGATAAGTGCATCCAAAACCAATGCATCAGCGCAGAACCTCGTTTCTTTGTAAAGAGATGTAACAATAATGCTGTCATAGCGTCTTGCCGTCTTGACAGGGGGCGGCTGTGGCAACTATTCTGACAACCATACCCGGGTATTAACCATGTAGTCGTTCTATGCAAGACAAGCACAAAGTTACGCTTTACCTTCCACCAGAGCTTCATCGTCAGCTTAAAATTCGCTCCGCTATTGATGTAGAGCCAATGTCAGCAATTGCAGAACGAGCAATTGTCTTCTATCTGACACATTCGGATGTGGTGGATGAGGTAGAAATGTCTCACGGACAGGTTTATCAAATTTATGACTGCCCTGAATGCTCTGGTTCGGTGGTTCTCCAGGAAGGGAAAATGATCTCCCTGAAAGAGCAGCCCAGCATTCTGGTCGAAGAAGGGCTTTCACCCATTGCCCAGGATCAGCGTTCTAGCTCCAGTCAGCAGAGTGAGGAGGAGTTGGTTCCATGCTGAGAGATGTGAACCGGATTTCAATAGTTATTCTGAGATGGCCACTGCTGCAATGAGTTAATTAATCAACTTTTAATACAAGTCAGGTTCAACACGGTCTGCCCGTTACTTCCGCACTGTCTCTACAAGGTCGATGATCATGAAAGAAGAGCTAAGCATACTCATTCAGGCTCAATATCCTCTGATCTATCTCGTGACTTCTGAAGAAGAGCGGGCTGAGCAGACGATTGCAGCGATCGCTCAACAGTCTAAACCCCAGCAGCGGGTGTTTGTTTGGACAATGACGCGAGGCTTGATTGAGTTTGGGTCTGGGACTAGAAACGCATCGCAGCACAATACGCTCTCCCCCCAGGTCGCCGTTGAACACGCGATTCGACAGCGAGAGCCAAGTATTTTTATCTTCAAAGACTTGCATCCTTTCTCTGATAGCGCTGACGTGACTCGCTGGCTCAGAGATGCGATCGCCGAATTTAAGGGAACCCAGAAAACAATTATTTTAATGTCCCCCGTCCAGCAGATTCCCATTGAGTTAGAGAAGGAAGTTGCAGTCTTAGACTTCCCTCTACCTGATATGGCAGAGCTAAACCAGGTTTTGTCCCAGCAGCTAGAGCAACTCCGCGCTCGTCGCACTACCACCGAAACCCGTGAGAAGTTGTTGAAAGCGGCATTAGGGTTAACTCGTGATGAAGCCGAAAAAGTCTATCGCAAGGCTCAGGTAACGGCGGGGCGTTTGACGGAAGCTGAAGTAGATGTAGTGCTTTCCGAGAAAAAGCAGCTTATCCGGCGCAACGGCATCCTAGAGTACATCGAAGAAGACGAAACCCTCGATTCCGTCGGTGGCTTGGAGGAACTCAAGCACTGGCTCAAGCAGCGCTCTAACGCCTTCACTGAACGCGCCAGGGAATACGGTCTTCCCCAGCCAAAAGGAATGCTGATTTTAGGTGTCCCCGGTTGCGGTAAGTCCCTCATTGCCAAGACGACCTCCCGCCTTTGGGGGTTGCCTCTCTTGCGGTTGGATATGGGTCGGGTTTATGACGGCTCTATGGTAGGTCGCTCCGAAGCGAACCTGCGTAATGCCCTCAAAACGGCTGAATCAATCTCTCCCGCTATCTTATTCATTGATGAAATTGATAAGGCTTTCGCAGGCAGCACTGGGTCGGCTGACTCGGATGGGGGAACTTCCAGCCGTATCTTTGGCTCCTTCCTCACGTGGATGCAAGAAAAGTCATCTCCAGTGTTTGTCATGGCAACGGCTAACCGAGTTGAGCGTTTACCCGGAGAGTTTCTCAGAAAGGGGCGATTTGACGAAATTTTCTTCGTCGATCTGCCTAACTCCGAAGAGCGTAAAGAAATTTTCAGAATTCACCTCTCCAAGCGTCGCCGAGAAATTTCTCGGTTTGATCTCGACCAGCTTGTGATGACGTGTGAAGGATTTTCTGGAGCAGAAATTGAGCAGGCTTTGATTGCCGCGATGTATGAAGCGTTTGCCCAGGATCGGGAATTTACCCAACTGGACATTATCGCCGCAATTCGAGCGACTCTACCGCTTTCCAAGACGATGAGTGAGCAGGTCACAGCCCTGAGAGACTGGGCCAGGCAGCGCGCGCGACCTGCTGCGTCCTCAGTTGCTGAATATCAGCGACTTGAGTTCTAACAGGCTTTCTCTCCTGCTCCCAACAGGAGGAAAGGCTAGCGATCAGCTAGCAGTTTGACAAAATAGCCGTAACAGTTTGCCTTCCAAACGCTAAGCCGTGCGGCGCTTTCTATACCCAAACGTTGTCGTTTCTCTCAATTTCTCTACAGGAGGAAATCCAAATGTCTCACTTTAGCACTCTGCGCACCAAGATCACCGATGCAGAAATCCTCAAGGCTTCTCTGCGTGACCTCGGCATCTCTGTTAAGACTGATGCTGATGTGCGTGGCTACAATGGTCAGCGCGTTCGTTCTGACATCGTAGCTGTTCTCGAAGGTGAGTATGACTTGGGCTGGTCTCGCAATGCTGATGGTTCCTTTGACTTGATCGCTGACCTCTGGGGTGTTGCTAAGAAGCACAACCAGACCGAACTGATCAACTCGATCAACCAAAAGTACGCTGTAAACAAGACCCTGGCAGAAGTCAAGCGCCCCGGTCTGCAAAATGCCAACGTCAAATTGGTGCTGCAAAAGTAGTTTCCTTAAGCGTTCCCAAATAGGCGGGTTAATCCAAGGCGGGTTAACCCGTTTTTCGTGGGGCTGTTAGGCTTGAAGCTTGTAGATGGATTCGGTTAATTGATGGCTACCGCAAATCGCTCAAACCTTTCGAGGCGTACTCTATTCGCGGTAATGGGTCTGGTTGTCCTGTGCGGTTTCCTTTTTCTTTGGCGGCTTGGCGGCTACAGCTTGTTCAACGTCACAGAGGCAAGGCAGGCAGAAGTCGCCCGACAAATTTGGGTTCGTCACGATTGGGTTACGCCTGTTTACAACGGTAAGTTTTATTTTGACAAGCCTATTCTGCTGCACTGGCTGATTGCTCTGGGTTTCCCCGTTTTGGGTGTGGGAGAATGGGCGGTTCGTCTACCTTCGGCGATTTCAGCGATCGCCCTAGTCCTTGTCACCTGGCTATTTACGACTCGCTTTGCGACCCAGCGAACAGCGCTATTAGCAGCGACGATGGTCGCAGCAAATCCTTTTACCTTTGCATTAGGGCGAACCGGACAGCACGATATGCTGCTAGGTTTTTTTATGACAGCTGCGCTCTACAGCTGGTATTGGGCATATAGTACAGGTCAAAGCTCTGGCTATTTGCTGTTCTTTGGGCTATTGGCTTTTGCGGTTTTAGCCAAAGGTCCGCTTGCTCTGATTCTGAGCGGTTTGATTATTGGAATTTTTTTGGTCTGGGTTAATCGATGGCAAAAACAGCTATCCAGCGTGCCCTGGGGATGGGGAATTTTAGTTTTCAGTGGAATTACCTTGCCCTGGCACATTCTGGCGTTTCAGGCAAACGGCTGGTATTTCATCAACAGCTTCTTTGTCTTCAGCAATGCAACCCGTTTTGTCAGCGTCAATCAGAATCAGTCTGGGCCGTGGTATTACTACTTAATTTGCCTGGCAGTTGGCTTTTTCCCCTGGTTAGCTCTGATTCCTGGCGCAATGAGCTGGCGGTCTTTGCGGCTGTGGCTGCGGTTAGACTACTGGAGACAGCGGGATTCTAATCAGCAGATCGGGTTGTTTATGACTATCTGGCTGATGGCGGTGCTGGTGTTTATGAGTGCGGCTGCAACGAAACTGCTGTGGTATGTCTATCCAGGCATCCCAGCGCTGGCTTATCTGTGCGCTCAAGCCTGGGAACAGCAGATCTCTCAACCGAGGCGATCGCTCAAGTTTAGTTTAGGATTCATTGGTCTGGTTTATGCGCTGCTCGCCGTCGGGTTTGCACTAATTCCACATTTAGTCGATCAGCCTGTTCTGCAATCTGCTGGAGTGACTAGAGTACTTTGGCTGTGGTTTTTGCTGTACTCAGCAGCAACGGTGGCGATCGCCATTAGCCTGATCCGAGTTCAACCCGTTTGGGCATGGTTAATCAGTGTGGGTGCCTTTAGCCTGTTTGCGCTAACGGTGGTTGATCCGCTGTTGCCGATGCTCGATGGGCAGGTTTTAGGAGGGCGGTTGATTCCAATTGCCAGGGCATTGCAGCAAGAGACGTGTAAAGAGTGCGATCGCGATTTGCCTGCGGCCCTCGGCGTAACCTGGCCGAGCCTCAACTTCTACAGTCAAATTGACCGAATCGAGCGGTTTAAAAAACCCTGCGAAGTACAAACCCAGTTTAAGCGGGTTCAACGGTTGCTGCTTGTGACAACAGATGAGGAAATGCAACTGGCAAACCTTGACCTGAGCGGCTATCAGCCTGCCTACGTTTCCGATATTTTCAAGCTTTTTATTATTCCTCCCGATAACAACCTGGCGCAACAACAGTGTCGTTTTAATCAGTCCAAGAGTTTTCTCAAGCCAGAATCAGATGCTACTTTAATTCAGTCGTTTGACTGATGATGTGTTCACTAGAGCGGACTACCCGTGAATAAAGCGATAGATGCTGAGTGCCTTCTCAAAATTCACCGCTTGGTACGAGAGTGCGGACAGCAAGCCAAACAGATGTCCACTCAGCCCTTACAGGTATTTGAGAAGAGTCGCCACGATTACGTAACTAATGTTGACCGTCTGCTAGACCAGCAGCTTTCTCAAGGAATTGCCGGCTTATTTCCTCAAGATGGCATTATTACCGAGGAAAATGCTCACTCCAGACAATCCTTTCAGTCAGACTATTCCCGATTTTGGTTTATCGACCCGATCGACGGAACCAGCGACTTTATTCACGGCAAATCTCACTATGCCGTTATGGTGGGACTTTTGGAGTCCAGCCAGCCCGTTGCAGGATGGATCTATGCTCCAGATCCAGATCAGATGTACTGGGGCGGACTAGATTTAGGGCTATTTCAAAACACAGGGTGCGTTTTGCCTGATGCAGTTGCTTCAGAGCCTGAAATTGCTTACACTCCTCTAATTTTGAAGGAACCCACTCCTCCCTCTCAGTCGTTTTGTCCCGTTCTAATTGGCAGCACCGATCGCCGATGCTATGGAGAAGCGATCGCCCATTTGATTCCAGAAGCCCAATTTACCTCTATCGGCAGCTTTGGGCTGAAGGTGATGGAAGTCATCTGTGGCCGAGCAGGGCTTTATGTTTACCTGAGTGGCCGAGTCAAACTTTGGGATACCGTTGGCCCAATTGCTCTGGCAAGAGCCGCAGGCTTAGTTTGTTGTGATTTGGCAGGCAATCCGCTGCGCTTTACCCCAGACGCAATCGAACCAGAAACGCTAACCCATCACCAGTCCATTATCATTGGCTGGGCTTCCTATGTAGAAGCGTTGCGATCGCGACTGCAAAAAGCCGTTCTACTGAGCTAGCTCTAGTGGCGAGACATTAGTGCCGTGATATTCTAGTGGGGCAGGCAATCTGTAACGTTTAACTTGACAGCTTACGGGCATCTATGATCTCCGAGGGCTAGAAGTTTTTAAATGTTTTTGGGTAGCATAGTCAGATAGCAATGTCCAGTCAGTTATTTACCCTAAGCGCCTTTCATGCAGACCGAAGCTTTTAGTGAGCTTTTCCCGCTCTTTAATGCCGCCAGCCCAGAAACTTTAGAATGGCTGCTGTCTATTGCTGTTGAGCATGACTACCCAGCAGACAGGGCCGTCCTGATGGAGGATGCCTGGGGAAATGCAGTGTATTTTATTGAATCTGGCTGGGTCAAGGTTCGTCGTCATGCGAGCGAAGAGGTCATCACCCTGGCAATTTTGGGTCAGGGCGATTTTTTTGGCGAAATGGCAATTTTAGACGAGTCGCCCCGTTCAACGGACGTTGTAGCACTTTCGCAAGTTAAGCTGCTGAGCATTTCGGCCCAACGGTTTATTCAAACTTTGTTCAAAGATTCGCAGCTTCACCATCGAATGCTACAGCTAATGGTCAAACGACTGCGGCAAAACAATTTTCGGTTTCAACTCCGGCATCAGCCACCTGCGATCAAGCTAGTTAATACGCTGGTCGCCTTTGGAGAAGATTATGGTCATCCGTCTGAGCAGGGTACTGAAATCTTCAACATTCCGCTGAAGGATCTAGCGGAGGTGACGGATGTTAGCGTTGAAGAAGCAACTAAAATTATGGAAAAGCTAGAAGGTAAGGGCTGGATTGCTACTGATTCAAATCGCGATGCGCTTTATCTGGTAAACATGAAGCAACTGGCTCACCTTGCCGGAAAAGGTTAGCTCAGATCTGTCAGGCGTTCTGCATTAGTGAATCACTGATAGATTGGCGATCGCCCGATCCACTAGCTCTGATAGCAGTTGGCGTTCTGGCTCAGACATTCCTTCTAAAGTTTCTTCTCGAATATCTCGCGCAATGGGCAGTAGCTCTTGCCTCAGGTGATCTCCAGCTTCGGTTAGCCAAATTCGCCAGATGCGGCGATCTTGGCGATCGCGCTCTCGCCGGACTAGCCCTCGTTCTTCCATGCGGTCTAGTACGCCTGTCAAGGTTCCACCGACCTGCTGCAATTTTTCGCCAATGCTGGAGGTTGCTAGCCCATCCTCTTCCCACAGGCAACACAGCACTACCCAATGAAACGGAGTCAGTCCAAAAGGATCCAGGCGTTCCTGAAATCTTCGTGCCATCAGTTGAGAGAGCAGCTTAATGCGGTAGCCCAAACCGTAAGGAGCCATAATGTGCTGCCACTGCACCAAAAATTTCTGACTAATCTCTGGGTCAGTTGACTGAGGAACCATAAGCAACTAGTAATAATTTTTACTAGCTTATCCCAAAACTTAAGGTTTACTGGTTTTAGGTATGAGCGCAAACGGGTACCTTACTGCCGGCATGGTACTATGCGCTCTGACCAAGATGTAGCTTTTGTAAAACAGGCTGTATTGAGACAATGTGACGATCTAGCCCAAGCTGTTTAGGGCTAATCCCCAGAGCCAGAGCTACGAGTTGAGGCAGATGGAGGACGGGCAAACCCAGCTTTTTCCCAATCACCTGTTCAACTTCAGGCTGCCGAGAATCGAGGTTGAGATGGCAGAGCGGACAGGGGGTTACAATACAATCTGCACCAGCGGCGATCGCCTCTTGAATATGCCCTCCTGCCATTTGAAAGGACTGGGTTGTGGCGTAGCTAGAAAGCGGCCAGCCACAGCACTGAGTTCGCCCCCGATAGTAAACTGGCGTGGCCCCAACTGCCCGAAACACATTCTCCATTGACTCTGGGCTGTAGGGATCGTCATAGGGCAACTGCTTTTGAGTCCTCAGTAGGTAGCAGCCATAAAAAGCAGCGCATTTCAGCCCTGACAGTTACGGGTGACTCGCTGCTGAAGCGCCTCTAAGCCGTAGTCACCCACCAACGCCCAGAGCAAATGTCTGACTTGCGTACTGCCTTTATAAGGGGAACATCCTTCATGCTCAAGCAAACCATTCACCTGATGAATGTAGCCAGGATCGTTTTGCTGAGCCGCCTTAAGCCGTTCGTCTACCCGCCCAATTACGCCCTGACAAGTGCTGCAATGGGTCAGGAGCGGCAGATTTAACTCTTCTGCCAGAGCAATATTGCGGGCGTTGACCGTATCTTCTAAAAGCTGAGAATCTTCCTTAAAAGTGCCAGAACCGCAGCAGGCAGCTTTCTTTAACTCTACTAACTCAATTCCTAGAGCTTGAGTCAGCGCCGCAGTGGAAAGGTAAAGTTCGCGGCAGGCACCTTGAGCCACGCAACCGGGGAAGTAAGCATATTTAAGCGTCATGGGAACGGACAAGAATGGATTGAAGCACCCAAAGTGAGGTTGAGTGCCGCCCTGGATCTATCATCGCTTATTTGTCCGGTGCTTGGGGAGTTGATTTTAATACAAAGTATTTCTCAAAACAGCGAGTCGATTTAGGCAGTTTTTGACTTGCCCAAGGGGGGCAGCATAAACTGCGAGACTTGGGATAAAAGTAAGGGGGAGCG
>JAAUTN010000435.1 GCA_012031415.1 Leptolyngbyaceae cyanobacterium SM1_4_3 | reverse complement strand
TTTCAACTCACCGCTTTCGCCCCCAACGCTTCTCCCGCAATCACGCGCACCGTCACGGACCCATCTTTGGTCTGAGCCACCGGAATCTGCGCTGATGGAATTTCCTGATAGCGAGGAGCAATCATCTTGTCCCGCTGCGGCAGGTTAACCCAAAGTTGAATGCCGTGCAGTCGCCCACCCGTGCGGGTAAACTCAGCTTCTGGCATTTCGGAATGCACTACGCCTGCCCCAGCGGTCATCCACTGCGCATCACCGGGATTGAGCAGTCCGGCATGACCGACCGAGTCCTTATGTTCCAGCCGTCCATCCAGGACGTAGCTGACGATTTCAAAGCCACGATGGGGATGATCCGGTGCGCCCTTTGCTTGACCGGACTTCAGATTCACGGGACCCAATTCATCGAGGAGGAGAAAGGGGTCAAACTCGGAAAAGCTACTCTTGGGAAAGGGACGACGCACCAGGAAGCCTGCTCCTTCAAGCGTTTCTACACTATTAATGATTCCAGCAACAGTTCGGAGTGTTTGAGTTTGAGTTGTCATACAGTTGCCTCCAAGCAGACATCTTTACAAGATTTATCCTATATATGATTAATCATATACTAGCATAGAAGTCTATCAATTCTATGGGTAGGGCTTCTCCTCCCTATTCGTTCGGTAAACCGCTATGTCTCTTGCTCATGTAATTCTGGGTCTGCTCCAACAACAGGAGCGGACAGGCTACGACCTCAAAACCAAGTGCTTTGACGATTGCATTTCCCATCTGTGGCAAGCAGATCAGGCACAGATTTATCGGACTTTAGACAAACTGGAGTCACAGGGGTGGATTACCTGTAATGTTGAGATTCAGCACGATCGCCCCAATCGCAAGGTTTACCGGATTACCGAAGCAGGTGAAGCAGAGTTAACCCACTGGCTTCAGACGCATCATCCGTTGCCCGTGTTGCGAGAGCCGTTGCTGGTGCAACTCTATTTTGCGGCTCAGTTGCCTAACGAAGCGATCGTGTATCTGCTAGAGCAGGAACTGGAAGCACGGCAAGAAAAGCTAGCCCAGTGTGAGACGATCGAGGCTCTATCCTTGAGTAATCCGACTGCATCGCGCGAACAAAAACTGCATCGACTGGTTTTGGACTTAGTGAAGCAACGGGAACAGACTTATTTAGATTGGTTGGAAAAGGCGATCGCAACAATCCGTAGCCAATCAACGTAAATTCCTTCTTCAGAAATTCAAGCATTGTCTACCCCTGTAGAAGTGGGGTATGCTCCAGTGCATCTCGATCCCAATGTCCTAAATTTGCCGCTGCTTCATAGGTGCTTTGAAAAAAAGCAAGAATCATCGCATCTGGGTCGTTAGCCTGCCTAACGGCTTCATAAGGCAGGATAAACTCTTGCATCTCTGAGCTGTAAAACGCTTCCCTGGGTTGGATTGGATAATCTCGAAACCCTTCCGGCGCAGGGTAAGCATACGCATAAAAAACAGGGTCTACAACTGACCCACCCCCTGGCCAAAAGCCACAACTACTGACTTCGTGCGAGTAGGCTTCCCGTGTGACCCAATCTGCCATATTTGGTACTCCCCCTGGATGCTCTGGCGCACGACGACCAGAAAACCGAGTCACAGCGAGGTCAAAACTTCCCCAGAAGAAATGCACAGGACTGGATTTACCAATAAACCGGGAACGAAACAGGTTCATGACCCGATCGACTTGCACGAGAATTTGCCAGAACCGTTGTGTATACTCCGGATCGTAAGCTGCGTGTTGATAGTCCTGATCGAACGGGATTGGTTCTGACACTTCTTGCGGCATTGTCCAGATTTGGACTTCGATGCCGATGTCGCTCAATGTAGTTAGCACCATTTGGTAAAAATCTGCCACAGAGCGAGGAGCCAGTGCAATTCTTTTAGTCATGCCGTCGCTAGTGTCGATTTGGAGTTGATGGTCGAGAAAATCGAAGCTAATTTGAAAGTTACGGGTTCCGCAAGGGATTGAAGCGGTTGTTAGTCCACGCGGTGCGACATAAAGAGTAGATTGCCACCAGTGATTGAGTTTAGGTGACAGTGCCAACCGGATTTTACCGATGATTTGCGTCCATAGATGGAGAGTTGCATAGGTATCTTGCCAAGCTGCTAGGGGCAAACTGGGCCAAACGATGTCAATAGGAATACTCTGATTAGAAACAGCCATAAAAATCACCTACATGAGGAGAGCCTGTTGAAGAAATGAGACGGAAATCCAAATGAAATCAGAATCGCTATCAATAGTCTTTTCCGCATTTTGAAAAAGATAAAATGCTGTCTCCTATTTTACTTGTTGTCTCCATAGAGGAAACCGCAAGTATTAATGTCCACCTGAGGTCACTGGAGGGGTTGTTGCAAGGAGCTGAAGTTCCCATGCAAGGGCTACCGCACTAGCACCGCCATGCTCAAGAACAATCTCTGATACATCCGCAGATGTTTCTGTGCGTGCCCAGTCACGTTGCCACTCAAAAAGTACAGCCATCCAGTTGATTGGAACTGCACCCGCCTGAACCATCCGGCGAACCGCCATGTCATGAGCTTCCGCAGTAACACCGCCCGAAGCATCGGTAACGATGAATACATCATAACCTTCACCCAGCGCCTGGATTGCTGGCATAGCGAGACAGACCTCGGTCCAAAGCGCAGCAAGTATCAGTTGCTTGCGGCCACTTTTCTTCACTACATCTGTAACGTTTGGCTCTTCCCAGGTATTGATGGAAGTGCGGTTGATCGGTTTTTGATCAGGAAAAACATCCTGTATTCCCTTAATGATATGACCCCCTCTTTCTTCCATGACGTTGGTAAGGATTGTGGGTACGTTGAACACCTTTGCCGATTTGGCAAGACCAATAACATTGTTAATGATCATCGTAGGTTCATGGCTGTTCAAGTTGGTGAACTGAAAGGGCTGGTGGTCAATCAGTACCAAGATGCTATCTTCTGGACGAAGCAGTCCTTCTAGACCGATTTTTTGATTTTTAGACATTGAACTCTCCTATTTGAGCGATTGGTGAATGAGGAATTGAAGAATGAAATCAAAAGCTAAACATCTCTGCTTATGCTTTTAAGTGAAACGTCTGTTTACCCTCAAGGGTTGATGACGTAAGCGATCACGCCATGAACTGAGTCTGCAAGACAACTCCAAATTTCACCACTTAAGATCCGCGAGTTAAGCACAGAGTTAAGGCGATCGCCAACGCGCGGGGAGGAACTGATAATCAACTTCTCACCTTCACTTTTTTATTTCGCGCGTGCGCGTTGTAATTAGGTGCTTTTACACATGCGCCATTTGCCGATCGAGCTTGGTCTCCTGTCCATCTCGTTGCACAGATTGAGCTTTGTCATAGCTCTCCATCAGGGCACGGTAAATGGGCATGAGGTCAACCATGACAGCGGCAAACTCCATTGCGTCCGGACGGTTCCACGTGTGCATGAGTTCGCCGATGACTGCGTAAGTGTCGATGGGCATGGCTCCCGCCTGAACGACGCGGGCCAGAGTGAGGTCAGTCGCCATCTGGCTCCAGTTGCCGGAAGCGTCAATGATCGTGAAGACCTTGTAACCAGCAGCCAGTGCGCTCAGCGTCGGAAACGCCATGCACACACTGGTGAGAGTTCCAGCGATGAGAAGAGTCTTTCGCCCAGTCTTCTCGATCGCGTCTACCCAAGCCGGGTTGTCCCAGGCGTTAATCTGTCCTGTGCGCGGAATGTAAACCGCGTCAGGATTGTGCTCGTGGATTTCGGGAATCAGGGGACCATTCGGACCATCGGGCACCGAAGCAGTCGTGAAGGTCGGAATCTTGGCGAGTCGGGAAGTCTTGGCGAGCGCCGTAACATTGGAGCGGAGGACTGGGAGTTCCATGTCACGCACAAGTTGGAAGAGTCCGCTCTGATGATCAACCAGCAGCAGAACGGCATCGTTGGGATCGATCATTGTGTCGATGGTGTTGCTCAGGGGTTTGTCTCCTTTTTGATTCAAATTCAGTCAATGTCATTTCTTCCTAGCAATCTGGAGTGTGTCCAGTTCTAGTACTCAGCTTGTTTCAGAATAAGTTCAATATAGGAGATCGCCTTCAAGCCGTCGTCTATAATGAGTTAACTCTTTTACAGTACAAATTGATAGAGTAACCATGCGATCGAAAGTAGAAGGCTGGTTATAACTTAAGTTAGAATCCGAACTCGATCGAAAGTACACCTTATAAACGTGATTGACTAACAAAAGTCTGCATGAAGAATTACGGTAAAATGTGAGGCATTCCCATTGAGGCATGGCAGCTATGGAAACACCTAAACCTAGAAAACTGCTAACGATTGGGAAAGTTGCTCTAAGTGATTTAATCCCGCTCATTCAGTTAGAAGAGGGCGGGATCGACGCTTATCCGTGGTTGGAGGATCAGGGTATCCCAATCACTAATGCTGAAAAGCAACAACTAGAAATTGTTCAATCGCGTCTGGCGAATGATCCAACCCATTTGCTGAACGAAGCGACCATCTGGGCACGTGCGATTTATCCATTACTGCTATTGGCAGAGCGGAACAATATTCGAGCTTGGGCAGAAGTCGCCTTAGCAGGACAATTTTCAACGTTTGAGATCTCTGGCATTGCTGATGGTGCATTAGGTCGAAGTATTGCAGGGCGGCTGATTTCACCCTATTTAGTCGTCGTTGAAACGAAACGAGGAATCGAAGGGGCAGATCCTATTCCTCAACTCTATGGGCAGATGCTTGCCGCTGCTTATCTCAACTGGAAATCTGATGCTCAAGCGGTGCAAGAAATCTTTGGATGCTACACGATCGCAGATAGCTGGACGTTCCTGCGGGGCGAAGTCAGCCAGTTTGAGGCAGATCGTCCCATGCTAAAGGTCGAGTATTCTAGAGAATACAGCGAGAAATATGACGCAGAGATTATTCTAAAAATTCTCAAACAAACAGTCGATCGCTATCTCACTCCCTGATTGTGATGTCTAACTCATCCGATTTTCCGATGGAGTCCTACAAACTAACAATGCCACGCTTAACAGCAACAATCACAGCTTGAGTGCGATCGCTCACATCTAACTTATTCAGAATCCGATTGACATGGGATTTAACTGTGCCTTCACCAATACTCAAAGCAGTCGCAATATCGGCATTACTCATTCCCTGTGCCAGTGAACGGAGTACCGCCAGTTCTCGTTCACTCAGTTCTGGATTGCTGAGGCGCTGCACCAACTTTGCTCCCACATCGGGCGGAATATACTTTTGACCTCGATGAACGGTACGAATCGCATTCAGAAGCTCATCAGGTTCAGTTTCTTTCAGCAGGTATCCTTTTGCGCCTGCCTGCAATCCCCGATAAATATCTTCGTCACTATCATAGGTGGTTAGTACAATAATTCGAGCAGATTTAGCAGTCGCAAAAATTGCACCGATGGCAGCGACTCCTTCCACTTCCGGCATTCGCAAATCCATCAGCGTGACATCCGGTTGGTGTTCCTCAAATAGGGCGATCGCTTGTTCCCCATTTTCGGCTTGGGCAATCACCTGCATCTCTGGGTCACGGTTAATAATCGTGGCTAATCCTTGCCGAAAAATAGCATGATCGTCTGCAATTAGAACTCGAATTGGGGGTGTGGGGTGTGG
>JAAUTN010000434.1 GCA_012031415.1 Leptolyngbyaceae cyanobacterium SM1_4_3 | reverse complement strand
TGTTCACGACTTTCATGAGCCGGTCAACATCCGGTAACCCCGCGGAGATCACGATCAAAGAGTTCGCCGAAGAAATCCGCGCCCTGGCAGGTTCCAAGAGCGAGATCGTCTACAAACCACTCCCGCAAGACGACCCCAAACAACGCAAACCCGACATCACCCGCGCCGAAACTCACCTGGGCTGGCAGCCGATCGTGCCGCTGCAAGACGGCCTCCAACGGACAGTCGCTGACTTCCGCGCCCGCCTGGGTATGATGCCCGCACTGTACAGCCTGTTTAGGGATTGGGGGTTAGGGGTCAGGGGTTAGACCAATCCCCAATCCCCAACCCCTCTCAATCACCTGCACCTAACACAAAGGAGTGAACTCTATGCGCGTTTGTGTCATTGGCACTGGATACGTTGGTTTGGTCACGGGTGTGTGCTTGGCACACATTGGTCATCAGGTCATTTGCGTAGACAACAATGAGGAAAAAGTCAAACTCATGCAGGCGGGTCAGTCGCCCATTTTTGAACCCGGCCTGTCAGAACTGATGCAGAATGCAATTCAATCGCAAGGTATTGAATTCACGACCGACATCGCCAGAGGTGTTGAGCATGGTGAAATTCTGTTTATTGCGGTGGGGACGCCACCCCTGCCGACGGGCGAAAGCGATACGCGCTACGTCGAAGCAGTGGCTCGCAGCATCGGTGCCCACCTCAACGGTGGCTACAAAGTGGTCGTGAACAAATCCACTGTGCCGATCGGGTCGGGCGACTGGGTGCGAATGATCGTCCTGGACGGCATTGCCGAACGGCAAAAATCACTTGTACCCGCTGGCAGCGTTGATGTGCTGCCGGAAATTAAGGCCGATTTTGATGTGGTCAGCAATCCCGAATTTTTGCGCGAAGGCTGTGCCATCCACGACACATTTAACCCCGATCGCATCGTGTTGGGCAGCAACAGCCCACGAGCGATCGCGATGATGAAAGAGCTTTATGCGCCGATCGTGGCTCGCGAAGCTGCCGAAGACCAATCGCTGCCCACCGTTCCGGTTGTCGTCACCGACATCAGTTCGGCGGAAATGGTGAAGTATGCCTCCAATGCTTTTCTGGCAACGAAGATCAGCTTTATCAACGAAGTGGCGAATATTTGCGATCGCGTCGGCGCAGATGTGACGCAGGTTGCCAGAGGCATCGGTCTCGATTCGCGCATTGGCAGTAAGTTTTTGCAGGCCGGAATCGGCTGGGGCGGATCATGCTTCCCGAAAGATGTTTCCGCACTGATTCACACCGCAGACGACTATGGCTATGAAGCGCAACTGCTCAAAGCCGCCGTCAGCGTCAATCAGCGTCAGCGCTTGATCACACTCGAAAAGCTCCAGCAAGTGCTGAAAATCCTCAAGGGCAAAACGGTCGGCCTGCTCGGTCTCACCTTCAAGCCGGACACGGACGATATGCGCGATGCGCCTGCCCTCGATTTGATCGAGCAGTTGACCCGACTGGGCACGAAGGTGAAAGCGTTTGACCCGCTGGTTTCGCAAACCGGAATGCGGCATGGCCTCTCGAACGTCATTGTTGAAACGGATGCAGAGCGCTTGGCCGATGGCTGCGATGCGTTGGTTCTCGTCACCGACTGGAAGCAGTTCCGCACACTGGATTATGCAAAGATGGCAACGCTCATGAATTATCCGGTCGTAATTGACGGTCGCAACTTCCTCGACCAAGAAGCCTTGGAGCAAGCGGGCTTCCGCTATGTGGGCATTGGTCGATAGCGATCGATCGCCCCGTTGGATGAAAAATCAGCCTGTGCTGTCTAGATGGCAACACAGGCTGATTTTTTGATGGAATGCGATCGAATCAAGCTCAATGAGAACCAAGCATTTTTAGAGGGTGGGTTAGTCTCTTTGCTAGAAATCTCCTAAACAGAGGGTTCAGCAATCCAAACAGATATGAAAAAGACTTGGCAAACGCAGGGTTTACCCAAAAGATTCAATCTTCTCATTGCCTTGAGGAGGTTGGGGAAGAAATTGCTTTAACCGCACAAACTGTAGAAATATATTCCACAAATACAGCGGATTCAAGATTAAATACCGCTGCCATAAACGCTTCGGTTCTTGAATCAGCCGGAACAGCCATTCTAAGCTGTAGTCCTGCAAAATTTTGGGTGCCTGTGGCAAATTGCCAGCAAAAAAGTCAAAGGCAGCCCCAACCGCAAGAATTGGCATATTCAAGCGATCGCGATATTCATAAGCCCAAACTTCTTGACGTGGACATCCCAACCCTAGAAACACACAGTCAGCCCCCGAAGCTTGAATCCGCTGCACAACTTGCATACGTTCTTCTTCGGTCAAACGGCGAAACTTGGATGGCTCCATTCCAGCGATCTTGAGGTTCGGAAATCGCTGCTGCAAATTGAGAGCCAAGCTGTCAAGGACTTCCTGATCGGCTTCCATACAGATAGACGCTCAGGTTGGAGTCAGCTAGAGCTTGTGCTACTTTGAGGGTTAAATTGGGACCGTAGACGCGATCGGGTAGGCGTTTGCCGTGCAAAAGCTGCAAAGCTAAACGCACAGGTTGTCCATCAGGAACAACAAGATCAAGACCGTTCAACCGCCTAGCATGAACCGCGTCTAGTACACCCGTCATCACACCATGAACCGCTAGCGCACTCACGGCGCAGGGTTTGTGGTCTTTCGCTGCCTGAATGATCCGATCAACCGCAAACTCATAGTCTACGGCATGAACATTGACTCCTAATACAGAGTGCTTGCCTTGATTAATCATGCTGTGTCCACCTTTCAACTTTTTGCTTTTCATCGATTTCACTTGAGATTTACAGTGCGCAGCTTGGTCAACTGAGGTGTCATTTCTCTAAAACTTTTTTTGCAGACTTTTAGGTGAAAAATCACCTAAATCTTTTAGTAAAAAGTGTTCTCAATTGTCAGTCGTACCAGTTCGTTAAAAGAGTGCTTGTACTCTTTCCACCAAAACTGGATTTTTTGAGATGAACTCTCTACATCTATCGAACTTATCAGCGCTTCCAAATCCTTCCAGTCGTAGATTAAAGGACAGGGAAAATCCGAGGAATATGCCCTTTCCCAGTATCGATAATTCCTCAGCCAAAATCTTCTATCTCGGATTCCATGATTAATAATCAATTTAAGATTGAACAGTCTTTGCAGTGCGTGGCGAAAGTTTTTAGCTTCGACGATTGGAATGGCTCCAGCTTCCAGGGATTCAAGGACTCGAGAACAGTCAACCGTGTAATTCCCACCTGGGCACAAAGAAAATTTTGTGTTGCTTAGAAGAGCAGCATACCCCTCTGCATTAAGTCCCTTTGGGTCATTGAACTGGCTGGTAGTGCGGTACTCTCCTCCCGGAATCTTTTTGGCATATTTGATCATTTTGTATCGAGAACTTTTCAATTGACCCGCAAAAGACCACATGTAAGGTCTTTCATGAATCGGCTTGTCAATCACTTGACTAGAAAAGCCAGCTTTGCAACAGAGTGGCAGGTAGTGGCAACTTTTATGGTTTGCGTGGGCTTCTTCTTTGTGATTTTGCCTAAAGACAAAATCACAATCTTGATAGAGATCTGTAGACTCTATATAGAATTCATCACCAACGTGAAATAGCCCTACCTTCGTTCCAACATTCTTGAGGGCTTTAATGTAGTTATGAAGCTTTTGACGCTCGATCGTGTAGCGTCCGTAGTTTTTGAGAAATCTAAAGCCTCCCTGACCTCCACACAGTATGTTAGTGAGATTAGCCACAATAATTGCATTGTCGCCGCAAATCTTGTTTTCTAGATCGACAACATGATTTATTTCAAAACTATGCAGCAGCGAGTTTATTGATTCGTACTCAAAGAGGGAAGAAGTCTCATTCCACCAAATTAGATTGATCATGCTTAGCTCCGTAAATAGTTAAAGATTCAGTTAAGCAATAATTCACTTCAAGAGACAGGGATTTCCCCAAAGCTTGCCGATTAGGAGTAAGGAAAACTGATTCACCAAATGAACAGATGAATCAGTTTCCGAACTGAATATAGCTGCTTTAGCGCTCCGTTTTGTTCACTCCCTTGGCAACACCCCAATCTACAGGGTAGATGGTGACGATTGACAGAGTGCCTTCGCCCGAATCAATTATCTTGCCCCCATCTCTCGACGTTCTTCTCATAAATCTCCTGCAAAATTTGCGGAACATTGTAGGTAATTTTCCAATCGGGGTAGCGGCTCTTGAACTTAGAGAGGTCGCTGACATACCAAATATGATCGCCAATCCGGTTGTCTCCTTGATAGGTGTAATTTAGCTCTCTTCCTGCGATTTCCTGGCACAATTCGATCGCTTCTAGCATTGAGCAGTTGCTCTCACGTCCTCCACCAATGTTGTAGATTTCCGCAGATCCAGGGTCTTTGTAAAACTCATGGAAGGCAGCAATGAGATCTGAGGAATGAATGTTGTCTCGCACCTGCTTTCCTTGGTAACCAAAAACAGTGTATGGCTTTCCAATCACCGCACATTTCATCAGGTAGGCTAGGAAACCATGCAGTTGAGTTCCAGAGTGGCTAGGACCTGTCAAACACCCACCTCGAAACGAAACAGTTTTCATTCCAAAGTAGCGACCATATTCCTGCACTAGCACATCCGCAGCAACTTTAGAAGCTCCAAACAAGGAATGCTTGCTGTTGTCAATACTCATGTCTTCAGCAATTCCCTGATGGTAGCGATGGGAGGAGTCGATTTCCCATCGTTTTTCCTGCTCAATTAACGGCAAGTAGTTGGGTAGATCGCCATACACTTTGTTAGTTGAAGTGAAGATGAAAGCGCTGTCTGGGCAGTAGTGCCGAGCAGCTTCTAGCATATTCAGGGTTCCGTTGGCATTCACCGAGAAATCCGAAAATGGATCTTTTGCAGCCCAGTCATGAGACGGCTGTGCTGCTGTGTGAATGATCAAGGAAACATCTTGCCCAAACCGCTGAAAGATTTCTTCAATCTTCTGATAGTCTCGAATATCAACATCGCAGTGTTCATAATTTAAAACTTCAGTTTCTAAGCGCTGGCGATTCCAGGTTGTCGAAGCTTCCTCTCCAAAGAAAAACTTCCGCATGTCGTTATCGATGCCAACAACATGCATACCAATGCTTGAAAAAAAACGAACAGCTTCAGAACCAATCAATCCAGCAGAACCTGTAACAAATTGCTATGCTCATTACCCATACTCCATATGCTTAAAACTTTAAGCGATGACAGCTTTACTGACTTTCCAACCGGAGCCGATCGAAACAGATAGCTAAACGCAACTCTACAGGAATATTTCTAGACACGCAATATTAACTCTACAACTAAATTGAATCCTCACAATTTCTTCAAAATTGATTTTTTCAATTCTAAAATTTCGGCTTCTATCGAGACCACTGTCCCAAGAAAAATCATTTCACATTCCACTCTTCTACGACAGAAGTCACAATTAGAAATAGCTAATCGTCTTGCTCCATCAAACAGAGAAGATCGGAGATGTTGCTGTAGACTGACCGATTCCAAGAATCTCTATGGCTAGACAAATCAACTTCTTGGGGTTGCAGATCCCTGATAGCATTCACAATCGATGGTGTAGAGTTTCAACCAAAATAGCCCACTCGCTGAACAGTTCTTTTAT
>JAAUTN010000075.1 GCA_012031415.1 Leptolyngbyaceae cyanobacterium SM1_4_3 | reverse complement strand
TTGGGTTGGTCAACCGGGGTTAGCGGCGATCGCGTCCAACTGCTTGCGCTGCAACTTCTCTAGAGCGGGGGGCACAATGTCACCCGTTTGCGCGGCAAAGCCAATTAAGCGCTGATGAGGACGTTTGCGATCGCCCAGATCGGCCGCGATGTCGGGCACGGGCGATAGAGGTAGAGTGGTGGGGAGCGATCGCTTTGGCAATTTCATGGAACTATAGTCGGTTGGCTTCACATCTGCTACTGCTGCCGCTAGAATCGTCCAGTCCGCGTCTGTAAAGTAATTCAGCATCGTTTGGTGCATCTCTGCGGCACTGGTGACAGAAACTAGCCGCACTCCTGATAAGGGAGCCAGCAGATGTGCCTCCATCGGTGCGTGAACCAGCGTTACCGCTGCACCTCGATGGAATGCCGCTTGCGCTAGAGCGACTCCCATCTTGCCAGTTGAAGGATTGCCAATAAACCGCACGGGGTCAAAATGTTCACGGGTGCCGCCCGCGTTAATTAAAATCTGCTTGCCAGCCAAATCGCGTTTGCCGCCTGTATGTAAGAGCGATCGCAACTGCGCCAAAATTTCGCTGGGTTCTGCCATACGACCCTTGCCAATGCGATCGCACGCCAACAGTCCTGCGGCTGGGCCAACGGTGTGGTAGCGCCCGTCTGCCTGCACCTGCTGCCAATTCCGCTGAACAGACTGCTGTTGCCACATCTCAGTGTTCATCGCTGGAGCTAACAGCACCGGACAAGCAGAAGCCAAGACGGTATTGGTCAGCAGGTTGTCTGCCAAACCGTAAGTGAGTTTTGCTAATGTGTTGGCAGTGAGGGGGGCGATCGCAAATACCTCTGCCCACTCCCCTAGTTCAATATGTAAAGGACGATCGTGGGTAGGCTGCCAAAAGCTTTGATCGGTGTAAGCTGGATGTCGGCTGAGGGTGGCGATCGTTAGTGGTGTAATAAATTCCTGGGCCGAGTCAGTTAGAATCGCTCTCACCTCAGCGCCAGCCTTTGCCAGTATTGAAATCACTTCGCAAACTTTATAGGCAGCAATGCCACCGCCTATCCCAATTAGGATTCGTCTGTCGTTCATTTTGGGAATAAGGTTATCATTCATTATCTGTCCTTCAATCCGGAGACAGGGCACCTGCGGCATTCAAAAATTGCTTCATGCGACGCGATTCGATCTTTTACAAGCTGTTTCAACAATCTCCCACTCTTCTGTTTTCGCTTCTATCTCATCCTCCCACCAATGCCGAAGCCTATCGATTCGATTCTGTAGCAATCAAAGAACCAAAGTTTGAAATCGACGGCGTGTTTCTACCACCCCAAGCTCAGGGTGCAGGAATCGTTTACTTTTGCGAAGTTCAATTTCAAAAGGATGAGCAGCTTTACGAACGCATCTTTGCCGAGTCGTCACTGTATTTTTACCGCAATCGTGTCCGGTTTAGCGATTGGCAAGTGGTAGTTATTTATCCCTCTTGCAATATTGAACAAAGCGATCTGCATCCGCATCGAGGGCTATTAAGCAGTGATCAGGTACATCGGGTATACCTAGATGAGTTAGGACAGATTCGCCAGTTGCCACTGTGGGTAGCAGTAATGGTACTAACTACAGTAGAGGAAGACCAAGCTCCAGAGGAAGCTCGATATCTGCTGAGCCGGACTCGTGCTGAGCTATCGCTACCAAATAGCCGTGCGATAATTGAGATGGTTACAACCATCATGACCTACCGATTTGAACAACTAAGCCGAGTAGAAATAGAAGCGATGCTAGACATCACGCTGAAAGAGACTAGGGTTTATCGAGAAATCAAGGAAGAGGGACGGCAAGAAGGACGGCAAGAAGGACGGCAAGAAGGACGACAGGAAGAAGCGGTTAACCTGGTTAATCGTTTGCTAGCAAAGCGATTTGGCGAACTTCCTGATGGAGTGCGTTCCCTCATTGACGCTCTGCCGCTGCCCAGCTTAGAAGTTTTAGTTGAAGCACTGCTGGATTTTACGAGCGTGGCTGAGCTACAGGTGTGGTTGGAGGAGCGATCGCACTAGTGCTGCGTTAAGTAAGCAAAGAAGGACAGTGCAAACTACGGGAAGTGATTAAAAACTAAAAGGCAGCAGCCAGAAGGTGCGACGTGCCCAGATCCTTCTAAAAGCTGACATTGAAGGTGCTAGTTGGACAGATGAACGAATTGCACAAACTTTTGATTGTCGGGCTAAAACAGTGGAGAATATTCGGCGACGATTGGTAGAGAAGAGGTTTGAGGAAACGCTCAACGGAACGAAACTGTTCAAGCTGGTGTTGCTGTTCCCGATTTTGAATTCTGTGAGCACGGAAAGCCAGAACTTGGAGGATTCATTCTGAGTCATCCACAGTCCCAGTAGCTCCTTCTGACCCGCCAGGTTCACCCCCAACGCGAGGTGAATGGCTTTGTTAATCACCCGTCCTTCATGCTGCACTTTGACCCCTAGAGCATCAAAGTAAACAATTGGATAAATGGCATCCAGGCTGCGATTCTGCCAAACTTTACGCTCTTGCTCCACCGCTTCGGTGACGTTGAAAATCAGGCTGTGAGACACTTCTACCTCATACAATTCCTGCAACTACCCATCAGATCTTCAGGATTATGATATTCTTTGAGCAGTTCGTCAATTACTCTTTTTCCGCTAAAAGGTTAGGGATGCACCCCCGCTTACTGGCGGTGCATCCCTAACCTTTTAGTACCTGATCGTCAACCGGGAGGGGAGTAATTCGGGTCAAAAGGTCATGAATTTATGTCTCAGGTAATTAGTTCATTAGATCTTGTTTTGACCTTTGACACAAACTATCTTACATACTCTCGCCCCTCCCTTCCTGCTCCCCTAGTTAGTTTGAGGTAGCGCTGTCCTATTACGCTCGAATCTCAAAGTCGTTTGCCGTGATAGATGGAATTGAACCAGTGTTTGTCGTTAACTGTGCGAACTGAGCACCCCTGTAGAACAAGTTTCCAGTGCCGAGGCTGTAAACAATATTGGCACTACCTGCACCCGAATCATCTGTGACAGTTATAAAGTCGTCTCCCTGGCTAAATCCTGCCCCCGGTCCACTGAGCAAGCTAAAGGTAGTTTTATCCAATACAATTTTGTCGGTGTTGGATTGGAATCCCTCAATTCGGTCTGTTCCCACATCGTTAGTTCTAAATATCTCACCTGTGTCATAAACAAACCGATCAGAACCAGTGCCCCCTTTAAGGAGGTCGTTACCAGCCCCTCCGTTGAGAACATCATCACCATTATCGCCATTCAAAATATCATTGCCAGCCCCGCCAAATAGGCTATCATTTCCTTCACTACCAGAAATATCATCGTTTCCGCCAAAGCCAGTCAGTGTGTTATTCCCTCCATTTCCGGTCAGGGTGTTGCTGGAGTTATTGCCAGCACCTACAAGAGCTTCACCCGTCAGAAATAGATTTTCCAGGTTATCAGTCAAGGTAAAGTCAAAAACTGCTTGAACAGTATCTAACCCTCCATCTGCCGCTTCAACGATGGTGTCGAGGCTGTCAACAATGTAGGTATCATTTCCGCTACCGCCTTCTAGCAAGTCAGCGCCATCGCCTCCAGTCAAAATATTCTCACCTACATTGCCAATGATACGGTTGGCAAGCCCATTTCCCGTTCCATTAATATTGCCTGCACCCGCAGCCAGAGTCAGGTTTTCAACCCCTGCGCCTAACGTGAATGTCACTTGTGAGATGACTAAATCCGTTCCAGAACCGCCCGTTTCATCAACCTGGTCGAGCAAACTATCAACATAATAAGTGTCATTACCAGAGCCACCAACTAACACATCGTTACCAATACCACCGTCTAATTTGTTGTTGCCAGCATTTCCGGTAACGGTGTTTCGGAGCGTGTTACCTGTACCGTCTATGTTATCTTCACCAGTCAGGGTCAAGTTCTCAATTTCATTGCCCAACACAAAGGTGAAGCCTGCAAAAACGGTGTCAGTGCCGCTGTTGGCAAGTTCAATGACGCGATCGCCCGCATCATCAATGAAGTAAGTATCATTACCCAAACCACCACTCACTTCGTCAGCACCCGCTCGGCCATCCAGGATGTTATCACTGCCGTTGCCGATAATCGTATTAGCCAGGGAGTTGCCCGTCCCGTCGATAGACACCGATCCAATTAAAGTCAGGTTTTCGACAAAGTTGCTCAGCGTGTGGGTGACGCTAGAACTTACCTGGTCAATTCCCTGAGCTTCCAATTCAACAACAACATCGCCACTATTGTCCACAATGTAGAAGTCATCTTCAAGTCCACCAATCAGTCGATCTGCACCAGCACCACCATCCAATCTATTCTTCCCTTCGTTGCCTGTAATGGTATTGACTGAGGAATTTCCGGTGCCGTTGATATTGCCTGCACTAGCAGTCAGAACAAGATTTTCGACGCTAGCACCCAAGGTAAAACTGACGCTAGAGCGAACTAGATCCAGCCCATCCCCGGCTTCAATAACGCTATCTTCCAGGTTGTCTACGATGTAGGTGTCGCTTCCTTCTCCTCCGTTCATTGCATCTGCACCAGCACCCCCGTCAATCAGGTCATTTCCTGCACCACCACCTAAGACATTGTTGCCATCATTACCAATGATAGTGTTGCTCAGATCGTTGCCATTGCCAGTAATGTTGCTAGTTCCACCAGTTAAGATGAGATTTTCAACATTGTCACTTAAGGTAATGGAGACACTAGAGCGAACTGTATCAGTTCCTTGGTTAGCTTCTTCAAAAATTGTGTCGCTCAAGTCATCAATCATGTAGGTGTCATCACCCGCACCACCTCGCAGATGATCTATACCTGTCCCACCGTTTAGAGTGTTGTTGCCTTCGTTACCTATAATTGTGTTGTTCTCGGCGTTGCCTGTCCCGTCAACATTTCCGGCTCCTGCTGCCAAAGTGAGGTTTTCAATGTTGGCACCGCTGGGGTTGTTTAGGTCAAAGGAAATGGTAGAAACAATGGTATCTGTTCCACCTTGAGCGCCACCAATCGTCTCAGAAATAATATCACCCGTGTTATCGGTCAAGTAAGTATCGTCGCCCGCCCCACCAACTAACAGGTCAGCATTTGCTCCACCGTCCAGGATGTTGTTGCCTGCATTGCCTGTGATAGTGTTAGCAAATTCGTTTCCTCTGCCATTGATATTGGCTGTACCTGTCAACATCAAGTTTTCGACTGAGGTGCCTGCATTGAGGGTGTAGGTTGCGCTAGAGAAGATCGCGTCAACGCCTTCTCCTGCATTTTCGGCAACGATATCTCCACTGTTATCGACGAAGTAAGTATCGTCGCCCACTCCGCCTACTAATGTATCAACCCCTTCACCACCATTCAAAACGTCGTTGCCTACTCTACCTTCAAGACGGTTATTGCCGCTGTTGCCCAAGATAGTATTTGCTTCGGCATTGCCAATTCCGTCGATGTTGGCTGAGCCAGTCAGAAGGAGGTTTTCGAGACTTGCTGCCAGAGTGTAGGTGATACTGGATTCTACGGTGTCTATGCTTGTTCCAGTCTCAATGACGCGATCACCCGCATTGTCCACCACATAAGTATCATTTCCGGCTCCACCGACTAGTTCATCGGCTCCCACACCTCCATCTAGCCTGTTATCACCTTCATTGCCAGTAATGGTGTTGACGGAACCGTTGCCAGTGCCGTTGATATTTCCGGCACCTGCTAGAAGAATTAAGTTCTCAATGTTGTTGCCTAGAACAAAGCTAACGCTAGATTCAACGATGTCTGTGCCTGCATTCAGCTCCTCCATTGCAACATCAGCAGCATTGTCTACAACATAAGTATCGTTGCCGCTACCCCCTTGCATGACATCGGCCCCTGCATCGCCGCTAATCCGGTTGTTTCCGCTGTTGCCACTGATGGTGTTGTTGGTTGCGTTGCCTGTACCGTTAACATCTGCAATTCCAGTTAGGGTCAGATTCTCTAGATTGGCACCTAAAATGTAGGTGACGCTGGATTCAACGATATCAATTCCTGTTCCAGTCTCGATGACGCGATCGCCAGTATTATCAACCACGTAAGCATCATTACCATCACCGCCAACCAATTCATCAATGCCTGTACTGCCGTCTAAGCGGTTGTTGCCTTCAGTGCCTCGAATGGTGTTGTTTTCACCATTACCTGTGCCGTTGATGTCACCTGCGCCTGCCACTAAGGTCAGGTTCTCTAAATTAGCCCCAAGGATGTAGGTGATGTTAGACTCAACGGTGTCGTTGCCTGCACTAGCTGCTTCGGTGATAGTGTCGCCTGCGTTATCTACTACATAGGTGTCGTTGCCTAGTCCACCGCTCAGGCTGTCTGCTCCAGCATTACCGTCAATCCGGTTATTACCACTATTGCCAACGATAGTATTTGTTAGTCCATTACCTGTGCCGTTACTGTTTCCGATTCCAGTCAGGGTTAAGTTTTCAACATTTTCACTCAGGGTGAAGGTAACGCTAGATTCAACGGTGTCAATTCCAGCATTTTCCGCTTCTGTGACGACATCACCAATGTCGTCCACTACGTAAGTATCATTACCGGCCCCACCACTGATTACATCAGCGCCAATTCCACCATCAAGTCTGTTGTTGCTGATGTTGCCGATGATCGTATTTCTAAGAGCGTTGCCTGTACCGTTAGTTGCTGTTCCGATCAAGGTCAGATTCTCAAAGTTAACCCCCAGCGTGAAATTGACGCTAGATTCAACTCGGTCAACGCCTGCGTCTGTATCTTCAAACACAGTGTCGTTGACATTGTCAACGCCGTAAACGTCGTCGCCCAAACCGCCACGCATAACATCAATGCCTACACTGCCATTGAGAAGGTCGTTTCCGGCTCCGCCTTCCAGCGTATCGTTGCCTGCTAGTCCAGACAAGATATTGTTAGCTCCGTTGCCGATGATAGTGTTGTCACCTGCACTGCCGATACCATCAACGTTACCAGCACCAATCAACTCCAGGTTTTCTAGGTTAGAGGTAAGGGTGAAGGTAAGGGTGGAGCGGACTGTATCGATTCCTGTACCCGCTTCATTGATGACATCACCCTCATTGTCAACATTGTAAAGGTCATTGCCGTCACCGCCGCTGAGGATGTCAGCCCCTGTTCCACCATCTAGGATATCATTGCCAATGCCGCCATCCAAAACATCATTACCCGCTTCACCTCTAAGAGTGTTATTTCCCGCGTTGCCTTTGATAGTGTTGCCGAGTTCATTACCTGTACCGTCGATGCTGGCGGTCCCGGTCAAGGTCAGGTTTTCCAGGTTGTCCCCTAACGTAAAGCTGACACTAGATTCGACGGTATCCAAACCTGTGCCGATTTCAATGACGCGATCGCCCGCAATATCCACAACATAGATGTCGTTGCCATCGCCGCCTACTAACTCATCAATGCCTGCTCCACCATCTAACCGATTGTTTCCAATATTGCCGATGATGGTGTTATTCCCAGCATTTCCGGTTCCATTGTTGTTTCCGGTTCCGGTGAACGTCAGGTTATCGACATTCTCGCCGAGTGTGAAGGTGACGCTAGATTCAACTAAATCAGTACCTTCATTTAGTGCCTCAGTAACGGTATCGCCAGTGTTGTCCACGATGAAGACATCATTGCCTGCACCTCCACTCATAACGTCTGCGCCTGCTCCACCGTCAATGCGGTTGTTGCCGCTGTTGCCTCTGATGGTGTTGTTACTTCCATTACCTGTGCCGTTGATGTCGAGCGAACCCGTTAAAGTCAGGTTCTCAAGATCGGCTCCCAGAACGAAAGTGACACTGGATTCAACAGTGTCGATGCCTGCATTAGCAGCCTCAGTGATGGTGTCGCCCAAGTTGTCTACAACGTAAGTGTCGTTCCCCAAGCCGCCTGCTAGCTCATCTGCACCTACATTACCGTCAATCCGGTTGTTGCCGCTGTTACCCCTAATCGTGTTGCTGAGCGCATTACCCGTGCCGTTGATGTTGTCTGTTCCAGTTAGAGTCAGGTTCTCAAGATTGTTGCCTAGCGTGAAGCTAACGGTGGACTCTACAAGGTCAATTCCGGCATCTAGGAGTTCGGTGACGCGATCGCCTGCATTATCTACGACATAAGTATCATTGCCTGCACCGCCGCTAAGATCGTCTGCTCCTGTGCCTCCATCCAGTCTGTTGTTGCCACCGTTGCCAGTGATGGTATTGTTCAGATTGTTACCAATTCCGTCAGTATTGTCTGAACCTGTCAGGAAAAGGTTTTCAACGAATTCACCACTGGTTGTTAGGTTGAATGAGACGCTGGATTCAACGGTGTCGATGCCGATGCCAGGGACCTCCTGGATGCGATCGCCTGTATTATCCACAAGATAAGTATCATTTCCCAAACCGCCAACTAGCACGTCGGCTCCAGCCCCGCCATCTAAGATATTATCGCCATCGGTGCCAGTAATTGTGTTGGCACCCGCATTACCTGTACCGCTAATGTTTCCTGTTCCGATCAAAACCAGGTTTTCAAGGTTAGCGCTAAGCGTGTAGTTAACGTTGGATCTGACAGTATCAACACCTTCGTTAGAGTTTTCTGTAACAACGTCGTTGGTGTTATCAACAGTGTAAGTATCATCACCTGCGCCACCACTCATCGCGTCATTGCCCACACTACCGTCTAGTGTGTCGTTGCCGCTGCCACCAAACAACGTGTCATTACCACTGCCACCATTCAACATATTGTTGCCACTGTTTCCAGTAACGGTGTTAGCGACATCATTACCTGTGCCATTGATATTAGCGGAGCCAATCAGAGTCAGGTTTTCAAAGTTTGCAGCCAGTGTGAAGCCAATGCTGGAGTTAACCGTGTCAAGACCCTCGCCGCTTGCTTCTACAACAGCATCACCGACAGCATCCACAATGTAGATGTCATCGCCTATCCCACCAGTCATGCTGTCATTGCCTGCACCACCGTCCAGCGTATCGTTACCAGCGTCACCGATGAGAACATCATCCAATCCACCACCGCTGAGGATATTGTTGCCACTGCTGCCGATGATGGAGTTTGCGCTCTCGTTACCTGTGCCGTTGATGTTACCCGTACCTGTTAGAGTCAAGTTTTCTAACCCAGCAGCCAGGGTGTAGCTGACACTGGCATTCACGACATCGATTCCTTCATTAACATTTTCAGAAGCAACATCACCTACATTGTCTACAATATAGAGGTCGTTTCCTATGCCGCCCCTTAGTACGTCAGAGCCAAGCCCACCGTCTAAGATGTTGTTGCCGCTGTTACCGATAATGGTGTTATTTAGATCATTACCTGTGCCGTTAAAATTTCCTGTTCCTTGTAGGGTAAGGTTTTCAACATTAGCGCCAAGGGTAAGAGTACTTTCTGCCAAGATGGTATCTGTGCCTTCTCCAGCCAGTTCAGTTACAACATCGGTAGAAGCATCCACGATATAGGTGTCGTTGCCTGCCCCACCCCTCATCGTGTCGTCACCTATTCCTCCTTCCAGGAAATCATTTCCTAAGCCACCTAGTAGAGTATCGTTACCTGTCCCACCGCTAAGAACATCATTACCCGCCAAACCGCTGATCGTGTTACTGCCTTCGTTACCCGTAATTGTGTTATTCAGGTCATTGCCTGTACCGTTCAGGTTAGCTGCACCTTGCAGGGTCAGGTTTTCCAGGTTGCTACTGAGGGAAAACGTTGTGCCATTGGTGGTGCTAGTAGCGAAGACGGTATCTATTCCTTCGTTAATGCCCTCGACGGCGCGATCGCCCGCAGCATCAAAGAAGTAAGTATCATCGCCCGTACCTGCCAACATGGTGTCACTGCCTGAGCCACCATCCAAAACATCATTACCTGCACCGCTATTCAGGGTGTTGTTACCGCTGTTGCCCGTAATTGAGTTTGCTAAAGCGTTGCCTGTTCCATTAGTGTTGGCGCTGCCAGTCAATGTCAGATTTTCTACATTGGCACCCAGTGTGAAGGAGACGCTAGAGTTAACCAGGTCAATTCCTTCCTCAGCATTTTCAACTACTATGTCGCTAATATTGTCAATGATGTAAGTATCATCACCTGCACCACCTCGCGCCACGTCATTGCCGACACCACCATCTAAAGTATCATCGCCAGCGCCCCCTTCTAAGGTGTCATTGCCAGCGCCACCTGTTAAAACGTTGTTGCCGCTGTTGCCGATGATGCTGTTAGCAGCAGCGTCACCTGTTCCATTGATGTTACCGTCGTCGTCAAGAACTAAATTTTCCAGATTGTTACTGAGTGTAAAAGTGTCATTGGAAACAACCGTGTCAATGCCACCACCTATTTCTTCAACAATAGTGTCAGTGGTGTCACCGACAATGTAGAGGTCATTTCCCAAACCGCCAATGAGAACATTGGTGCCGTCACCGCCATCTAGAGTGTCGTCACCTGCACCACCAGTGAGGGTGTCATCACCACCACTGCCAACTAAGATATTGTCACCACTGTTTCCAGTAATTCTGTTGTTCAGGTCGTTACCTGTGCCTTCGATTCCGTCTGTTCCACCTAAGATAAGGTTCTCAACATTATCAGCTAGCGTATAAGCACGGAGTACGGAAATTACTGTGTCGCTTCCACCGTCAGCATTTTCAGTGACGATATCCTCATTTTCATCAATGACATAGGTATCGTCACCATCGTCACCTGCCAGGATGTCTGCACCTGCCCCACCATTAAGATAGTCATTGCCTCCCCCCCCTTCCAAAGTATTGCTACCACTGTTTCCAATGATGGTGTTACTGAGGACATTCCCGATGCCATTAAGGTTGGTGTCACCTGTTAAAGTCAGGTTCTCAACTTCATCACTTAGAACAAAGTCAATACCGGAATTAACTCTATCGATGCCCCCACCAGGAGTTTCACTAACTGTATCGCCTAAGCCATCAACAGTGTATGTATCATCACCAGCACCTCCTGCCATTGTGTCATCATCAGCACCACCGTCTAGGGAGTCATTACCGTCGCCGCCCTGCAAGGTATCGTTACCTGTGCCGCCTCTAAGAACATCATTGCCAGCATTGCCACTGAGATTATTGTTACCACTATTTCCAACGATAGTGTTGTTCAGAATATTTCCTGTTCCGTTGATGTTTGCGCTGCCCGTCAGACTCAGGTTTTCAACGTTGCTTCCCAAAGTGAAAGAAACAGCAGCGTTAACGGTATCTATTCCTTCATTAACTCTTTCGAGCGCTAAGTCTCTGACATCATCAACAAAATAGAGGTCGTTACCTGCTCCTCCTCTCATTGTGTCAATGCCAGTACCACCATTGAGGGTGTCATTCCCTGCATCTCCATTGAGGCTGTCGTTGCCAGCACCCCCAATCAGGCTGTCGTTGCCAGCACCCCCAATTAGAAGGTCATTGCCTGTTCCACCATCCAGGATATTATTGAGAGCATTACCAATAATTTTGTTGTTGAGTATGTTGCCTGTTCCTCTGGTTGCTCTGCCTGTCAGGGTGAGGTTTTCAAGGTTGCTACCTAATGTCCAACTGACGGAAGCCTGAACTGTGTCTGTACCCTGGTTATTTCCTTCTGTGATTCTGTCACTGGCGCTGTCTACTTTGTAGATATCGTTGCCAGCACCACCTCTCAGGTTGTCTGCACCTGTACCACCATCGAGGGTGTCGTTACCGTCACCACCATCTAGCAGGTCGTTGCCACCCAAACCCAGCAGTACATCGTTACCGTCAAGTCCAAAGATGGAATCGATACTGTTGGTGCCCCGGAGCGAATTGCTGCTGGAATTGCCATTAATAGTTGCCATGTTTAATCACCCTCGACCAGGATTTAGTATTTGACTGGAAAACAGAAAAAAGCGTTGATTTTGAGGGTTTCACTCTCAAAATCAGTTAAAGTTCTCGCAATGTGAGAATGCTCTAGAAAAGAGTTCTTTCCCATCAGAAAGATCACTTAACCCAATTGAGAAACTCTGATGGGTTTAAGAATTTCTCAGGGTTTTCACTAAGATTGCGTCTGTAAAGTTGCTGCTGATGCAGATATACGTTCATGTTGTAGAACTTTAGATCGTCATTAATGCACCCTTAAGTTGAAGCTTTGATTAGAGTACCCATCCCTTCCCAGTAATTCGCACAATCCTTTTTTCAGAAGACGAAGTGAGGGATAAATCTTTTTGGGATAGCTTTATTTAGAAGTAAATTTATGGATGAGAATTGATACAGCCTGTTTTAGTTGGCTTGAATTAGAAACAAGCTTTAAAGCGTTAGCAGCTC
The DNA here is from genome assembly GCA_012031415.1 of Leptolyngbyaceae cyanobacterium SM1_4_3. Taxonomy (GTDB): domain Bacteria; phylum Cyanobacteriota; class Cyanobacteriia; order Elainellales; family Elainellaceae; genus JAAUTN01. The sequence goes on along the minus strand of JAAUTN010000075.1, from coordinate 10,247 downwards.
TGTTAAGCTAGACGGTTTGTTCTTATCCTGCCTGTTAATGTAGATTGAGCTACCTTCACTGGCTCTCACTTTGTTTACTAGTTGAGCGCGTTCAGTCCTGGTATGCAGTTGGTACGTGAGAAGTGGTGATTACCTGGGGTTGAGGGACTGAAATAGTAGGCGATCGCCCCGATTCCGCCACGAAACCTGTAAATACGATACTCTTGACTAGAAGCAACTCTTCCCCAAGTCGCTTGACCGTTGCTCTAGCTATCCATGACCCAAACTATCGATTATCTCAGTCATCTCAATCCGTCTCAGCGTCGCGCAGTTGAACATTTTTGTGGGCCGCTGCTGGTTGTAGCAGGGGCAGGTTCTGGTAAGACGCGGGCGTTGACCTACCGAATTGCTAATTTAGTGCAGACGCATCGGGTTGACCCGGAGAATATCCTGGCTGTCACTTTTACCAACAAAGCAGCACGGGAGATGAAGGAGCGGATTGAAAAACTGTTTGCCGATCGGGAGGCTCAGGCAAAATACGGCAAGCTGCTGGAAGCACTGCCAGAGCGCGATCAGGTAAAGTTGCGATCGCACGTCTACAAAACTATCACCAAAGAACTGTGGATTGGCACGTTTCACGCGCTTTGTTCTCGGATTTTGCGGTTTGACATTGACAAGTATCAGGACCCTCAAGGACGAAACTGGAAGAAAAATTTTTCGATCTTTGACGAATCGGATGCTCAAAGCCTGGTCAAAGATATCGTTGTGAATCAGCTTAATCTGGATGACAAAAAGTTTGATCCCCGTTCTGTTCGCTATGCCATTAGCAATGCCAAGAATCAGGGCTGGTCGCCTACTGACATGGAGCGAGAGCAGTCCAATTTTCGCGGGCGCACGATCGCCAACGTCTATTCTATGTATCAGAGTGCGCTAGTCGAAAATAACGCCCTTGACTTTGATGATCTGATTTTGATTCCGGTGCAGCTTTTTCAGCAGAATGAGCAGGTTTTGGCGTACTGGCACAAGCGGTTTCGTCACATTCTCGTAGACGAATATCAGGACACCAACCGCACTCAGTACAATCTGATCAGCCTACTGGTGACAAACGGACAGGACTCACGCAAATTCAATGATTGGAACTATCGCTCCATCTTTGTGGTTGGCGACGCGGATCAATCAATTTATTCTTTCCGCATGGCAGACTTCACTATTCTGCTGGACTTTCAGCAGGACTTTGGCGACGGTTTGCCTGATGATGACACTGGCACAATGGTGAAGCTAGAGGAAAACTACCGCTCTACCGAAAACATTCTGCAAGTCGCCAATCATTTGATTGAAAACAATACTGAGCGGATTGACAAGGTGTTGCGCCCAACTCGCGGAGCGGGCGAGTCAATCTTCTGTTTTCGGGCAGACGATGAAATTGCAGAGGCAGAGTTTGTGGTGCGTCAGATGCAGCAGATGGAGGCGCAGAACCCAGAGTTAAATTGGGGTAGCTTTGCCATTTTGTATCGCACCAACGCCCAATCTCGTACCTTTGAAGAACGGTTAGGAGTTCTAGGAATTCCTTACACAGTGGTAGGTGGGCTGAAATTCTATGACCGTAAGGAAATCAAGGACGTGTTGGCTTATTTGAGGGCGATCGCCAACCCCGCTGACACCGTTAGCCTCAAGCGCATCATCAACACTCCCCGTCGAGGCATTGGTAAATCCACAATTGATCGGCTTGAAACCGCTGCCAGAGAGCTAAACGTGCCGCTGTGGGAAATTCTTAAAGAAGAAACTTCAGTTAAGACATTAGCGGGACGTTCTGCTAAGTCAGTGACTAGCTTTGCTCAAATCATTCAGGCATGGCAAGAACAAGCTGAAACTCTACCTACTTCGCAAATTGTTCAAGGCATTCTGGATGATTCTGGCTATGTACAAGATCTAAAAGTGCAGGGCACTGAGGAGGCAGACAATCGCTTGCAGAACGTGCAAGAACTTTACAATGCCGTTTTGCAGTTTGAGGAGGAGAACGAAGAAGCTAGCTTGTTAACGTTTTTGGCAAATGCCTCGCTTGCCTCTGACCTGGACAACTTGCAGGAGGGGCAGAAGTCTCAGGTTTCGTTGATGACGCTGCATTCCTCCAAAGGTCTAGAGTTTCCAGTTGTTTTTCTGGTGGGTATGGAGCAGGGACTGTTTCCTAATTTTCGCTCTTTGGAAGATCCTGCTGCAATTGAGGAAGAGCGTCGCCTTTGCTATGTTGGCATTACTCGCGCTAAGGAACGGCTGTTTCTTACTCATGCACGTGAACGGCGGCTGTATGGCTCTCGTGAACCTGCCAGTCCATCGCTGTTTTTGGCAGAGTTACCCCGCGATATGCTGCTCTCAAACAGCGCCAACGCAATTCCTACTCGCTGGACGCAGCCGCTCGCCGAGGTTAAGCAGAAGGTTGCTGATTTGCCTAATACCCATGAAGATGATTGGACGGTGGGCGATCGCATCATCCATAAAGCCTTTGGCGAAGGCAAAGTCACTCACATCTTTGGTGCAGGTAACAAAATTTGCATCGCGGTCAAGTTTCCTGGCATGAGTCAAAAAATCATTGACCCCAAAATTACCCCAATTCAACGAGTGGAATGAGCGATCGCACTTTTTAAGGATGCGATCGCTCATTCTGCTAAACTCACGATACGCTGGGGAAAGTATTGCTTGATTGATTCAATTCTATATGATTGTTTGTATTGGCGATGTATTAACGCCTGATGAGCTAAGAAGTATTACGACAAAAATTGAAACAGCTAAATTTGTCGATGGAAAAACAACAGCGGGCTGGCACGCAAGCCTAGTCAAGCAAAATACCCAGCTTCCCAAGAGCGCACCCGAACTGGATGAAATTCGCAAGCTGATTGGTGCAGCGCTGCAACGTAATCGGCTGTTTCAAACGGCGGTGCGTCCAAAGCTGATTCATCCTATGTTGATTAGCCGTTATGAAACGGGCATGGCTTATGGGGTTCACACAGACGATGCGTTGATGAACGCTCAACAACAGTTGATGCGATCGGATGTCTCATTTACGCTATTTCTCAACTCACCAGAGGCATATCAGGGTGGAGAACTGGTGATTGATAGCACTCAAGGGGAGCAGCCCTACAAGCTAGAAGCAGGAGCGATGATCGTTTATCCTTCCTCGACACTGCATTGGGTTGAGACGGTTACGAGTGGGGTTCGCTTAGCGGCGGTTAGCTGGGTGCAGAGCTTGATCCGCGATCCGCAGGAACGGGAGATTTTGTTTGATCTGGATACGGTGCGACAGGCGATATTTAAGCAGCAGGGAAAAACTAGAGAGTTTGATTTGCTCTCTAAAACTCATGCAAATTTGCTGAGAAAGTGGGTTGAGTTTTGAGCTATTTCAAATACTAAAGTTTAAGTATTTAGAGCGATCGCAAAAACTGAATTAAAGCAGCTCGATCTTCCGCTGACATCGTGCGAAATCCCTCCTTTGAGGTTTCTGCTTCGCCTCCATGCCAGAGAATGGCTTCCTCTAAGGTGCGGGCGCGACCATCATGCAAAAAGCCTGAGTAAGGCAGCACGGTTTGAGCTAGCCCAATGCCCCACAGAGGAGGCGTTCGCCACTCATTTCCGTCAGCCTGAAAATCAGGACGATCATCTGCCAACTCACGTCCCATGTCGTGTAGCAGCAGATCGGTGTAGGCATGAATTGTTTGATTCACCAGGCTGGAACCTCATGTTCACCAGTGTGCAATTCGGCTACATGACAGACGGCACAGTTGGCCGCAAATAAGCGTTCTCCTTGCTGCACCTGCGGATCATCAAGCAGGGTACGGGCAGGAACGGCGATCGTTTGCACGTAGGCAGCCGCCGCTTCAAGAATCTCTCTGTTGATATCCTCGTTGCCATCTGCGTCAGGAAATAGTGGGTTAGTAACTCCCATGTCGTTGAAGTAGGCGGAAGCTGACTGTTGCAGCAGGGTTGGTGTGTTTGCCTTCCAGCCAAATCGCCCTAGCGCCTCGGTTTGCTGAACAATATCCCAGACTCGATTGGGGCGACCGGAAACGCCATTGCGATCGCCATCTTCGGGGTCTGCCAACTGTAAAATTTCGGACTCTGGAACGGCTTCTAGTAACCCAACTCCAAACACAGATTGAGGAATTCGATTAGAGAAAACGACCCCCTCCGACAGCGGCGTACCATCCGGGAGAGATAGTTGCAGTTGGGGCGATCGCAACGAATAAGATGTGCCATCTCCATAGGTGCCCTGCCGTTCTTGCCAAGTCACCTGTACCACCGCTTCTGGAGCATATCCATACACGCCTTGCTCCTGCACCTGAAGTCCAATTCCTGCGACGGGCGGGGTATTGGCTCCAGGTACTTCAGTCTCTAAAGCAGGGGAGGTAGGCACGGAGGAGCCGTGTGTTGCAGCGATCGCCTCCGTACTGGTCTCACTCACTAACTGGCTGACCCGCACGACTCGCTGCCCTTTTTCTGGCATTCCTCGTCCGTTTTTAATATGACACCCCGCGCAAGAAGTTCCATTAAACAATGGACCCAAGCCAGGATTAACATTGGCGGGTGCGGTGACAAACGCTGCTTCAAAAGCGCGATCGCCTACCGCATGACGATCAGACCAGTATTCATCCAGGTTGGGAGCGGGCTGTTCATAAGCACGAGAAGTCCGATTTTGAATGGTCGTTTCTCCTCCTGCTAACGGTAGCGATATTTGGGACTGCGCGGGGCTAGAGAGCAGAGTCGAGAGCAGAATTCCAGCGATCGCCGCTACCAGTCCCAAGATGAGATGGCGGGAAGAGGGGGAAAATGAGGGATGAGGGATGAGGGATAAAGTTAGTTGCTGAATCATCTTGCGATGTGGCGATCGCCCCCTATGATTTCTTCGAGTCAATTGTCTTATTCGAGCCAATTGTCTTACCATTGCGCCTTCATCCTTTATCCCTCATCCTTCATTCTTATCGTCACTGCTGCATCAGAGGCAAAACACGTTGCTCGAATGTTTCAAACAACTCCATAACACTGGCTTGAGCCGCTTCGATTTGCGGTTGGGCGCTGCGATCGCACAGGGTTTGCTCAATCGGGGCAGGAATTTCTGCTAATGCCGCGAGCGTGGTCTGTATCTGCTCACGAATTTGGGCATCCAGACTAGGATCGATCGCCACAATAAAATCGCTAAGGCTGCTACCATCGGTGCCTGCTGCGGGAAACTCTCCCAGATAAGCGTTTTGGGCGCTAATCAGATTATCCTGAAAATCCTGAAGCGAACTTTGGGAGAAGCGGCTTTCTAACAGGAAGGGATTTTGTGCTTCTAGCGCTTCGCCAATTTTGACATTACCCAATTCGTCCAAAATGCCCAGGATGCCTTGAACGATTTCTTCACCAGCGGCTTGCACCGTAGGGTAGGCAGTGCTGCCTTCACCCGCGTTGACAAACTCACTGCGGTAAGGGGGATAGCCCTCTAAGCCCTCTGTCCAACTGGTTAAAAGATCATTGGCAGTCTGGTCAAAGACGGGAGCGATCGCCCCTAAATACTCCAGTTCGCGTGGGGTAAAAGCTTCCAGGGATTTGTCGTTATCAGTGCCAAACAGTAGAAACCCAATGGCGTGGAATCCCTTTTGGCTAGTTTGTAGACCGTCAACGTACTCTGGTGTGAGCGCATCGGAGCTATTTAAAACGGCCTGCACGTCTGTCTCGTTTATTGGCCAATCGTCCAACTCTGCGTCTAATCCCAAAGATGCGGCTGGGCCAAACGCAAATGCCTCGCTTTGTTCCCAGGGGGAACGAGCTTCTAGCCATGCTTCACGGGCGGCTTGTAAGGTTGAATCATTGGGATTAGCGACAAAGGCATCGATCGCCGTTGCTAATTCACCCGAACGCTCGGTCAAAAGCTGGTAGTTGGGAATAATTAGCTGATCCACAAAGTCGGTGATAATTTGGCGATCGCGAAATTGTCTATCTGGCGGCAAAAATATTCTTGTTACGCCGCGTTCACCGCCTTCACCGCTCTGGGTTTGCCTAGTTGGCGCAGTAGCGCTACTGCCTTCACCACCTTCACCGCCTTCGCCGCCTTCACCACCTTCGCCGCCTTCACCACCTTCGCCTCCCTGGGCTTGTCCGGTTGCTGGCTCTTCACCGCCTTCGCCACCGCCCTCAACGGCTACGGCAACACAAGTATTATTCTGGCTGATTAGCACAGGCGTTTGGCTTACTGCTTCTGGCACTTCGGCACTGGCGGTATCTGTAATGATGAGGGCGATCGCCCCTGCGTTCGCCAGGGCATAGGTGCCAATTCCCGTCCAGATTTTTAATCGTCTCCCCACAGCTTTCTCCTTGATTATTTGCAATAAAATGCATTAAACTTTCGGCTTTTTATCTGCGATTCAGCACAGGCAAAAGTATTGTACTGCTAATTATTGAGATTTCTTCCTAATAAGAAAATTAAATTCTTAGAGATTGGCGTTGCTTGATCCAGGTATAAATTTTGATGAGACTGAGATCTGGGTGGGTAATGGGTAATTGAAACTTGCTAGTCGTGCGGTTCCATAAGCTGCCTCGGTTTGGACTGAGGAAAGGACAGGCACCTGTAAGTGACGCGATCGCATCTCACCCCAAACTTTATTTTTCGCGCCACCGCCCGCCGTATAGACGCAGGACAGCGGCGTTGCGCCTAGCTCTTGAAGTAACTGATAGCCCCTTGCCTCAATTCGAGCGATGCCTTCTAGCAACCCGTGCAGGAATTCTGCGGGGTTGTCGGGTCGGGGTTCCAACTGTGGCTGAAGATGGGGATCGTTAATGGGAAAGCGTTCACCCGGTGTGAGAAGTGGGTAATAGCTCAGCAGGCTTTGCTGTTCTGGGTGAATCTGCTGACTCAGATGTTCCAGTTCTGCATTCGTAAAGAACTGTTTTAATACGGCTCCACCCGTGTTGGATGCGCCACCGACCAGCCACCGATCGCCCAATCGATGACTATAAATGCCGTATCGGGAATCGTCTACGCGAGTATCGCTCAGCAGCTTTAGCACCAGAGTAGAGCCGAGAGACGTAACTGCTTCACCAGGAGACTGAACCTCGCTAGCAAAGAAGGCAGCGATACTGTCGGTAGTTCCGGCACAGATCAGGCAGTCGGGAGGCAGATGAAATTGTGTGGCGATCGCCGCTTTCACCGTTCCAATCGGGGTTCCTGGAGCAACGACCTGCGGCAGTTTGAAAGGAATTGATAACTTCTGTATCCAGTCGGGATAACATAACTCACCTACGTCGTATCCTAACTTTAAGGCATTATGATAATCGCTAATCCCCAGTTGACCGTGCAGCAGGAAGGCTAGCCAATCCGCTTGATGCAAGAAATATGTTTCAGAGGAAACACAATTTATCACTTCTGTACAGGTAGACCACCACAGCAGTTTGGTGAGACTGGAGGTGGCGCTGATAACAGTGTGGTTAGACGGAGCGATCGCCCTTACCCGCTCCAGCACTGCCGTTCCACGCGCATCGTTGTAGAGAATAGGCTGATCGAGTGGATTACCCTCAGCATCGCAAATTAGCACGGTAGAAGAAGTCCCATTGACGGCGATCGCCCTCAACTGTTGGCAGATTTCTACAGGAAGCTGTTCGAGTAGTGAGAACAATGCTGTTTGCCAAGTTATTAGCAAATCCTCAGACTCACCTTTAAATGGGAAACTGGTCTGAGCCTGAATTTCATCGTTCAAGTCAATGGCGATCGCCCGTGCGCCCGACGTGCCAAAATCGATGCCAAGATAAAAGTTAGACACTATAAATTGCGCTCCTTCACCCTTCCCTTTCTTTAGCTTAAAGAATTGATCGCACAACCCCACCATTTACCCGCAGGGTGGCACCATTTGTTGCAGAAAACCCAATGGCACTGACTTAAAAGAGGGTAAAATCTGCTGATGACAAAACTGATTATTCAAATTCCTTGCTACAACGAGGAAGCCACCCTGGGAATGACGCTAGCCGAACTGCCGCGCCAGATTCCCGGTATTGACCAGGTGGAATGGCTGATCGTCAACGATGGCAGCAGCGATCGCACCGTCGAGGTAGCGCTAGCCAATGGAGTTGATCATGTCGTCAGTTTTGCCCACAACCAGGGACTTGCTCACGCATTTATGGCGGGTCTAGAAGCCTGTCTCAAAGCCGGAGCCGACATCATCGTAAACACGGATGCAGACAATCAGTACTGTGCCGCTGACATTCCCCGCCTGGTCGAGCCAATTTTGAGAGGTGAGGCTGACATTGTGGTAGGAGCGCGACCGATTCGGCAAATCAAGCATTTCTCCCCGACCAAAAAGCTGCTGCAAAAGTTTGGCAGTTGGGTCGTTCGGGTTGCCAGCCAAACAGATATCGTGGATGCGCCTAGCGGCTTTCGGGCAATCAGCCGAGAGGCGGCGCTGCGGCTAAATGTGTTCAACGAATATACCTACACGCTAGAAACAATCATTCAGGCCGGGCGGCAGGGAATGGCAATTAAGTCAGTGCCCATCCGCACGAATGGCTATCTGCGTCCGTCGCGTTTGGTGAAAAGCATTCCGTCCTATATAAAGCGATCGCTTCTCACCATTTTGCGAATCTCAATGACCTACAAGCCGCTCAGATTCTTTGCGATTTTGGGCAGCATTCCCCTTTCAATGGGCGTTCTGCTGGGAGTGCGCTGGCTGGTCTTGTTTTTCCTGGAGAATGGGACGCGATCGCGTGCGCCCAGCCTGATTCTGGCAGCAATCTTGATTTTGATTGGCTTTCAACTGTGGATGTTTGGCTTAATCGCAGACCTGATGGCGGTCAACCGCAAAGTATTAGAAGATATTCAGTTACGTCTGCGTCGAGCAGAGATAGATTCTAATCAAAAAAAGTGATCAACATGGGGAACGAGACGCACAGTTGGAGCCGCTTTCAAACACAAGTCATTCAGCCCAAAAACTGCACTCACTGCGGCGTATGTGTAGGATTGCATCCAGAATTGCTAGAGTTTCGGGAAACTTCGTCTGGGCCATTGCCCTTTTTACGTCGCGCTTTGACTGATGCGGAAGACCGATCTCTGGCGTTGGCGTGGGCAGTTTGCTCTGGACGCGGCGTTCCTTACCCTGACCTGCTAGCATACCTCAACAACGGCAAACCTATCGATCCGCTGCTGGGTGCCTACCGACAGGTATTTACAGGCTATGCGGCTGACCCAGCCATTCGGCAGCGTGGCGCATCGGGCGGGGTCATCAGCCGAGTCCTGATTCATTTACTAGAAAGCGGTCAAATTGAAGGAGCGGTTGTCTTGCGTCAGGGCTTGCATTCCCCCGAAACCGCCACCCCAACCATTGCAACCAGTCGAGCAGAAATTCTCGCAGCCGCTCAAAGCGTTTATGCCGTCACGCCCACGCTAACGATTCTGCCCGAAATCGAAGCATTTCCCGGTCGTCTGGCTTTTGTCGGGCTACCCGAACAGGTGACTGCGCTGCGAATGCTCCAGGCAGCAGGGCACCCTGCCGCCCAGAAGGTCGTGTTTGTAGCTGGCCCTTACACCGGGACGAATATGTATACGGGCGCAGTGCGGGCGTTTTGCGGATGCAGGGGGTGAAGGATGCGATCGCCATCACCTCCCTTCAGTGGCGGGCAGGCGAATGGCCCGGCTACCTCCAGGTCGAAACTGCCGATGGGCGTGTCTTCAAAGCCCAAAAGTTTTACTACAACTACCTGATCCCGTTCTACATTTCGCGCAACTGCCAGATCACGCCCGACTTCACCAACGAAGCTACCGATCTATCCGTTGGCGATGCCTGGTCGCCCCAGTTTGAGCAGGCCGGCGGCGGACATTCTGTGATTGTGGCTCGGAGTGAATTTGCCGAGAAAGTCCTGCTATCAATGCAGCAATCGAGCGAACTGACGCTAGAGCCGATTTCCGTTAATCAGGCATTGGGAATGCACGGACATATGCTCGACTTCAAGAAGCGGGGCAGCTTCATTCGGCTGGCAGTGCAGCAGCGACAGGGAATTCCCGTTCCTGACTTTGGCTACCGTCCCGAAAAAATTCCCCTCAGCCGCTGGCTCGTCGAAGTGGTGATCAGCGGTTCTTTCCTGATCGGTCATCAAGCCTGGGCTAGATGGCTAGTTTCTAAACTGCCAATGGAACTGGTCGGCCCAACCTTCAACTTCTTGCGTAAAACCTGGAAGGGGTTGTCTAAACCAACTAAGCGGAAGGGGTTGGCTGAGGTGAGGTTTGTGAGGGAAGAAGGGGGGGGCGATCGCTGGCA
>JAAUTN010000074.1 GCA_012031415.1 Leptolyngbyaceae cyanobacterium SM1_4_3 | reverse complement strand
AGTTGGGGCAACCCGTCCAGTGAATTCGCACGGGTTGGGAACAGGAAACTTCGGCTTCCAGTTCGCGGATCAGCCCCAGGGCGCGGTTTTAGTTTCAATCAGGGCAAAGTTGCAGAACTGGCTGCCCGTGCAGGAAACGAGCGATCGCTCCAACGTTGTCGGACTGATTGAAAACCGCTCTAGCAAAGTCTCCTTCAGCAGCAAGTCCAGCCGCGAGTCCGACACATTAGGAATAATCACGTTTTGCTCGACCGTGAACCGCAGTTCACCGCTGCCATAGACCTCGGCAATTCGTGCCAGATCGAACATATTCTGAGCAAACAGCCGACCGATAGGGATATGTAGCCCGACATAGTTCAAACCGGGCTGCTTTTGAGCATGAATTCCGATGTGATCCCGCTTATCCCAGACGATCTCATCTTTTTCTGCTGCGGTTTGCAGGGAAGCCCCCAACTGCTGCTCAACTGTTGTGCGAAATTTTTCAATTCCCCATTCATCGATCAGCCACATCAGCCGAGCCTTTTGTCGATTTGCCCGCAGTCCGTGATTGCGGTAAACGAGCAGGATTGCTTCGCACAGCGCCACGACCTGACTGGGATCAACCCAGACATCCATTGGGATCGCTGCCTCGCAGCGCTTTGCCGAAAAGAAGCCGCCAACCAAAACGTTGAAGCCTAACGTGCCATCCTTAAACGCTGGGATAAAGGCAATATCGTTGATTTCGGCGTGAACGGAGTTATCGCGGCATCCGGCGATCGCAATGTTGAACTTACGCGGCAGGTTAGTAAACGCTGGGTTTCCTTCGCCGCTGTTTGTGATCATGTCCTGCACCTGCTGCACCAGGTCACGAGTATCAATGAGTTCATCGGCATCAATCCCTGCGACAGGCGAACCCGTGATATTGCGAACGTTGTCCATGCCCGACTGAACACTAGTCAAGCCTGCCTGCTCAAACCGCCGAAAAATATCGGGAATGTCTTCAATCCGAATTCCCCGAAGCTGAAGGTTTTGGCGGGTTGTGATGTCTGCGTTGCCGTCTTCGCCGTAGCGCTGTACGACCTCTGCTAGCGTTCGCAGTTGTCCGCTGGTGAGAATGCCGCTGGGAGTTCGCATCCGCAGCATAAACTTGCCCGGAGTCACAGGGCGAAAGAAAATTCCCAGCCACTTCAATCGATGATCCCGGTCAGTTTCATCCATCGCCTCCCAGCCAATTTGAGCAAATTGCTCGATTTCCTGCTTGACTGCCAAGCCGTCTTTTTCAAGCTTAAATTTCTCAAATTTGTTCAGCGTTGCGGTTGGATTGGTTGCTGTTTCGGTCACGGAACTATCCTCTTGATGCTTGTACCTGGATGCAGCCCTGAGCAAATGTGAAGAGCTACTAGAAATAACTTGAACCAGCCCAGTTGTGCGAAACTAACTGCTTTAGCAAAATTGAAACGATTGACGGAATTAGCAAAAAGTAAAACCTGAAAGGATGTCGAAAAACAAGCCTTTTGAAGAGCCTTTAGAAACAACAGCGAATCAAACTAACGCAATCTGACTAAATTTTCAAACTTGCCACCTAATGTTTCTAAGATTTTGGGCTATGCGTGATTTCTAACTAAGTTATTCGGAGTCAAGCAGGAAATTCGTATCTTTTGTTACAAAATATTTTCTAATATGAAGTTTCTGCATAATATTCATGCGGGTCTTACATCAAAAGCTTAAACGTCTGCTAAATCAAGGTTTCCAATCCTCACTTTGTCTCCTAGCTGTTGAGATGCTGCTATTAAAACGGCGCTTCAGTAGATGTTTTACTCCAGCTTAGAGTGATTTTTTCAGAAAGAATGGGGCGATCGCTTCACCCAGCTTTAATCTTGCCTGGTCAAATTTTTGCTAGAAAACCTATCTGAGCCGACAGCCCAAATTCCCAGCATCTTAAATTTATTCTTTAGAAAATGACGGGCTAAAGGTTCATTACCTGAAAGTTAGGAATTGTATCGCTAACAAGACACAAGCTAGCCTCAGGAAGGATCGAAAGATAAACCTGAAAATGCTTATCTGACTTCAAACGTAGAATGAAGGATTAACGACAGAAACGACTCAAACTGTTATACCGTTCCTATATAAAGCTGCGTCTTTTGGAGCCTTGAAGGGAGTTGGCATTAGATTTGAATTAAGAACAGGTATGGAAATTTTTGATTCATTAATAGGTAAGAGTATTCAGAACAATGGAGTAGAACCGTATAGCGGATCACAAAAGCAGTCTCAATATGTACTGATTACATCAGCACTATGCTCAAATCACATCTGATTCCATCACCCCTATCCGTTGAAGTGCATCGGTTTTACGGAATGATGAGATACAAAACCGACTCGCCAGTACCGAATTACAGCAGGTTTCAGTCATGGTAAATTCGCTCGATCCCCACTCGCTCCACTCTAGTTCGCCCAATCCATCGGAGAGCAATCTGTATGGCGACTCGTGGAGCAATTGCGTGCAGCCGCTGTCTGTGCTGGCAAGTCAACATAATCAGGCGATCCCACAAAACAGGTATGCCCCGGCACTGTGGCTAGACGTGGCGCTAAACCTACTGGTCGAAGGAGATTTTCAAACACGCTGGGATGTAGCAAAGCTGCTGCCCCGATTTGGACCGAATGCGATCGCCCCCCTCATTGAAATTTTGCAAGCCGAAGTGCAAGCCGAAGAGGCAGACTGGGAACTGCTCTGGTTTACCGTGCGGCTTATGGGTGAGTTTAATCACGCTGCGGTGATCCCAGTTCTCATTAATCTGCTGAATTCTCAGGGTGAACTCGGTGCTGCCGCCGCTGAGGCGCTGGCAAACCTGGGTAATCCAGCGATCCCAGCCTTGACAGACCTGCTTGCGCTCCCAGAGTTTCGGCTACTGGCAGTGCGATCGCTGTCTCGAATTCGCCACTCAGAAACGATCGCACCTTTGCTGAGCGTCGTCACTGATCCCCAGCCTACAATTCGTGCAGCCGCGATCGAGGCACTGAGCAGCTTTCATGACCCGCGCATTTTTCCAGTGTTAGCGAAGGCGTTGCAAGATCCCGCAGCTTCAGTTAGACAAGAGGCGGTAACTGGGCTGGGCGTGAGAACTGTTCAAACAGCGACCAATCTTGTAGATTTGCTGGCTCCCTATCTGACTGATTTGAATCCGGCAGTTTGTCGGCAAGCGGCGATCGCTCTGGGAAGACTGGGGAATGCTGGCGCGATCCAGGCTTTGGTCAACACGCTGCGATCGCCCCATACGCCTCTGGTTGTGCAAATCGAGATCGTGCGATCGCTAAGCTGGGCACTTACCGCTGATGTCCTGAGCCAATTTCGCGATATTCTGCCTCATGCTTCAGCCGAAGTTTACAGCGAAATTGTTGCTGCCTTAAGCAAAGTAGAAGAGTCAACGCTGCGACCTCAATCTGCCAAAATTCTGATCGATTTGCTGAAGGCTGAATCATCTGTACAGTTGGCTCAAAGGAAGCAGTCCATTGCCCTCAGCTTAGGACACTTGGGAGCAATCGAGGCTCTAGAACCCCTGATCTGTCTGTTGGCAGATTCCGATCTCGGAGTTCAACTTCATGCGATCGCCGCTCTAAAGCAGCTTAATGCTGATGCTGCATATAAGCGACTGAAAACGCTATCAGAAGATCAAAGTTTGTCAAAAGCGTTACAGCAGGGAGTGGCGATCGCTCTTCGTGAGTGGTAAGCTTCGTCTCATCAGATGAAGTTATTTGTCGGTAAATAACTTCAAATACACCGTTTCGATTAAATTATTAAATTATTACTAAAATTCTCATAGAGCGTTTTTAGATTCACCCGGATGAATCATAGAAGCGGATTGATTGAGGGTAGGAGCATTAGAAAAGCTCTAAATAGTCAAAAGTAGGTTCAAAAAGTTAGTTGACAAAGCTCTCAGGTGATGCTGAATAAGCGATCGCCTGTTGAGATAAAGCGTTACAGGATTGGTTGATGAGTAATACTGAAACCGATACAAGAAACGGACATGGTGGGGAACTAAAGGAGAGAGCGATGAGCAGCGAAAACGAATCTCAAGCGGTTGCGGTTGATGCAACCCACAAATCAGATGGGGCTAACCACATCACCAAGTCTGAACCAGGCGAATCAAAAGGCGCTTCAGGAGAAATTCAGTTTCGTCCATCGGGAGAACTAGCCAATCGCCCCATCGGCCCCAGCGACATCGAAGTTGAGAATGCCCTTAGTATGTCGGGATATCGCCCGATCGCTGCTAGTAAGCTAGAAATTTCTGGCTACCTATTAGGCAATCGTCCAATTTCTGTTAGTCGCTTGCGGGTTGTAGACGTTGATAGCCTTCCAGGTCATCGCCCCATTTTTGCAAATGACTTTGAAGTGCTGGATGTCGATACCCTGCCCGGACATCGCCCCATCGTTGCCAGCAGCCCCGACCTGATGCGAGGCAGTCATCTCCCTGGCAATCGCCCGGTTGCCTCCAACGATATTGACGATCCCGACACCACAATGGGCTTCCTCGATTAGAGGTCGCCAGTCAATCCAGTTTAGATTTAAGCGGAAGCTAAGGTTATGCCTTACCTCCGCTTTTTTACTCGCTACTGAGTTGGCGGCAAGCATTCAGAAGGGCATTTAGTTCAGAAACTCCCTTCCAGGGATTTTTGCCCCTTAGTATCCCGGCGATCGCCGCTTCATAGGGATTACGCCCAGTTTTCCGAACAGCGGCGATCGCCTCCTTATTCAACAACCCTCGTCCAAACACCAACCAGGCTGCGAGAATGTGTCCTGTGCGCCCCATACCGCCAGAGCAGTGAACGACCACTCTCTCTTGCTGCTGCTCGGCTTCTGCTAGAAACGGCAAAACTCTTTGGGTGAGCGTTTCTGGCTCAACCAGGTGAAAGTCCTTGATAGGTGCCCAAAGAACTTTATCTTCCCCAAACTCCTGACGGTAGCTGCCCAGCAGATCAGAATATGGAGTCAATTGCTCATGTGGCAGTAAACAGCAGACTCGCCGAATTCCTTGCTGACGCATAAACTGAACCCATTCCGAAACTTGTCGTTCAGAACCTGGTTTGGCCGCACCAAACACAATCGGTTCAAATTTAGAGGCTGCCGCAAATCTGTACATAGAATTGGGTAAAGCGGGCAAGTTAATTAGAGACGTTTGTACTAATTTAATTGAAGTTGGGCTAGGATTCTACCCAGGCAGGGCGATCGCCATCTCCTAGCATTTCTGCGATCCCAATTCTTAATCCTTACCCTTCAACTAATCCCTTCATGCTCGACCTGATTAAACTGGCGCGTCAGATGCAGGACATTAGCCAGCATCTCTCCCATGAAGCAGCGGCAACTCGACAGCGGCTAGAGTTGGCGCAGCAGTTGTTAGAGCAGGCACGCAGCCATCAGGCAGAATTAGTAAAGATGCAGGAAACTTGGAGCGATCGCCTCGGTTTTACCGCAGCAGAACCCGTCGAACCGCTCGACACTCGCATCGACCTGACCGCTGCACCCGACATTCACACTGTCCTGGCCACAGACGGATCGCAAATTGCGCCGAGCCATCACGAAATTGCTTACTGCTATTTAATCAATGTCGGGCGGGTCGTGCTGCA
Organism: Leptolyngbyaceae cyanobacterium SM1_4_3; assembly: GCA_012031415.1. Classification (GTDB taxonomy): domain Bacteria; phylum Cyanobacteriota; class Cyanobacteriia; order Elainellales; family Elainellaceae; genus JAAUTN01. Next base: position 16,934 of record JAAUTN010000074.1, on the reverse strand, counting down.
CTACGCCCAAAACCGCCATCCGCTGCTAGATAGCCTACCGGAAGTATTTTATCGCCCTGAAGATCTGTACATTTCCCGCCAGTGGGGAATTCGTACTGAGGAGTGGATGGGCTATCGCCGAACGGTGTCAGAAGCAACCGTACTGGCAGAATTAGCCATCGGAACGGAAATTCAAAGTCGGGGATCAGCCAGTAAATCTACCTCGTCACTTCAACTTTCGGTGCTGTCAAGTCAGCCACCACCAACTCTAGCAATGGTAGACGGTTCGCTAATTCACTGGTTTCTGGAGCCGCTGCCTGCCGCTGCCCGCGATCGCATCCTGCCTCCAATCCTCCATGCCTGGGATCAGCTAAAAGCAGCGAACGTGCCGCTCGTTGGCTATCTCAGTGCCTCCCGCAGTGGCGAAGCGCTCAACTTTTTGCGGCTGCACACCTGCCCCTACGACACGCCCGACTGCGCGACCCACTGCCCCGGACAAACTGAACAGGCTCCCTGTCAGGTGTTTGCGCCACTGCGAGACACTGCTCTATGGTCACTATTGCTAAGCCCCGGTCAACGCAGCCCACTCTGGCGTAGTTCTGCCAAAATCCTTAATCTTTATGGGGATCACGCCATTTACTTCTGTTATGCCCACGTTGGCTCAGAAATTGCCCGAATCGAGGTTCCAGCGTGGGTTGCAGAAGATGCAGAATTGCTTAATATTGCGCTCAGCCTTACCCTGACTCAAGTGCAAAAAGGGTATGGCTACCCCGTTGCGTTGGCTGAAGCCCACAATCAGGCCGTTGTGAGAGGAGGCGATCGCGCCCGTTTCTTTGCTCTTTTAGAACAGCAGATGATCCGGGCTGGACTGCGCGGTATCGGCACGTCTTACAAGGAAGCCAGGAAACGAGGCAGCATTGCCTAGAACCCTTCTGGCTCGTCCATCAGCGTTTCAACCAGCACGTCCATTTGCCGCTGCTGGCGAGAGAGAAAAATTTCACACTCGCGTAGATGTTCGACAGCGGTGGCAAACTGTTCAAACACATCAGCTAGCTCCAGATCGCCCATCTCAATGCGAGTGATAATCGCCTCAATCTGAGTGACGGTTTGCTCATAGCTCCAGTCCTCTGAGCTTTGATCAGCAGGAATCGCCTTGTTCAAGTTGGCTTTCAAATTTTTAGAATAGGCTGTGCCAGGAGAAGTTGAATCATTCATGGTGGATTTTGATGCAGTGGGTCATGGGTTGAGCTAGAAATTTCTGAAACTTTGACTTTGAGTTGTCCCTGAGCCAGTTGAACGGTCAGATCTTGTCCGGGGATCAGTTCTGCGGGCGATCGCACCACTCCCCCATCTGCCTGTCGCACCACCGCATAACCACGCCGCAAAACCGCTTTTGGATCTAGGGTAATCAGCTTTTGGCGTAAAAGCTGACAGTGTTGATTGGACTGCTGAAGCTGTTGAGCCGTTCCATGCAGCAGCCGTTGACGCAACCAGGCGATCGCTGAGTTTCCTGCTGAATCTGGCGATCGGGCTGAAGCCGTCGCAACCGTTCTCGTAGTCGATGCAGATGGTCATAGCTGGCGGTAAGTCGATGCTCAATTGCCTGAGCTAATGCCGTTATTCGCTCTTGATGCTCACTCAGCAAATCGGCTAGCTCTGGTACAGCCTGCTCTGCGGCGGCTGTTGGCGTGTGGGCACAGACATCAGCAACCAGGTCAGCCAATGACTCATCGCGCTGATGCCCGATCCCAGCGACGACCGGAATGGGACAAGTGGCGATCGCCCGCACCACTCGCTCATCGTTAAAGCAAGCCATATCCTCGATCGCTCCACCCCCCCGCGATAGAATCAGCACCTCCGCCCGCCCATCTCGCTCAACCCGCTGAATCGCGTTCACAATTGAAGCCGGAGCCTGATCTCCCTGTACCAGAGCCGGAGAAAACAGTACACACAACCCTGGATAGCGGCGTTTCAAAGTGCGCTTAATGTCGCCCCAGGCAGCCGCTTGAGGGGAAGTAACGACGGCGATCGTTTGTGGATGGGCAGGCAAAGACCGCTTGCGTTCAGAATTAAACAGTCCCTCCGTTTCCAATCGCAGCCGTAGCTGACGATAGCGCAGTGCCCGTAAACCTTCGCCTGCGGGTAATGCCTGCCAGACAATTAGCTGATAATTGCCTCGCTGCGGATGCACGTGAATTCGCCCCAAAATGATGAACTGCTCCCCCTGAACGGGCACAGTCGCCAGTTTGGTTAGCTGACTGTTCCACACCACACAGCTAATTGCCACCTTTGCATCCGGGTCTTGCAGCGTAAAAAACAGCCCACTGCGATAGCGACTGGCGCTAGAAACTTCCCCTGTCACCCAAACCTGCCGCAACTGACTGTCCTGCTCCAGCAATTCCTGAATATAAGCCGTCAGCCCTGCCACTGACAGCGCTGTATCAGGAACTAGCAGATGAGGAAGATTAAATGTCATTCTTCAAAGGAAATAAGACCCGCAATGTTAAGATTTACGAATTTTAAGGGAGGCATTTCAAGCCGTTTGAGCCAACAAGTCCGTTCCAGACGGATCTAAGGTGTCTTAATGCTAAATTTTTGCTCAACTTTCTGCTTGAAATCAGGACAACAATAAAAGAGCAGCGAATGAAAAAGAGCCATTGACGCAGAAGATCTCCTACCCCACGAGAGGCAGGAGCCAACCTAGATTCAGGCTGAATGAGATATCGAATAAGTTGCAACAGGGCACCACTGAATACAGTTCACGTCGAAATCTTTACTAGTACACTTGTATGCAATTAAAGCTCAAATACCTTACAATAGACAAGATTCGACTGGTTACAGCGTAACCAGATTTGGACAGGTTAAACGGTAGGCTAAACTGCATTGTGCAACTTTGAGCCATTCGTCTTGCTGCTCCACTCATACCTCACGCACCCGCCCCTCACGCCAAACCTCAGCTTAACTTCAATTTACATCCGCTTATTGTTTCTTGTCTGGCGGCGGGAAGCCTTGAATATAGACTTGCTTCCCTGTAAATTTTATTGACCCCTGTATTCTCCGCACATTCCGTTTTGAGGCGCTAATGGCTAAAACCACCAGTGAAGATTCTGAAAAAACAAAAGCCCTAAATCTGGTACTCAACCAGATTGATCGAACCTTCGGTAAAGGCACTATTGTGCGGTTGGGTGATGCCACTCGCATGAAGGTAGAGACAATCCCCAGTGGTGCCCTGACGCTCGACTTGGCGCTGGGCGGCGGTTTGCCTAAAGGACGAGTGATTGAAATTTATGGACCAGAAAGTTCTGGGAAGACGACGTTGGCGCTTCATGCGATCGCCGAAGTCCAAAAAGCAGGTGGAATAGCTGCTTTCGTTGATGCCGAACACGCTCTCGACCCCACCTACTCTAAGGCGTTAGGCGTAGACATTGAAAATCTGCTGGTTTCTCAGCCTGATACAGGTGAAGCCGCCCTAGAAATTGTCGATCAGCTTGTGCGCTCTACTGCGGTCGATGTGGTTGTAGTAGACTCCGTTGCAGCACTCGTCCCCAGAGCCGAGATCGAAGGGGAAATGGGCGATGCTCACGTTGGCTTGCAGGCCAGGCTAATGAGTCAGGCGCTTCGCAAGATTACGGGCAACATTGGCAAGACTGGCTGTAGCGTCATATTTTTGAACCAGTTGCGCCAAAAAATCGGCATCTCCTACGGCAATCCTGAAACCACAACGGGTGGTAATGCGCTCAAATTCTATGCGTCGGTCAGGCTCGACATCCGCCGAATTCAAACTTTGAAGAAAGGGACGGAAGAATTTGGTATCCGCGCCAAAGTCAAGGTGGCTAAGAACAAAGTTGCTGCCCCCTTCCGCATTGCCGAATTTGACATCATCTTTGGTGAAGGAATCTCTACTTTTGGTTGCTTGATTGACCTGGCAGAGGAAACTGGAGTTGTCGCTCGGCGGGGAGCCTGGTACAGCTACAACGGCGAAAATATTAGCCAGGGTCGTGATAATGCAATCAAGTACATGAAGGAGAAGCCTGAATTTGTCAAGGAAGTTGAGCAAAAGGTTCGCGAAAAGTTGGAGATGGGCGTTGCGGTTTCAGCAACAACCGTAGCGCCGATAGACGAAGGCGAGGAAGAGGAATACGTCGAGGAAGAATAGAAACCGGGGTTGGCGATGGTGCCAACCCCCTTGCAAATAACGATGCATTGGTGAATTTTCTAGAGCTTGCGCTGATATTCTTCCAGAAGTTCGACGAGATTGCTTTGAACTGAGGCAGGCAGCAGGTCTGATAAAGGAACTTCACGTTTACCGCCACCAAGCTTTACGGGAATATTGCTCAAGGTTTCCGCTACTTTACTTTGATCAACGCTGTTATCCGTCAGCATTGGGTAAAACCTTTCTGCCAAAAGCGTGTGTAAGTGGGCATCTCTGAGGTAAAGATGCCATTTTGCTACATCAATATAAATGTTTTCACCGATTTCTGCTGCCAGCGATTCGATCGCCTCTGTTCTACTGGGTTGAGCCATTGCAGTTTACCTAATTCGTCTGAGCTTGGGCAGAGACAATGCTCTACTCAGCTACAATTTCAACCTAACGTACTCTGGAAGGGCGATCGCCTTGCTCTAGGAGGATTTAGGTAATTCGTCTGAGGCAGTTGAGTCAGAATAGTCGGCGATCGCAAAAATATACACTGCATGGACAGTTAGTAGCAGCAGCCATCCACCCGTCACCCAGACTGTCCACGTCCAGTTTTGAGATTGGAGTGTGCGGACAAACCAGAGTCCAGAGTTGGTTGCTGCAAAAATTGCAACATGAGTGGCAAAGTTCATTCGATCATCTAACCGACGATATGCAGGATCTTTACGGTCGGGTTCACGAGGCCAACGAGGAGGCATGGGCTAAATCAGGTTAAATGGGACTAAACAACCGAATATCTAAAGCAAACTCACCTCTCTATTGTAATAGTGCGTGCTGTTTGTTCAGACGTTGGTGATTACAGATTTGTGACTAGTAGATTCCGGCTTAAATTTGCCAATCGTTTAGAGTCTCGCTCACGCGGGCAAGATGCTATGGTAGCCAAACTTCCGCCACTCTGTACTAGTGCTGCGTCACCGCTTAATTTTAGGGTAGACAGAGATGAGTTTACATCGGGCATCGTCAATTTTCATTGACCAATCAACCCCGCATTCAGTGTGATTAACATCGGGTGCCCAAACCGATGTCGCCTCTTGCAGGGTTTTGATGTCACCAGAGCGTTCGTCTGCTAAGCATTGCCGAGCCAATGAACTAAGCTCGTTTTTAGCAATGTTGAGCTTGGTGCGATTCAACGGCTTCTGCTCCTGACTCAAGGGATGGTTGCAATACCCACGCTGGTAGATTTGGCTACCAAGCCAAGTTGGTTCTAAGGGACTTGCATAAAAATAAAGTTCCATTTTTTCAAGGCGCGGCTCCACCGCGCCTTGAAAAATGGGATCTTAAATAAACGCAGATCCCCAAGGTCTAAGGACGAATTAACCGGTTTGCGTCCAGCATTACTTTTGCGCGGTTTGGCATGAATTTGCTCTAGCAGGGGGTGAAAGGACTGGTTATGAATATCACTTCTTTACGCAAGTCGCTGTCTGGTAGAGTTTAATAAACTCTCGTGACAGAAATACGGAATAAGGGTGATTTGCAGAACTCAAATTCGTTTGAAACTGAATGCGTTGGAAAGCAAAGATCCTTAGCCTAAAGAGGATAATTGCAAATCAGTAATAGATCGTAATACTGGTCGAAGTAGTTTGTGTGATTATTGTGTTTCGTGTGCAGCACTTTGAAGGTGCTAGTAATCATTGGTTGAAGATAACTACAATCGTCACGGGTATGGTAACGGTGATCTGTGGAATTTGGCGATCGCCAAGCCACTTTACAATAACTACTTTGCAGACTAATCAATCGCAGCTACTTGTTAAATGAGTAGTGAAGTTGAGAAGTCTGGCAATTTCTCATAGGACTAATCATGAGTAATTTTTTTCTTTTGGCCAGTATTGTTCCTCAGTCTGTAGATGAAGCATTTGTAGGTGAAGGTGTCTCGGTTTGGTGCTGATAGCGATCGCCTCCAAACAGCGGCTCAGCGCTTACGCAAAGCGGGATTTGACGTTTTAGATATCGGTCATTTATCGATTAGGATCGCGGCGACTCCAGAGATTTATCAGCGATCGCTCCATACAACTTTGGAAGCCGTTGAGCGTCCGGTCATTAAGGAATTAGGCAAAACTGATACAGCCACGTTTATCAATGCGGTTGATAGCAAACCGTTTGGAGAAATTAAAGGGCGATCGCTCACCCATCCGTGTAGGTTCTGATACTTCTGCGCTAAGTGAGTTCTGATAGCTTTAATCTGTTGTTCAGTTGGTAAGTTATGGGGCGGGAATTGGTGGGGGCGATCGCGTCACTCTGGCGCTATCCAGTCAAGTCAATGTTAGGGGAAGAAATTGAGACTTCAGCCGTGACTCCTGTTGGATTAGCGGGCGATCGCGCCTATGCCTTACGGGACGTGCAAAGCGGCAAAGTCGCCAGCGCCAAGAATCCCAAGAAATGGGCAAAACTACTAGATTTCCAGGCATCTCTCACAGACACTCCCAATGGAAATGGATTGCTTCCACCTGTTAAAGTTTCTCTGCCCAATGGCAAATCAATGACCAGCGAAGATCCCGATATCAGTAAAATTCTTTCAACTGCGCTGGAGCGAGATGTGGAATTGCTCTCCTGCCCACCCGAAGCTCCAACCTTAGAGCAGTACTGGCCTGTTGTTGAAGGAACGGTTCACCAAGATGCGGTGACTCAACTGCTGATGCCAATGGGAACCTTTTTTGATTCTTGCTCCATTCACGCACTCACGACAGCAACCCTGGCGCGATTACAGCAGCTTTACCCAGATGGACAATTTGAGCGCTGCCGATTTCGCCCCAACATTGTGATTAAACCCACTTCGCATGAAATCACATTTTTAGAGAATGATTGGGTCGGGGGAATCCTGGCGATCGGTGAAACCGTTCGTCTTAGCATCGATACTGCCTGCCCCCGTTGTGTAGTGACAACCTTAGCGCAATCGGGTGTACCTGATGATTTGAATATTCTTCGCACCACTGCCCAATATAACAACGTCATCGCTGGCATTCGAATGTCTGTTCTGCAAGGGGGCACGATTCGTCGCGATGACCCCATCTGGTTAGAGAAGGCTGTCTAGTGTTATCTCTTTTAGGACTTACGCATTTCTCTGTAGAACAAGGGACTTACAGCGTCTTGCAGATGAATAAACCACAGGTAGGGGCAAACGGTCGTTCGCCCCTACCGGAATCTGTGTCTTATGCAGGTGAAAACTGCTGTAAGTCTCTTGCTTGGGAGAGGGGCTTCAATCCGGTTCTCCTCTTTGCTGACAATCCTTTGTTATCCCCAAACAATCCTTTATTGTCCGAGGACAATCCTTTGTTGCCAGCGGTGAATTCTTTTGCTTGCTGACACAATAAAAGATCGAGTCTAAATTCTTAAAAAACATGGAGCTAAGGGAACTCGAATCCCCAATCCGTTAAGAGAGATGTCTTGACTCATAAGCGTTTTGGCTGTCGTGCTAGGAAACGTGCCTAAATCTTGTCCTAAAAAAGCTGTGTGATCAAGCCTTTGGACGGCTATTTGATGAAGCGAAAAATTTTGTGAACAGTCTTTAATAAAAGAATCTTTTAGTACAAGGATTCTCGTGTATGACAGCCTTAGCCATTGCAACCGATATTCCCAGCGCCATCAACACAGTTGAGAAACTCCATTCTTGGTCGGCACTGGTGTTAACCCACGTAAATCCACAAGTGATTGTAATAGAGGGCGTTGGCTACACCGAAAGAGCGGCCCAAACTGGTGTGTTTTATGTGGCGGCCGACAACAAACACAGAATACTAACGCGACACTCCATTCAGATGAACGCTGATTACATGAACGGGAATGCCAAGATTTGGCAGTATGCAATGGAACTCTCAACCATTGCTATCCCTGCGAGTTTCAAGGCTAATGAGCGATGGACAGGTCTACTTCGATTGATCAGATTGGATCTGGCAGTTTCAGCGGTTCAAACCAAAACATTAGAGGTGGACTAGGGGTTGATGGGCGTGAAGTAATTAATGCCTCTGGCACTAATTTGTATGGTGATGTGAGGCAAATCACCTCACGCCCTATCAGCGCTAGCACTGGCTACACTCCAATTCAAGTTGATCCGCCGTCAAGTCTTAATTCCAGTGGTAGAAACATTTTTCGTCCTGGTGTTGATACCACGCCTCAATACATTGAGGTTGATCCACCTCCCAACTTCCAACCACCCAGAACACCCACACCAATTACACCACAAGACATCTTAGATATCTCCCAACCTACTAACACAGTTGGGAATAGTGGCGTAACGGCACCCGCAAACGCTGTACAGCCATTCAGGGGAGGCTTACCCGCTAATACAATGGCGTAATGACCCATCGCTAGGGCAAAGACTTAGGAATGATTTGGGGGGTGGGGGTTCAGGAGGTAGTTACAGACCTAGAACGGGAGGTGTTAACCCTAGCACTAGCTCTAGCGGTAGTTTTAGTCGTGGCACTCAGGCACTACCTAGAGGCTTACCACAGGCGATCGGAGTGGGAGTGAGCGCAATTCCCTATGTGACTGCTGCTGCTGACTTTGCTAACCAGGTTAGAAACGGTACACCCACTGCACAAGCTGCTGCTAGATCAGGAGGTGCTTTAGCTGGTGGTATAGCTGGTGGTCAAGCTGGTGCCGCAGTCGGGCAAGTTGTTATACCGATTCCCGTTGTGGGAGCGGCGATCGGAGGAATTGTAGGAGGTCTTGCAGGTTCACTGGGGGGAGGTGCTGTAGCTGACAGGCTTTATAATGAAGCACTTAACAGGTTCGCTGGAGTTGTACCACTACCAGTATCAGCACAACTGCCCGATACTCAAGTTAGCCTTAGGGACTTGCATAAAAATAAAGTCCCATTTTTTGAGGCGCGGCTCCGCCGCGCCTCAAAAATGGGATCTTAAATAAACGCAGATCCCTAAGTTACGGTCAAGGATTTTTAAGGAAGGTTTCGTTAGAACTATCAGAGCTAGAGTGGCTACCGAGAATTAAACCCACCAGTCAAGGATTGAGAATTACGCGATCGCCATCTGAAAGTCGTTCAACAAAGCTGCCCAACCGCGAACAGCAAATCCTGGCTACTAATCGTCAAAGGACCCATTAACGATGAAATGGTAGCAGCGCTACACGTCAGTTTGAGTACTGTTAGAACTCACGTTCGCGGCATCTTCAACAGGTTGGGTGTCACTTACTCACGAACGAGTGAGCCGACGGAAAAGGCGATAGCCTGCACGAACCAGATCCAGGACAAAGTAAGGTACTCGCAGCCGCAATCGTGAGAGAAATGGCAAGTAAAACCAGTAATATGCTTTCTTGAGGTTATTCCAGGCATAACACTCCTCGTTGTGTAGGAAATCAGAAACATCGACGACAAAACCTCTGCCATCAAGCATCATCACATTACGCCCGTGAACATCGTGGGGATGTAAACCGCGATCGCGGGCATAGTCTAGTGCCTGGTCGATATCTTTAATTACCTGTTTTGGAATTCGCAAACCCAAGTGCATAGAATCATAGAGCGTCACTCCATGCAAACGTTTGAGCACCAAAAAATTCTTTTCGGCATAAAAACATTCCGAAAAAGCCGGATGGGAACCCAGACGACGATAAACTTCTCGCTCTTCCTCAAAACCGGGTCGTCTAGGTGCATAAATTTTCACGACTTGATTAGGGAAATCGGGGTGACAAAACACAGCGGCATAGTTTCCCGCTCCAAGCCGCTGCCAGGGAGCCGGGACGTGATGCACCACAATCGGATTGTGTGGATCGACGCTTTCAATCTCAACGCCCGGAAGTAATTCCCGGTAGATTTTGTCGATAAACTGGTTCATACTTATTACTTTTAAACATCCTCTTAGCTCCTAGTTCCTCTTCCTTGTTAACATTTCACAACAAACTTTAGACCTGAATCATATCCCAAACCTAAGCTCGACTTTACCCATTTGAAACTCGAGTCATTTCCAACAGCATCTGGATTGTAGCCGAAGAGCCAAACTTTTTTGTCTGTACCGGGTCAGACCGCCATGCTGAAAATTCTGGAGAAAAATCTGTCTGCTATGGCCATTACTGTATCAGGGTTTTGGAATTTGGATAAAGTCGAGCTAAGGTAGGAAGCTTTCTAAGTCATTCCAATGGTGCAGCGATCGCCCACAATTTTGTGAATGATGGTAAATTTATTGACAATTAATTGCAGTTAACTCTCTACCAAACCCTCTTCACCATGACGCTCATTCTCAACGAATCTGGCTGGGACAAGTTACATGAGCAGGCTCCCGTAACTTGTCCTGATAACCTGACTCTGGATGCTTTTGAGAAACTGTGGGGTGTGCCAGAATTTCTGGGACAGGGCTACAGCCGTGAGGTGGATCTGTTGCCTGGAGTATGGCTATGTTTTTCACAGGTGGAATATCACCAGGATCTGATCGTGAAAACACCCGCTCACGACCATCCCATTCAAATTTCAATTTTTCCATCAGGCTTGCTTTATTTTGATGACGTTCATCCCAACTTGGGGGGCGATCGCAGCTATTTTTCGGGCAGTGGAATTTCGCCTGCTACGGCTGGAAAACATTGTGCTGGAGAGCATTCAACCTGTGTCAACATCGAGATCGATCCAGAACTGTTCAATTCAGGTTTTTTGATGGATCAGCCGCGTAATTCTGACGCGCTGAAGTCGTTGTTTAAGGGAGAGGATTGGAAGGTTTCGTTTTACCCCAGCGTGACTCCCGCTATTCAAGCGATCGCCCAGCAGATGTGGGATGCGCCGTATCGTGGCGAACTGAAGCGGCTGTATCTTCAGGCAAAGGTGATGGAACTGCTGGTGATCTATCTCGACTTGATTGCTGAGGATCGGACGCAAACTCGGATATTCCCTGGACTGAAACCAGAGACGATCGCGCGTTTACATCACGCGAAGGAGATTTTGGACACCCGATTAGAAAATCCGCCGTCTATCCTGGAATTGGCGCAGCAGGCGGGGTTGAGCGATCGCACGCTTCAGAGAGGGTTTCGGGCAGTCTTTCAAACAACGGTGATGGGCTATCTCAAACAGCAACGGCTCAAGCAGGCAGAAAGGTTATTGCGCCAGGGCAATCACACTGTAGCAGAGGTGGCAAATCTGGTTGGCTATGGGCACTTGGGACACTTTGCGACAGCCTTCAAGCAGCGGTTTGGGATCGCGCCGCGCCAGTGTTTAGCAGGGAAGCGGGGGATAGGCTGACGCTGCCAGACTTGCTGCCGGGATGGGAGTTGCAGATATCGCAGTTGTGGCTACCCGTGTTTGATGAGCTACCGCCCAGTCCTTAGTACGGCTTCTGCGGTCAGGTTCAAGCTAGGAAAGACAGAAGAAACAATCGGCTGGTTGCCTCGCAGCAGTTGCCGTTCATAGCGACCTTCTTCACCCAGGATACAAACGGTTAGGGTTGGCTGTTTTGGGCGACCAATGAAGAATTCACCGCCCAACCCCTGATAATCTGCAATCCAATATTCTGGAATGCCGAGCAGGGCGTAGTCTTCAAATTTACGAGCATAGTCATTTTGCCAGTTGCTGCTGATCACTTCAGCGACAAATTTAATGGTGCGACCTAGCTTCGCAACGGGTTGACTGCTCCATAGCGGCTCTTTGGAGAGCGCAGATCGGTCTAGCACAATGGACATCAGGGCAAAACCCCGTTCCAGGGTTCAGGGGTTTAATCAGGCAACGATGAGGAATAAAGTAGTTCAATCCTTGCTGCACAATCTCGTAGTTGAGCCATTGCCCGATTCCTGCCGCAACTTCCTCATGGGGTCCCGTCGGTTCCAAGTCAAATAGCTCTCTATCAATTAATTCATAGCGATCGTCGTCTCCATACTGAGCGAGAAAGTCTTCAAAACTCAGGGGAATGGGCTGTGTCAGGCGATCGCTTGCAAGTGTCATATATCATCCCTAATTTTCGTAGGATGTGTTCGCGACAGTGTAACGCATCAGAGCGTCAGGTGATGGTGCGTTACGGCTGCGCCTAACAGCACCCTACAGCATCTAAGGGCAAGGACTAGACTAGCATTCTCTTCAATCTATCGCGATCGCTGGGGGAGTTAAAGCAGGGTTCAGCTTCCGAGACTTGTCAAACAGTTTCTTAGAATAGGCGACAATACAGTATTGGGTTGGATAATATCGATGGGATACAACCTGCTAAACGACAACCTGCTAAACGACGATGACATCGTGACCGAACTGGATATCAGCCGTCTGGTCACAGAAGACGATACGCCAGTGGACAATTTTCAGTCGGAAAAGCAGCAACGGCTCCTGGTGGAACCGCTGTACAGTTTCAGGTTGCCAGGAATGCCGTTTATTGCCGCTGCCAATGTGGGGGGTCTTCTATGCGCTCAAGCAAGACCCAATCGTGCCCGATGCGATGCTGAGTTTGGGGCTGGAAATGCCGACGGACTGGAGCCAGAAGCAGAACCACTCCCACTTTGTCTGGGAGTTTGGCAAAGTGCCAGACGTGTGTATTGAAATTGTTTCCAATCGCGAAGGAGATGAATTAACCCTGAGCCGCAAATCTCAGCAGAAAGGGAAAACCCTGAGTCAGAAAGAACTCTATGCCCGCATCGGGGTTTCCTACTACGCCGTGTTTGATCCCCTGGAACAACTCCAAAAGCCAGAAGAGATGGATCGATCGCTGCTGCGAACCTGGGCACTGAGGGAAGGACGATACCGCGCCTTGCAGCCGCCCGTTTGGTTAGCAGCCGTCGGGTTGGGGCTGACGCTGTGGGAGGGCGCATTTGAAGGGGTGAGCGGACAGTGGCTGCGCTGGAGTGATGCTCAAGGGCAGGTGATTTTGACCGGGGCAGAGGGTCAAGCAATGGAGCGCCAGCGGGCAGACCGACTGGCTGAGCGACTACGGGCAATGGGAATCAATCCAGATAATGTTTAATTTGGCGGATTTTGGATCAAGATTGGCGTTTTTTGGATAGACGCGATCGCGCCAAGCTCTCTACAGTAACTCTATTCCGCTAAACAGGAATTGTTAGCAATAGAGTGAAGGGCGTGAGGAAGATGCGGCGATCGATACCGTTCCGGGAGCGCTCAGCGATTGGGCTGTTGAGTCTGCTGGGCTATTTTGTTACGGTGCTGCCTGCGGGGGCGACGGATGCGCCTGCTGTTCAGCCGGATAGCGCGGTGATTCCGGTCAGTGAGGTGCCGATGCTGAGCGAGCTTGAGCAGCCTGCGACGAGTGTAGATGCGTGGCTGGCGGAGGTGGCGCAGGCGGAAGTCACGCAGATTACGAATGTGCGGGTGGAGGCGACGGAATCGGGGCTGGCGATCGTGCTGGAAACCGAGGGCGGGGCGATCGCTGTGCCTGCGACGAACACGATCGGCAATGCGCTGATTGCGGATATTCCCAATGCGCGATCGCGGCGGATGAGGTGTTTGAGGCGAACCCCGCTGAAGGGATTGCGCTGGTTGAGGTGACGGGATTACCAGGTGACAGAGTGCGTGTGGCGATTACGGGGACGGATGCGCCGCCTGTGGCAGAGGTGCGATCGGATGGGGGAGGTTTGGTGTTTGGGGTAGCAGTGGGGACGATCGCGGCTGAGGATGAGGAGGCGATCGAGATTGTCGTCACGGGCAATGAAGATGAGGGCTACAACCCGTCGAATGCGACAACGGCCACGCGAACCGATACGCCGCTGCGCGATATTCCCCAGTCAATTACGGTGGTGCCGAGGGAGGTGCTGGACGATCGTAATGTGAGAACTGTGGATGAGGCAGTAGAAACAGTTCCTGGTGTGGTTGACGCTGGCAATATTTCAGGTCTTGTGGGCAATAGAATCATCAGAGGATTTAGCCAAGGATCGTCAAATGACGCTACAGTCTTACGCAATGGTTTCCGAGATGGAGATGCTTTCGGAGTAACGTCTATCGGAACGATTGAGCAGGTAGAGGTCTTAAGAGGTCCTGGTTCAGTTCTGTTTGGTTCCGTAGAACCTGGTGGAGTGATCAATGTGATTACCCGCCAACCTCTGAGCGATCCCTACTATAGTCTGGTGTTTGAGGCAGGAAGCTACGGATTCTATCAGCCCAGTATCGATCTATCAGGGCCGCTGACAAACGATGACACGCTACTTTACCGCTTCATCACCAGCTATCAAAATGCTGATAGTTTTCAAGATTTTGCCAACTCAGAACAGATCACTGTTGCGCCTTCTATTACCCTGAACTTGGGAGATCGGACGGACCTGAACTTGTACTACGAATATAATTATCTCTTAGAAGATCCTCGTGAGGGGTTCTCTCCTATTCTAAGTGATGGTGATCTGCTGCCCCGCAGCCTCTTCGTTGGCTATCCTGATCTTCAGCTTCTTGAAAGCACATCTCACAGGTATGGTTATTTACTGAGGCATGAATTCAACGATAGCTGGCAGATTCGTAACAATTTTTCTGTGGCTGCCACTAGTAATATTCAGGATGATGTGAATTCTACAAATGTAGTAGACGATCGGTTCATAGAATTTGAGGCTTACGATGGTTCATATACAAAGGACAACTATTTTGGGCAAATTGACTTACTCGGTGAATTCAATACCGGGTCAATCTCACATCAACTTCTGATTGGCTTCGACTACAATCGCTTTGTTGATGAAACGAGTGAGGTATTTTTGGCAATTCCGTCTCGCTTGGATGCTTTAAATCCAAACTATGACATTCCAGACCCTAACTTCAACTCGATTTTTGCAGGCAGTAGCATCCTAAACCAGTCCTACGGAGCCTATATTCAGGATCAAATTGCCTTTAACGATAACTTAAAGCTCCTACTTGGTGGCCGCTATGATTGGGTCTCGTATAGAAATGAGCTATTTGGAGATGAAATTGACCAGTCCTTTCAGAGTGATGGTGCTTTCAGCCCTCGAATCGGCTTAGTATATCAACCCAATGACACAGTTTCTCTCTACGCCAGCTACAGCCAATCATTTCGTCAATCTACAGGCTCTAATACAGATGGGAGACCATTTGAACCAACTAGAGGAACTCAGTACGAAATTGGTGTGAGAACCGATTTTTTAGATGGTAGGCTCTCCACCAACTTGGCAGCTTATAACCTTACTAGAACCAACGTAACTACACCTGATCCTGATAATCCCAGGTTCTCCATTCAGACTGGAGAGCAGCGGAGTCAAGGAATTGAGCTAGACGTTGCAGGTGAGGTTTTGCCAGGTTGGAATGTGATTGCATCTTATGCTTATACAGATGCAGAAGTCATTGAAGACAATGCTATTCCTGAAGGAAATCGATTGCAGGGTGCGCCAGAAAACCAAGCAAGTCTTTGGACAACCTATACAATTCAAGATGGTGATCTAGAGGGACTAGGATTTGGACTGGGGCTGTTTTATGTAGGCGAGCGACAAGGCGATTTAGCAAATTCATTCGAGCTACCAAGCTATTTTCGTACTGATGCTGCACTGTATTATCGCAGAGGTCGTCTGAATGCAGCCATCAACGTCCGAAATTTGTTCAATGAAGACTACATCATCAATAGCCAAGGTGCTAGAAACTTTAGCGTAAGAAGTGAGCCATTCACAATTGTTGGATCTGTCGGCTGGGAGTTTTAATATACTAAATCTTAATATTGAATCGTGAAGAACTCATTGAAATTCAGCCAGAAGAAGTTGCTTAGAATGGCAAGAAGAGCAAATCGTAAAATCCCTTTGCTTCTACTGTTTCTACTTGCTGCTATTGCGGTAGCTGCTGCTTGTAATAGCAACATTGCACAGCCAGAGCGCTCAACTATTACACAACTCGATGCATCAACCTCTACTCGATTACCAGCAGAAACAAGAGTAGTTAGTCATGCCTTTGGACGGGTTAAAGTTCCGAGTTATCCTCAACGAATTGTTGTGTTAGATGGAAGTGTGATTCTTGATCCTGTACTAGCGCTAGGCGTAAGTCCAGTAGGTTCTTCTTCATGTTCTATTTGTTTAGATAGTCATTCGGGTATACCTAACGAACTGGTTGCTGACATTCCAGTGGTAGGCGACAACGCTCAGCCTTCTCTCGAAAAAATTCTTACCTTAAAACCAGATTTGATCTTTATTCATAAATGGCAGAAACAGCTTTATTCAAAGCTTTCTGAAATCGCACCCACTGTAGCAGTAGACACTGAAACGGAAGCAGATTTTAAGAAGATCTTAAAGTACATTGCTCAAATTCTAGGGAGAAGTGATCGTGCTGAAGAAATTCTTGCTCAGTACGGGGATCGAATCCAAAAACTTCGGCAACAAGTAGAAGAAAAATTGCAAGGGAAAAAGGTATCTGTAGTCCAACTTAAGGACTCACAAATCTTTATTTACGAACCAAAAATCACAGCTTATAGTCAAATAATGCTAGATGCAGGAATACAATTCATTCCTGCTTACGCAAATTTAACTAGCGGCTTCATTTTAAGTAATGAGATGTTGCCTTTGTACGATGCCGATTTTCTATTTGTCGTTGTAATTTATCAAAGAGACTCTGAAAATCTAAAATCATTGTCGTTTCTTGAGCAGCCAATGTGGTCAACTCTAAAAGCCGTCCAAAACAAACAGGTATATGCAGTAAATTGGGGTGCTGGAGGAACAATCGGAGCAAATCAAGTTATTGACGACCTATACAAGTATCTGATAAACACTTCTCAATAAGATAAGAAAGTGATTCATCTTTGCTAAGTAGTTCAACCTAAATAAGCATAAGATAGGAGAGCCACTTAAACATACCTTACGTCATGGGTGCTCCTTTAAGAATTAAGCTCAATCAGGCAGAGGACGAAACCTTAAAGTGCCTCAGTTATGC
>JAAUTN010000433.1 GCA_012031415.1 Leptolyngbyaceae cyanobacterium SM1_4_3 | reverse complement strand
TTCAAACATGCTTACGCAAGCTCTGTCAGTTATAGGCAGATATCTGCTCTAAAGGTTACTATCCCTTAGTTCGAGGAGTGGTGTCTGGATAGATTGTCGATATCGCTTTCAAAATATCGGCTAAATTCTCTTTTGAGTTCAATTCGAGTTGACTGTAGGCTACCTTGCTCATCCATGTATTCAACCAGGTATCTGGTGCGGTCTTGTGGAGGAGTTCCCAAGAGGATACCTAAAAAGCCTCCATTGCTCTCGTAGTCTCCAACGGAAATTCCAACAATCTGGCTACCCTCTAGCGTTATATCCGAAACTGAGTTTTCCTCAGAGCGAAAGCGGATGCTCAGGGTATCTGCATCACTATTCACCATGACTCGACATCTATCCATGTCACCCTCAGCAGGGTTAAAGCATTTGGCATCGTAAGTGATATCTGTTGCTAGAGCTGCATTACCTGCAAACAGGACTAGAGTAGCGGATGCGATCGCAATCAAGTTTTTCATTTCTCAGTGCCTTTTGTGGTGGGTTAGTAGGTGAGCGACGGTATAAACTCATCGGCTAATTGCCTCTCTAATCCAATATGTTTTTGGCACAAAAGACTTATGCAGAATCTGCTTACCAGGGACTACCAATTATCGTGAAAGCTGCCCAATAATAAGGATGAGATAAGTTTAGTCATTATCAATGGAGAACTCAGGGGGCAAAAGTATGGTTGTACCATTAGAAAGCCGCAGTCTGCCATCTGCAAAACTCACCTGACCGTTTGCATAGCAACTTGTGCCCGTCGCACTGCTTCTGCTTTAATAGGAACATCGCGCAGTTGGCTGTAAAATTCTGCCATAAATGCTAACGTTGCTCTATCATCAACTTGCCATAGGCTAGCTAAAACGGATTTAACTTCAGCTTTAGCAGCCGCTCCAGCAAAACCTAACTCTGCCGCTCGGTCTCCTAGGGCCGTTTCACAAGCACTCAATACCAACAGGTCTGTAGCAGGAGTGTTTAGCTGTAGTTGGCTAATTTCCTCTAAAGTGATTCTGCGGTTTCCCCAAAATTGAATGAATGAGTTTTGCAATTCGCCTGACTGAAAATTTCTCCATGCGTTTGCCAGAATGAACCACGCTGAAAGGAGTTTGTTCTCGCTGTGCCCGAAGATTTTCTGGAGTAAAAGGCTCGTTCAAAAAGACTACTCCACCAAGCAAATTTCTAATAACCGATAGTTCAAGAGGCACAGCAGGTAAAGGATCTAGCTCTTGAAACTCTGATGCTCCCATTGCCAACAGTTCGGCATCTTGAGTACTTACATACTCTGTGTCAATTAGGCTGAAGCTAGGCACTAGTCCAATGCTGTATCTCTGAGTTATAAAACCTCGTTCCTGGTCATACAGTGCTGCTAGAGGTAAAGAACGTAACTTTGCATCTACAACGAATGCTAAGTTACTGATTGTTTGAGTATCTAATTCAGCTTCTATAGGAGCAATTAGCCAATCGTAGAATTGCTGCCCTGACCCTTGATAGAGTTTAGGACTAGTGGTTCCTTGACGGGCTACATCAGACAAAAATATATTGGCAGCTTGCTGTACTTCTGTTCGTGTTATCTCCAGCGGTTTAACAATAGGTTGTCCTGTACTGGTTACAAGTACAATCTGAAGCTCATCTTCTTCTCCTCCAACAAAGTCGTTTTGAATTACTCGCAAAATTCGTTCTTGATTAAAAACATCAAGGTTGAGATTTCTAGGAGAAAAGAAGGCATAGATCAAGGCGACTTTGCTACCTGTTTCATTTTCAATTCTTTTCAGATCTATCTGAGCTTCCTCCAAAGTTTTCGGTGAAATATTTCCTATTCCTAGATGCTCTATAAACTCGTTTGTGAAAGTACCTTCTGCGGGTGGTAATGGTTCACTGGGTTGAGTAGGTGTCGTTCTTGGTGGTTCTTCCACACGGGATGGTTCAGAAGGACGAGGTTCGTAGTCACGTGAGTCGGGAGCATCAACGCTGATGATTTGAATATTACCTTCTGCAGTGGTGAATGGTAGAGATTGGGGCGGTCGAATGCCAAATTCACCGCTAGTGATTGTTTCTGCTGTGCCGTTATCGTCAAGGTTGCCGACATTGAAAGGAGTTAAACCCAACCCACCATGACGAATAGTGATATCTCCACCCCCTTGCCCCCCTGCGGTAGAAATGCTAGCTAGATTGTCGTTGCGATCGCTAAATGATTCTGTCGCTCGAAAAAACCGCCCTGCTGTAATATCCACATCCCCGCCCCTGCCATTTTCGCCACCTTGAGCATTGATGAAACTTACTTCCACATCACCAAGAGGGTCAAGAATGACATTTCCGCCATTACCAGAACGACCACTAGAATTAATTTCCCCTGTCGTAATTGCAGTTTCTGCATCGAGGATAATACTACCGCCAGTAGTCCCTGAACTGTTGAGATTACCAGTAGAAATTTCCCGGTTCTTGCAGTTAGAGAAATATCTCCGCCTTGACTGCTGAAACTTTGAGCATCAAGAGTAGCCGTGAGCAAGCTTGTTCCTTCCAGAGTAATGTCACCACCAGTTGTAGTAACAGAATTAGAGATCGTCAGCCCTGAAGCGCTAACAAGGCTAAACGTACCTCCACCTGTACTCACGGCATTTGTAAAGTTCAAAGTGTCGCTGGTAGTGAGGCTAAAGTTTCCACCACCAGTGTTGATAGTGGCAGGTAAGAGAACACTGCCAGGAGCAGTAATATTGCCCAAAACAACATCAGCCCCTCTAGACTCAAGACCACCAGAGAAATCAATATCACCGGAGGCATTAGCAGTTAATGAACCGCCTCTTGGAGTCGAGGTAGAGCCAAAGAAAATTGATCCAGAAACAGCAATATCATTACCAGCAACAAAAGAAATTTCTCCCGCAGCACCAGACGTACCAGATTCAGTAAAAGAGTCAGCAAACAAACTGCCAGTGACGGCGATAGAATCAGTTGCGGTGAGCCTAACATCTCCTGGGGCAGAGGAGATACCAGATACCGTATCAGAAATCGCTTCTATGGTTGCTGTGCTAATGCTGCCATTGGTAGCAGTCAGGACGATATCTCCACCGTTGCCAGCGTTTCCATTTGAGCTAACCCGCGAGGCTGAGCGTAGTGTGCCTGTGCTAATGCTGCCATTATTAGCGGTAAGCACAATATTTCCGCCATTGCCAGAGTTACCATTTTCTGATTCAGAACGAGTATCTAAATTAGCTGTGTTGATATTGCCGTTGATTGTAGTCAGAGTAATTACTCCGCCATTACCAGAGTTTGTGCTAGCAGTCAGACTATTACTAGCGGCAGCACTTAAGACGCCGCTACTAGTGTCGATGTTGCCAGAAGCACTTCTTAGGGTAATGTTACCTGCGTTGCCATTACCAACTATATCGGAGTTAATCTCACCAGTTAAAATGTTTCCGTTAGCTCTAAGGATAATATTACCAGCATTACCACCCTCAGAGGTTGAATTTAAAATTCCTCCATTGATGTTGATGACTCCACCTGTACTTATAAGAGTAATATTACCTCCTCTAAATAGACCAGACGTATCAATATTTTGAGAAGGAGAAATAGCAATGTCTCCAGCAGCTTGAAGAAAGACATTGCCGCCCCTACCCCTGATACGGTTTTCAGCCTCTAAATCACCTGTAGTAATTGAACCATTCCGGCTTGTAATGTTAATATTTCCAGGAGTTCCGTTTCCATTAGGTATATCTAACTCTAAATCACCAGTATTAATATTTCTATCAGCAGTAATAGTTATACTACTAGCACCAATAATTGAGAAATCTGATACTTCCGCTGCCGAAATTGATACACTTCTACCATTAGGAGCAATAGATTGTTGTCCGCCATTAAAATTTCTACTTGCTGAGAAAGTTATTGATGTTCTTGAGGCACCTGTGAAGTTAAGCGGTGTCAGGAGATTAATATCTCTAGTCGCTTGGAGAGTAATATCACCTACAACTCCCTCCAACGACGCACCACTGATTTGAAAATCTGCTGTGCCGCCATCCTCAAAAAGAATTGCCCCATCAAGTATTTGAGCGTCATCTACACCATTTGCTACGATGTTAATATCACGCGGATCAAATAAGACAGTACCCGATAAACCGGATGGTGCGCCTACATCGACATTACCTTGGAAAGTAAGATTTTCAGCACCTGATATTTCAACAAATCCACCGTCACCAAGAGTATTCCCACCTCTAGCATTGGCATACCCATAGAATTGAGTGATGCGATCAGCCCAAACAATAATACGTCCACCGTTACCGTTGTTACGAGCGTTGGCGTTAATTGTTGAATCGTTGCTGACAAAGGTGCGAGAAGCGTTGAATACGGAACCTCGTCCTTGATAGTCGCCACCAACGCGAACGTTGCCGCCGATGTTAGGGTTGGTGGTGTTAATGGTGACGTTGATCAGGGCAACGCGATCGCCCAACACGTTAATTTCAGAATTAAGCGATCGGGCATTAGAGTTTGAGGAAGCATTGAGGGTGCCAGAGGCGATCGCATCTCCAGGTTCGGCAGGGACAGTGATCCCAGAGCCAGTAAGCCGCACACTGCCATCGGCATTGACGGCTATACCCGTAGTGCTTCTAACATTTCCTCCTGTTAACAGCTCAGGTAAGGATAATGGCGTAATGGTAAAGCGGTCGGCAACTGGTCGCCAACTCCTGCCGTCCGATTCCCTATTGTTTCTAGCTCCAGGCTCAACAGCATTCCTTCCTGGTTGATCCGCACCAGATTTTCACCAGGGATCGCAGCAATTGTAATTGTTCCTCCAGGGGCCGAAAGAGTTCCTGTGTTAATCACAGTGCCGCCTAATAGTGTCAGATCGTGCCCTTGAGGAATTGATAGAACGCCTGTATTGAGAATTGCACCTGGTTGATTATGGCTAAAGGCAAAAGTCTGCGGATCACCAATTAAAGCAGCGTAATCATTGGTGCCAACTGCATTTAACCAGCGGTCCCCAAAACCAATACCGTTAGTAGTCGTAGCCATGAATGAAGCGGGAACATCCAATCTGGCATTTGCACCAAAGATAATTCCAGCAGGATTTATCAAATATAGATTTGCATCACTCCCTGTAACTCGAATTAGCCCATTGATCATGGAGGCATCACCGCCCACTACACGACCTAGAATGTTTTGAATTTGCGGATTGGAGAGGAAATTAGCAATCTCGCCTCGGTCTAGATTGAATTGCTCAAAGCTATGAAATAGGTTTGCTTCATCCTCTGAAAGAGTGCCACCTCGAATATTAATGCGATCGCCACTACGAGTAACAACCGTTCTAGTGCCATCAGCAGCAGGAGTGATGGACTGAGCAGATGAGGGCTTTGAGAAAACAGCCTCTGCAAGCAAGAAGCCTAGCAGAAGCCAAACTAGAGGCTGTTGCCTGAGTGACATTGATTTAAGTAGGTTAAGAAGTTGACTGGGGCATAGTCTGCGCGCTTGCGTTGACAGTAGCAACAAAGTCTAACTTCCAAATCTACTGCGTTACAAAAAACAAAAAGGTGATAACAAAAGTCAAAAAATTAGATACAAAATTAACTTTGTTACAGCAATACTATTTAGTTGCGGTTGTAGGGGTAGGATTCTTCCAGTCCCCACAACCGCAACTATTTCAGAATCGAGCGGAATGTTACACCTGAATTTTTTG
>JAAUTN010000073.1 GCA_012031415.1 Leptolyngbyaceae cyanobacterium SM1_4_3 | reverse complement strand
CAGGTTTTTTAAGGCAACTGGGCACAAGTGCGATCGAGTGACGAGGTGCAGCTTTTTCCCAGTCTTTTGTGGGATGGCATCTTGCCCGTCCAATTCAAGCAAGTAAGATGCCTGCTCCACAGGAAATCAGGCTTCCAAGACTTGAGTTTTACATTGCCTCAATGATCAATGACCCATCACCTATCACCCATCACCCTAAGCATAAAGCTCTGCAACGTACTCCTCATAGCCGTTGTAGAGCAGCGTCGGGCGTTCTTCCCAGCTAAATTGAGAGCCAGAGCCAATCAGCTTTTCCCGTTCCTGTGACCAGCGGGGATGGGGGACTTGCGGCTCTACGTTTGCGTCAAATTTATATTCGCTAGAGCTGATCGTGTTCCAATAAGTTGCAGGCTGGGTGTCGGTAAACTCGATGCTGACGATGGATTTGGCTCCTTTGAAGCCATATTTCCAGGGCAAAACGGCACGAATGGGGGCACCGTGCTGTTTGGGTAGGGTGTGTCCGTAGATGCCAACGGCAAAAAAGGCGAGTTCGTTTGCCATTTCCTCAATCCGCAGTCCTTCGGTATAGGGCCAGGGTAAGAATCGGGAGTGAAGCCCTGGGCCTTTGGTGATTTGAGAATCGTAGAAGGACGTGAAGCGGACAAATTTTGCCTGGGGAGTGGGGTCAACGGCGGCAATCAGGGCACTCATGGGAAATCCGATCCAGGGAACGACCATGGCCCAAGCTTCGACGCAGCGGAAGCGGTAAACCCGTTCTTCTAGAGGAAAAGTTCTTTGGATGTCGTCGATGTCAAAGGTGCGGGGATTGTTTACCAGCCCACTGACTTCGACTTTCCAATCTTCGGTAGGAAGTGCCTGGGCGCTTTGCCAGATGTGTTTGCTGCCGCCAAATTCATAGAAGTTGTTGTAGGTGGCGGCTAAAACTTCGTTGGTGAGGGGGCGATCGCTGCCAGCATCTAAAAAAGCCGGATTGGGCGCACCCTGCAAGGGCTGAGTTCCTAACAGTGGCTCTTCTGTCTCAACACTCTGCGATTGACAGCCCCACAGCGTTGTGATGGAACCGCCAATTCCAGCCCCTACCAGGGTTTTGAGGAACCGCCGCCGATTAAAAAAGGCTGCTTCAGAAGTCACGTCCCGCTCTGGCAGTTGCCACGATGGGGGAATCCGAATGAATGCCATAGAAACCCAGAACCCTTACTGCTCTACACTTCTTAATATATAGGGTTCACGGGGTTGAAGCGGCTGATTCTCAGGTAATTCTTATCTCAGCTTGCGGCGACCATTTCTAGATCATGGGTAGCCTGGTCAAACAGGTAATTGAGCGCAAAGAACAGTTTATCCAGATTTGTAATCGTATAGCTAGCAGTATCTTTTGTGAAAATCTGGTGCTGCAAACGGCCAAATTCCCACAGTTTGCCGTCGGTGACAATGCCATACATCGGTCTTTTGTGCTGATTGAGATAATCTGCGGCTACGAGCTCAGCCAGACATTGCCCCCAGCCCTGCTCAAAATCGTTTCGCTTGGCTTCGACTAAAAGCAATAGGGGAAGTCCCAAAATTGTTTTGCCCAGTTCAGATTTTTGGGAAAGCACGTAATCAGGAGTGCCGTTGAGTTTTGCGTCGTAAGCAAACGGTTTCTGCACCCAAAAAGCAGCTTTGTCGCAATACCGCTTATAAATTTCTCTGAGAATTGGAAAGATCACCAGTTCACATCGAGCCGCTTCTGATGAAAAGGCATCCATGCAGGTCAAGTTGAAGTTGAACTCCTCCAGAAACAGGGCAGGTACATCCATCCATAGCTCGGAAACGAAGTTATCTTCTTGATACTTAATCTGATATTCTTCTTGCACCTGAGCCAGACTTTTGTAATCACTGAATGACATGAGTTCCTCTCTTTCCCAGCTTTGGAAGCCTTCCCTGATTTACAGTATCGGCTACTTCACAGGCGGTCGGCAGGGGGGCAGGTGGCTCAAAGGCGATCGCCCTTCCTACCGACCTAACACCGTTGAAACAATGACGGTCACAGTTGCGGCTGCAATTAAGCTAAATGCAAGCTGTACAACCCATTGGGTCGCTTTCTGATAGTTGTCAAATTTTTGATTAAATTCGTCAGTTTTTTTATTCGCCTGCTCAACCTCTTGCCGCAATTCTCGGATCTCGGTGAGAATCTGCTGGGTCTGCCCTGAGGACTCATTGGTATCGCCTGTTGCCTGAGCCATTGCTATTAAGAGATAAATTGAGATCTGCATTGATTGTACAGTCTCAACCTCGTCTCCAGGTTCTACCTGGAGAGGCTCGTTCAGAGGCTCTGCCTCTGGCATCTTCTACGAGGCAGAGCCTCTCCACAGGCATTACAAGGCGGAGCCTTGTAACGAAGGAGACTCCCCATTCCCCATTCCCAAACTCTCAGTGAAAACAGAACTGCAAGAACGAGCCGATGTCCTAGCCGCCAATTTACAGCGCAGCATTGATGCTTGCTTTGAGGTGTTGCGTTCGATCGGGCAGCTTTATGGCTCAGCGGAATGGGTGGGGCGACAAGACTTTGAGCGATTTGTGCAGCCTGTGCTGCTGCGGCATTCCGGCATTCAGGCGTTGGAGTGGTTGCCCCGGTTGCAGGAGTGCGATCGCCCCCTATTTGAGCAAACCGTTCAGACAGAAGGCTATCCAAACTTTCAGGTGACAGAGCGTAAGGCAGATGGGCAATTAACCAGAGCGGCGCAGCGTCCAGAATACTTCCCGGTTGCCTATGTAGAGCCGCTAGCGGGAAATGAGTTGGCGCTGGGGTTTGACCTGGCATCGGATGCAATTCGGCGATCGGCGTTAGAGCGGGCGCGAGATACGGGGGCGATCGCCATCAGCGGCCGGGTTGAACTGGTGCAAGAAACTCAGCGGCAGTTTGGCTTTCTGGTGATTTTGCCAATTTATCGGGGTGCGCCTGGAGAAACCATTGCAGAAAGGCGCGATCGCCTCCAGGGATTCGTTTTAGGCGTATTTCGGGTCGCGGATGTGGTTCGGGCTTCCCTGTCGGGGCTAAATCTGGATAACATTAACTTCTTTTTGTGCGATCAGTCAGACCAATCTGACGAAGCATTTTTGGCTACCTATGAAGCTCAGTCTCGCACGAGTGCTTGCCAGTCCAGCCGAGGAAAGGAACTTTCAGGAACACCACCCCTTCTGGCAAGAAAAGCTGTCTGCTCAGGACAATTCCGTCTGTAGCCGCAGTTTCACCATCGCCGATCGCCACTGGTCGCTCTTGCTATTGCCCACGTCTGCCTATGTCGATCGAGAAGAGCTATATAAGCAAAGCCGCAGTCTGGCAGATGCCGCCACCGCCGAGGCTGAAAAGCTGAAGCAAGTTTTGCTCAATCTGCAACAAACGCAGGCAAGATGGTTTCTTGAAAAGCGATTGATTGCGGTTGGCGTGGGGCTGGTGTTTTTAGTGCTGGGCAGCGTCAACCTGGTTGCTCACCGCAGCATGACTCGCTTAACCGCAAGCACAAATGGGATGGAGCGCACTTACAGCACGTTGGCGAGTTTGGCAAAGATTTTGGCGATCGCCACCGATGTCGAAGTTCGTCTGGAGAATGCAGAACTCACTTCAGAATTATCAGCAATAGAGGATGGTGAAGGCGTAGGAGCAATCACTCCTGAAGTGGCAATTTTACGTCAGGCGGTTCTCCCAGATGCCGCTCAGCAAAGCCGCCTTGATTTGCTGGAACCTTTGCTATCCCAACGCATCAACTCACTTCAGCAAACTCTGCCACCGCCGCAAAGTAGGGTTAGCGATCGCCCACTACAGCAGCGAATTCAGCAGGTGATTGGTGAAATGGAGCAAGTGGAGCGATCGCGCCTTCAGCAATGGGAAACGCAGGCAGCCGAAAGCGTTCGCAGCATTTTTCTAATTAACGTTGGTGGTATTCTTCTGAGTGCGGCACTGTTGGTCTGGGTGTACTATCTGTTACATCGCCAAATCAACGAACGCCAGCAGGTTGAAGTTGCCCTGTTTGAGGCAAACAGTCAGCTAGAAATAGAAGTGCAAGAGCGATCGGCAGAACTGGCACAAACCAAAGAAATCAGTGACCTGAAACAACGTCTATTTTCAATGGTTTCCCACGAATTTCGCACTCCCCTAAGTACGATCCTGCTCTCGACTCAACTGTTGTCCGGTAGTTCTGAGGATTGGGCAGAGGAAAAAAAGCGAAAGAACCTGTCGCGCATTCAGTCTGCCGCCAAAACGCTGGCACAGCTTTTGAACGATATCCTGACGCTCAACCGCGCCGAAGCCGGGAAGCTAGAATTTCGCCCAGAACTCCTCGATCTAGAACCTTTCTGTCAGCAGATTGTCGAAGAAATGCAGCTCAGCACAGGCAGAACTCAGATCGAATTCACCAAATATGGCTACTCAACCCAGGTGAACCTCGATAGCAAACTGTTGCACTCCATTCTGACAAATCTGCTCTCTAACGCTGCAAAGTATTCTCCGCCTGACTCAATCGTGTTGCTCAGCCTGATTTACAATCCCGGCTCAGTCGTGTTTCAGGTCAAAGATTACGGCATTGGCATTCCCCCAGAAGATCAGCAGCGAATTTATGAAACCTTTTACCGCAGCAAAAATGTGGGTGATATTGCAGGCACCGGGCTAGGACTCGCCGTTGTAAAAACCTGTGTGGATTTGCATGGGGGACTGGTTGCAGTAACGAGTGCGATCGCCACTGGCACTACTTTTACTGTCACCCTGCCGCAATAAGTAAGCAGCTTTAATCATTTGTAGGATGAATCAGCGCAGCGTAACCCATGCAGACGTTGGGCTTCATGCTTCAACCCAACCCACTTATCTTCAATTTAGCTAGGTTCACCTATCTAACAATTTATGCCTTTAGGTCTTGGAGGACTCTGCCAAAAGGTCATTAAAGTGACAAATCGAGTGGGATAAAAGTAAGAATGACCAACATTGTTAAACACTATTTCTATGAAATCCATCAATCATTTGCTTGCTGCTATGGGACGTTGGGCTGTTACAGTCCTGTTTTGTGTTTCAGCGATCGCCTTCACCTGGCAAGGTGCATTCCTCTCAAACAACACAGCGATGGCTGCTCCGGGTACGCTTGTGATTGCCGCAAGAACAGACGCAGGTGATCAAATCCAGCAGGACAACAAAAGCTTCGTTCAAAATGCGGCAGAGAAGGTTAAGGATGCTGCCCGCAGCAACGCTAACCGAGTTGAGGACGCAACTGACAACGATGGCAGCTTCATTGAGCGCAAAGCGCAGAGAGATGCAAATCGCATTGAGCAAAGAGCTAATGAGGATGCTGCTCGGACTCAAAGAGCGATCGACAACAACGTAAACGCTGTTGAACGCGCTGTAGACAGCATCAAAGATGTTTTCAGCAAATAGGTAAACAGAAAGTAACTAGTACTTTCTTCCTGAAAAAGCGGCTGAAAGGTAATTAAACCAACCTTTCAGCCGCTTTGTTTTTTGTAGAATAATGATTTAATCCAGGCAATATGTATCCGCTGAGGGAGCAATAGAAAGCGGATGTCTTTGAACCAACGCTTACGCAGATTTCGTGCGAACGATCGCTCTGTCTAGCTTGCCTGCAACGGAAGTGAGTGTTGAGGTAACTAGTGATTTTTTAGGTTTGGTCAGCCGCTCAAATTGGCTATTGAGCCAACCATATCCTTTACTGATGCAGGTAGGGCAAACTTCGCCACAGGTCTTCCCCTGGTCATCGCAGACGATTACTCTTGCTGTCTGCATTTTGAAACTGCGATCGCACGTCCAGCAAACCTGGTGCTTGCCAACCCGATCATTACATTCAACTTGAAGCTGCATAGGTGTTCCTAAGAGTTAAGAGAGTTTATAAAAGGACGAGGTTAGCGATATCCGGACAGTGAGTCTCCGGAAAGTGAGTTTTTGACAATGAGCTTAACAAAAGCTCACATCACAACGATAAAGGCGATCGCCCAGCCTTGCGTCTACCTTAGGAATAAACTTTGTAGAAAGTAAAACGGGTTAACTAATGGCGCGATCCTCGATATCGCAGTTGCCGTTTAAGCGCATAATGTTCAGCAAACTTAGGAATATCACCCCGATGTCCCATGAGGATCACTGTATCACCTTCTTCAATTACTGTGCTGTGACTGGGGTGGATGAACGTACTACCATCGCTGCGACGTAGCGCCACCACAATAAAAGTGCCTCTGCCTCTCACTTCAATATCACTCACCATACCCCCTACCAGAGGTGAGCCTTTAGGAATTGCCAATTCATCAAGCTGGACATCAATTTCTGCTAACAGTTCACTTAACGTGCTGCGACCATCATTCTGGTCTAAGAAATCGATTGAAGCCGGATGGGTAATCATGTGGGCCATTCGTAAAGCACCGATTGTAGCGGGCAACACAACATGATCGGCTCCTGCCAGACGCAGCTTTTTCTCGGTTGTGGGAAATTCGCCCCGTGCAATGATGACTAAATTGGGGTTCATTCCTCTTGCGGTCAAGGTGATGAACACATTAGATGCATCATCGGGCAATGCAGTGGCCAATACTTTAGCTCTTAATATTCCAGCAGCCTGTAAAACGGTTTCATCGGTTGCGTTGCCAATGCGAACCAGATAGCCCATTACTTCTGCTTTAGCGAGGCGATCGCTATCATTGTCAACGATCACAAAAGGCTGTCCCGATTCCATCATCTTCTTAGCAAGAATCTGTCCGATTCGTCCAAACCCACAAATGATGATGTGCTGTTGCAGAGTATCAATTTCTTTTGCTATCCGCCGTGCGTCCAGAGCGCGGTTTATTTCTCCCTCTGTCACCATCTGGACAAACCCTCCTACCATGTAAACCGCTGACGAAGTTCCTGCAATGATCACAAGAATGGTGAAAATCTTGAGCGCCGGAGACTCAACTGGGCGAACTTCACCATAGCCAACTCCAAAGATGGTAATAACCACCATGTAAACAGCATCTAGCAACGCCCAGCCTGCAATGGTGTAGCCTGCGATC
Organism: Leptolyngbyaceae cyanobacterium SM1_4_3; assembly: GCA_012031415.1. Classification (GTDB taxonomy): domain Bacteria; phylum Cyanobacteriota; class Cyanobacteriia; order Elainellales; family Elainellaceae; genus JAAUTN01. The sequence goes on along the minus strand of JAAUTN010000073.1, from coordinate 15,580 downwards.
GCTACAGCAATGGTAATGACAAAAAAAACAGTGCCAAGCAGAATGCGGCGAAACGACTGGTGCAAATTTGGTTGCTAGCAGGGGTAACGATCCTGCCAATGCGATAATCTTGCCACCAGCAACTAGACACTGAGTGTAGCTTAGTATACCAGAGAGCGATCGCCCCGCATGAAGAAAGGGTGAAGGGTAACTTCTTCATCCCTCATCCCTCATCCCTCGGTCTCTCCCCCTCCTACTGCACTTCCGACGATGGTTCTGGCACGGTGCCTGCGTAGGGGAAATTGCTTACCGAGCGCTGTAGCTCTGCCAGCGAACGGTTGTAGCCTAGAATTGCCTGTACCCGATTAAACTCTGCCTCGGTCAGGTCTGTTTGAGAAATTAGCACGTCTGTTTGGGTGCCTACCCCTGCCTGAAATCGCAGCCGCGCCAGCCGCAATGCTTCCCTTGCTTGTTCTAGGGCTAGAGAGGCAGTTTGAATATTCTCAAAGTTGGCTTGCAGGTTGGAGTAAGCGCTTTCTACATCAAAGCGAACCTGGTTGCGCTGGGCAGCAAAATTAGTTTCGGCGATCGCAATATTCGCTTCTTCCTGATTGGCTTGTGCCCTGGCAACACCCCCGTCAAACAAACTCAGGTTCAACCGAGCGCCAAACTGATAGCTGTCCTGCACCGTTTCATCCTGGTTCAGGGTGTCTTGCACATCGTAGGTAGCAAACAAAGAAACCTGTGGACCCAACTGAGACAAAGCTGCCCGTCGCTGTGCATCGCTAATGCCTCGCTGGACAAGCTGCTGCTCTAGCTCAGCCCGATTTCTGACGGCTAAAACAATGGTTTCCTCCAGGCTCAAATCCCACAGATCTGCTACCTCCACCGGATCGGCCGCTGCTACTTCCACTGATTGGGCCAGGCTGAGCGTTTGAACGATTTGGCGACGGGCAATTTGGCGCTGACTGAGAGCCTGGGTAAGCTGCTGTCTGGCGTTTGCCACATCTACCTGAGATTGCAGCACATCAAACCGGGTTCCTACCCCTGCCCGCTCTAGGGCTTCAGCATCTCGCAAACTCTGTAGCGCTTGATCCAGCGCTGCCTCTCGAATCCGCACTTGCTCATCCGTTTCCTGCAAGTCGTAGTAGTTGTTAATGACATCTAGCCGAAGCTGTTCCTCTTGTGCCTCAACCTGCAATTCCTGAAAACGAACCTGCCCCTCGGCTGCCTCAATCAAAGCAGGTCGCCTACCTGAAGTAAATAGCGTGTAATTTAGCTCTAATGCACCACCCAAAACAACGTTGACATCATCATCCTCTGATTGAGTGTTGCCGCCTTGCCCTCCTTGAAGCTGATCGAGAAGATCCTGTAGAGCCGTGTCTTGCTGCTGCTGGGTATTTTCCTGAAAGGTCAAATTTGAAGTTAAGTTGAGCGTAGGTAGATTTGCTGCTAGTGCTTCCTGTAAAGCTGCCTGGTTTCGCTCTAGCTCAAGTCTTGATACTTGAAGCTCACGATTGTTGCGAATTGCCAGGTCAATGGCTTGCTCTAGAGTAATCGGCTGGGTTCCAACAATTTCTACTTCTTCTGGCTGCGTCGGAAACTGAAGTGGGTTAGGGCTGGGGTTAAGGTATTCTGGTGCTGCCTGAATCAGGTTTTCATCGACTGTTACTGCTTCTGTTTCCGCCTCAGTTTCGTCTTCTGAGTCTGCATCTTCTGAGTCTGCATCTTCTGAGTCTGCGTCTTCTGAGTCTGCATCTTCTGAGTCTGCGTCTTCTGAGTCTGCATCTTCCGGTGGCATAGCTTCGTCAGCGTCGGGAGAAGGGGCAGGCTCCTCAGTGGCTTCATCTTCCACGTCTACTGCGGGTGCCTCCTGGGAAAGTTCTTCCTGGGAGAGTGCTTCCTGAGCGGTTTCTTGCTCGACTTCTGCGGCAGTGGACTCTGACTCTAAGCTCTCTGAAGGCTGGTCTGTTGTGCTGTCCTGGGCAATTTCAACGGTTTCAACGGAGTCTGTCGCGGCGATCGCCCCAATCGAGTCCTTCCGTTCAAGCTCATCCCTCCAATCAGCACCAAAACGCGCCAGAGAGTGAGCCGAAGCCGAATGCAAGGGACTGAGAGCAATGGCTGCACCGACACTTACAGCAAGAAGAGAAAGAGGAAATCGCATATTGTATATCTTTCAGTCCAGATTAGCGGCAAAGAAGCCTTAAGCAGGATACTGGCTGATCACCAGAATTGGCAAATGGCTCGATAGAGAGCCATTTACGTGCAGTTTAGGTAGAAATTAGGCGATCGCACTTCATCCACTTGGTTAATCTTCTCAGATGAAGGCAGCTTGACCTAAACCGCTGCTAATTATGACACTGCCTGAAACAATCTCCAAATAGTCTGCTTTAAATCTCCACCCGCTCAAACTCTGATTGCCCATAGAGCATCTGCTGGTCAACGGCTGAAAGTACGCGGTTATTCACCCGTTCAGACTGCAAACAGCGGCAAACTAACTCCGCCACATCTGCCCGGTGAATGGAGCCTGCAACCGTTGGGTCTGGAGTTAACACGGCATTCCCTGTTGCGGGTTCAGACTTTAGCCCGCCTGGACGAATGATCGTGTAAGTCAACCCGCTAGCAATCAAATGCTGTTCGGCCTTTTCTTTCTCAACTAAAACTTCACTCAAAGCCTGTAGCGCTTGAGGAGGGAGTGCTACTACACTGTCACCACTGCCAATCGACGACACCAGAATAAACTTTTGTACGCCTGCCTTGACCGCCGCATCAATCAGGTTTTTGTTGCCCAGGTAGTCTGCCCGCCTACCGTCCTGAGGCAAACCGCCAATGGTGCTAATTACCGCTCCAATTGGTTCGCCCTGCATTGCCTGCTCAACTTCAGCCAGGTTTAAGGCATCTCCCAGAGCGATCGCGATTCCCATTGCTTCTAGCGCTGCCCGTGCTGTCTCACTGCGTAAAAGCGCTTTAACGGGGAGCGATCGCTCAACCAAACAGCGGGCAATCTCTCGCCCCACTCCACGACTGGCCCCTGCTAAAAATACATCCGATCCTGCCATTTCAACGACCTCCCCCGCTTAAACCCTATCTCTTGAAAATTCAAACCTCTGCTATCCCAGTGTGCGAGAAATCTGGACTTTTTACACAAAATTGATTGAAGCAGCAAGCAAAAAATCTTTACGCTTGGAACTTCTACGCTAGTTGAAGGTCAAATACTTAGGAGGCGTAATGCTTCCTACGGGGGGTTGGGGGCTAACCCCCCTTAAAATCTTCTAAAAAGCTGATTACCGCACCATCGCTGAGCTAGAGGGTTTATGTGGTGGGGCTTGGCTATGCAATTTTTTTATCAAAACTGCTCATTTTTTCTCAGAAACGGTCACGAATACAGGCACAAGTGCGGTCACGGCTGGTAAGATTCCAAACGAAAGGGGCGCTTAGCGCCCCCACCTAAATCCTGACCTGACTATATCTGTGAACATTTCAAGACTTTTAGCCGCTAGACGGGGCGATTGAGTATTCATTGTTGTTTGCCCACGACCGCTCAACTCTTTCATTATGGAGGCGATTGCTTGCTTGGAGCAACCTCTAGTCGTGCAATCTATCACTCTGTGCAAGCTCTTTCTGAATTACCCGATCGCCCCTCTCGACACTCCCCAATCGCTCCCCATTCCCATCTTCGACAAAGCGATCGCCCCCCTTCCCATCGATCGCCCCTCAATTCATCTCTTTAGCGGAAGCGATCGCCCCCTGCGAACAAACCGCGATCGATCGGTGTTTAATTGGTTGAGTCGATCGAGTAAGCGAGTTCCGTCAGTCGCTTGGTCTTCGGGTCGCTCTTCGGGTCGCGCTTCGGAGAGATGGCAAGATTTGCAGATGAAAAGTGTATGGTTTGGCATGAGTTATGCTACGCCAAATTCTGTAAACTGTCGCAGGTAAGGAGCTTGAAATCCTAACACAATATCTTGTTTGGGAATTCCTAGTGCTGCTAGTTCTTGAGCAATTTGAAGCTCAGTTGTGTTGTGTTGTATCCAAATTTTGCCGTCTTTAATGTCTAGATGAAGAACACAGCCATGTACGCGGCGATCGCCATCCCAGCCAACATTCATAATTTGATAGTGATCGTGCGTTATGTCAAAGACGGTTTGTGATTCAATATTCCCATTGGCGATCGGGGTGGCAGCGTAATTTTTGAGCAAGGTTTGAATGCACTGTCGATATTGGTTTAGTTTATCCATTGCACAATCACCTCTTGAATTGGGTTGTAGATCAGCCGCTTAATTTGATAGCGTTCTACTGAAAGTTGGGCAAATTCTCGTTGAAAGAAGGCTTGATGGACGGTAATGGGAATTGCTAGATATAAGGTGCGATCGGGTTAGGTTAGCTCTAGCGCTAGACGATAGTTCAAGAATTGCCCTAGTGCCGCGTGATAGTCGGTAATCGGTGAGTCGCCCAGGAAGGATTTGATTTCAACGGCAATTTTTTCGTTTGCTCGTTCTGCAACTAAAATCTGTTCAGCGCCCAAGTCAATTTCCAGCTTTGCGCCGCCAATTTCTATCTTGAGTGGATCGTTGGTAATCATCCACTCCTCTTTTTCGAGTGCCCTCCTTACTGCTGCATGAAATAGGTCTTTTGCTGCCATGTTTAATGTTGTGCTGCTGCCACCTCCATTTTACGGGGTTGCCTCTGTTCTATTAAATTTCCGATAAGCTCCGATCGCATCTCGCACATTAGTCTTGATTATCTGTTGGGCAGTCGTTCAACCCGTTCACGATCGCTCTTCTCAAACAATAACGATCGCCCCTTTCGCTTCTCCATTTTCCCAGATATCCGATCGCTCCTCCAATCTACTGATAGACGATCGCCCTCCCTTTCCATCGATCGCGCTTCAATTCATCTCTTTGGCGGAAGCGATCGCCCCCTGCGAACAAACCGCGATCGATCGGTGTTTAATTGGTTGAGTCGATCGAGTAAGCGAGTACCATCAGTCGGTTGGTCTTCGGGTCGCGCTTCGGGGAGGTGACAGGATTTGCAGATGAAAAGTGTGTGGTTTGGCATGATCTAGGGTGTATCGACGAGATATTTGAACAGGTCATCTAGGATGGCGTTGATAGCGAAAATATCTGAATTATGCCAATGTGCGCCCACGAGATGAACTCGATCGCGCTGAACAACATTGAGCTTTGCCCATAGAGGATTTTGTTTGAGTTTTTCCAACGTCTTTTGATCATCTCCTCTTTCCCAAGACACAAAGAAAAGAACGTCTCCGTCGAGAGCAGCTAGAGTTTCCATAGATAGGGTTTCTGTGTAAAAGTCTCCTCTCTGAGATTTGGGTCGCTGCAAACCAATGTCTTTTAAGATTTTTCCAGCAGCGTTCATTTCTCCATAAGACCAGATACCATACTCTGAGGCTGTATTTGCAAGCGACACTTTTAGCTCGTGGCGGCGATCGCCCAGACTCTTCTTCAGCTTCTCAACCCGTTGCCAATAGTTGTTGATTAATTGTTTTCCGGCTTCTTCTTTGTCTAGAACGTAGGCAAGTTCCTCTAGCTTTTCCTGCCAGGAAGGAAACGGAAAAGATTGATCCAAGACAACTGTGGGCGCAATGTGCGAGAGTTCTTGATAAATATTCTCTAATTCAGAAGGAGCTAAAATCAGATCGGGTTTCAGTTGTAGAACCTTCTCAAGACTGACAGCACTATAATTGCCAACAGATTCTAGCTGCTCCACTTTACCCTGAAGATATTTAGGAAAAGGAAAACCTGGCAATGAAACCGTTGCGATCGCCTGAACCCCTAATTGCAAGCTATCGATCCAATACTCTTCTCGAAGCATCACAATCCGCTGAGGATTTCGAGGAATGCAGGTGCTACCCATAACGTGCTGCACAGTTCGACAACCTGCGACGGGCTGCTGAACATGAGTGGTATCAGGACTGCTCACTATGCTGCAAGCTAAGGTAAGTATACTTGTGAAAATGCTCAAAAGCACTAAGCAGAAAAAGCGATACACAGCACTCCTCATCAATCCAACCCTCAGAATCTCCAGGCGAGAGTGCCTTGAATGGTAAATGGCGCACCAACATCAACTCTATTGATACCACTCGCTGTAGGGTAGTATTCAATATCAAAAAGATTCCGAAAGTTAATTGCCGCACGGAATCGATCGCGCTCATAAAAAATAGCGGCATCAGTGCGGAGGTAACTGGGTAGCTCAAAGCTGTTAGCAAGATCGCCTGGACGATCGCCTACAAAGTAGACACCTATCCCAACTCCCAGCCCCTCTAGATCGCCTGATTGAATTCTGTAGGATGTCCACAAATTGAACGAATGTTCAGGTGCATTTCGCAGTCGAGTTCCTTCAGGAATGGAGTTATCTTCTGTGACTCTGGCATCATTGTAGGCATACCCTGCAATCACGTTCCAGCCTGGTAAGATTTCACCGTTGATATCAAACTCAATTCCCTGACTTCTTTGCTCTCCAGTTTGAATGGAAAAGTTCTGGTTGTCAGGATCGGCTGTGGTGACGTTCGTGCGGGTCAAATCATAAAGCGCCAAGTTTGCCGAAAGCTGATCGTTAATGTCTACCTTAGCTCCGATCTCATATTGCGTTCCTCGTTCTGGTCGAAAGGCTTCTTCATCTGCCGCAAATCCGATCGTGGGAGCGAACGAGCGGGAATAACTAGCATAGAGCGAAACGGCTGGAATGGGCTGGTAGACAACGCCGATACGCGGGCTGAATGCGGTGTCTGACTGGTTAGTTTCTGTATCAGCGAATCGATTGTCTGTGCGCTCTTCAAAGAAGTCAAAACGCCCCCCTAACAAGAATCTCAAATTTTCCGCTAGTGTAATTTGATCTTGCAGGTAAACACCAAGTGTATCTCTCGTTGTAAAGCGATCGAGTGTGCGAATACCTGTTGGATTCACTGTCTGGTCATAAACAGGATCGAAGATGTCGATGGGAGCAGCATCGCCAAATTCAAAGCTAAGATCAGTCTCGTCTCGACTCAAGCTAAACCCGACGAGAAGCTGATGCTCAATTGTGCCCGTGAGAAATTCACCGAGTAGATTGGTATCTAAATAATAGCTATCGTAGAACTGACTGCCAATTACATAACCTCGATTCAACGTGCGGTTATCAGCCGCTAGGCTATTATTAAAAATAATTGGTGCTCCATCTCGATCGTCATCATCATAAATGGTGTAGAGAAACGCATTGCGAATCCGCCAATCTTCGCTGAATCGATGCTCAAGGCGGTAGCCTGCTCTAGCATTCACGGTGAAGTTATCAACTTGCGGCCCACCAGGGTTAAAACTGCGATCGATCCTGCCGTTTGGGTTGGGCAGTACAGTTCCTACCGCAGGTTGTCCTTCCGGTTGCTGTCCGTTACGCTCCTGAATGTTGACATCTCCTTCAAGAGTAAGGTCGGTATTTTCTCCTAATTCAAGTGCGAGACTGGGTGCAACAGAAATTTCGATTCCTTCTTCAAAATCGAGAAAACTGTCAAAATCCTGATAGCCGGCAATGAAACGATAGCGAACGGTTCTCGCATCGTTTAAGGGGCCAGAAAAATCGATCGCGCCCTGATAGTCATTGAAGCTCGCAGCAGTGGCACTGACTTCATAAAATGGGTTTCTCAGCGGTTGCCGAGTCACTACGTTGATTGTGCCTCCTAAACCACTAAATCGAGTTTGACCATATAGAACAGAGGCGGGTCCTCTTAGCACCTCTAGTCGTTCCACATTGATAAAGCTTGCGTCTGAAGAAATTTGTGGGTCAGGAATACCATTGACAAGAAAATTTTGAAAGTTCTCAAAGCCTCGAATCGTGAAAGTGTTTCTGGATGATGATGGATTTGATAATGGTGTCACACCAACAGCATTCGCTAATCCGTCGAGAATGCTCCTCGCTTGCTGATCCTCAAGTACCTGCTGCGGAATCACCTGAATTGCTTGCGGAACATCGCGCAGCGGCGTGTCGGTTCGCGTTCCCACAGAGGTCGTGTCTACCCGATAGCCCTCATCTTGATCGCCCGTGACAACAATCTCGATCGCCTCCTCATCCTCAGCCACTTCCGTTCCCACTGCTACCCCAAACACCAAACCTCCCCCATCCGATCGCACCTCAGCCACAGGCGGCGCATCCGTCCCCGTAACTGCCACCCGCACGCGATCTCCTGGCAACTGCGTCACCTCCACCAGCGCAATCCCCGCGATTGGATTTGCCTCAAACACCTCATCCGCGATCGTCGCATTGGGAATATCCGCAATCAGCGCATTGCCGATTGTCTGCGTCGTCGGCACAGCGATCGCCCCGCCCTCGGTTTCCAGCACGATCGCCAGTCCCGCCTCCGTCGCCTCCACCCGCACAGCCGTAATTTGCACGATCGCCGCCTGCACCTGCGCCATCCACTCCTCGATCGTCGCCGCAGGCTGCTCAAGCTTACTCAGAGCGGGAACTTCCGCGATCGGCTGCGGCGTTTCGATCGCCATTTGGGGTTCAGCGCGATCGGTCGGTAGCTCCTGCGCCCAAGCAGGCAAACCCACCCCCGACAAAGCCACAACCAAACCCAAACGCATCGAAATCGATCGCTTTCCAGACCGCATTACCACACCTCAAATACAACACCAGTTTTCCTTCTTGAAACTCATTCCTAAGAAGGAATAAGACGTAGTGTAAAGAACCGCAAGCGATCGCGTCTAGGACAAAAACGGCTTTCTTTTATCCAAAATCGGTCAATCGAGGCAATTTGGCTGCATCCAGTCCACAAGCTCACGCGCTAGCTGAAAAGAACATCATCGAGAACAACGACAGGCAACCCCGCCACCCTGCGAAACTGGCTGTCATTGGTTAAAAATAAGCAATTGCGATTCCAAGACCGATCGCTGGGCAAATTACCCAATGCAGTTGCCGCATGAATGGCATCAGGCGTTTTCAGATTTGTGCTTGCCCGCAGTTGCGCCGCCGATCGCAAAACAGCCTGACTAATGGGGAGCAGCCGCACATTTGAGGACAGCAGCAGTTGTTCATAGGTACTCACCAGCGCAGCATTTCGATCGCGCATTGGCACAACCAAAACTTCCATCAAACTCAACTCACTGCTGACAATCTCAACTGCCCCAGCATAAAAGCGAGACCACAGCGGTTGCAGCAAATTGTAATAGTTGGAGTTCGCCTCAACGGTGTAGATAAAGACGGAAGTATCTGCATAAACAGTGACCGAGTCGGGAATGTTTAGCTGTCCCATGAATCTCGCTCAGCTTGAATTTGGCGATCGATTTCCTCCACAGATTTACCTGCGTGTTGCTGCCTCGCCTGCTCAATAAATTCCAGGATGTTCATCTGCTGTTTTTCAGCGATCGGCAACACCACAAACACGGTCACTTCCTGTCCTTCAGAACCAGGCGGAAGCTGCACTTCAATTTTGTTTCCGGGTAACACCGTCGTTGTAATCTGGAGTGCCGATCGCATGACGCTACCGATTGAGAGAATACTTTTATTTTAGGCTGTCTTTCAGCTTATTCAGGACGCTTGAAATGGTGCGATCGACAGCCTGCCAGACACTCCTTCGGCATAATCCCAAACTGCCGCCGAAATGCCGCCGCAAAGCGTCCCAAGTGTCCATAGCCGACCATCCGCGCCACTTCCGAAACGGTATGCTGGCGATCGCGCAAAAGCTGCTCCGCTTTGATCATCCGCTGTTGCGTCAAATAATCAATTACCGTTGTTTGAAACAGTGCTTGGAAGCCGCGCCGAAGCGTTCGATCGCTCAACCCCACCTGCTGCCCTAATTCCAGCATCGTCGGCGGATTTTCCAGTTGGGTCGTCAAAATCGCCCTGGCAAAATGCAGCCGTTCGATCGTCTCCGGCTTCAGCTTCAAATCCGGCAGCGGCTCAGTGCGATCGGACAGCACCGGATCAACCATCAGCGTCAGCAACTCCAGCACCTTCGCCTGAAGATACATCCGCTTGGTGATGCCCTGATACGGCACATTGACAATCTCCTGCACCACGCACTGCATTGCCGCCGTCACAGCCGGAAAAAACGCCAGTTTCCAATCGTCCTGCTGCACAAACTCTCGCCACTCGCTCGATCGCCACCCGTCTTCACCCAGCAGTTGACCGAGCAATTCCGGCTCCAGATGCACATTAATTCCCGCCATCCGCTGATCTTTCTGCCGTCGATCGACATACGCGGGCGAAATCCCGCTGCCCGACACATAGCCGCAGCCCTCACCCACGATCGGATAAATATCGCAGTCGATCGCGCCCGCCGTCAAAATCATCATTTGCACCAGATGCTCGTGAACCGGAGTGGCGATCGCCAAATCTCGCCGAAACTCAAAATCGAACACGCTCAGCCCCATTTGCGCCGACAGGTCGATCTCGCGCTCATAGCCCCGCCCCAACTGAGCCGAAACCAGCCGAATTTCTTCATCGATCGCGGACTCTGGTGCGATCGAGTCCGCACCCATCAATGCACTAAAGTCGTCGCAAGACAGAAAAAGGGTCATTTTTGAGCAGGGCAGGTGGCATAAAAGACGATCGCAATCCTTCTGTTGAGAAGAACTCTCAAGAAGATTCTCGCCAAGTGTACCACTTGATCGCTCTGCCCGAACCCGTTGCGATCGCCCCTTTCACTCCTCCATCTTCTCCAACATCCGATCGTCCCCCATTCCCATCTTCGACAAAGCGATCGATCGCGCCCAAGCCCTGCCTAGAAAAGCCGATCGCCCTCCTATAGATAAAATGGAGAAGCGAAGACTTATGCAAGCAGAGCTTCCCTCAGGATAATGGAGAGATGATGCTAAAAAGTTACGAAGCGATTTACGAAAACGGTCATGGAATGGAGGTAAGTTCATGAGTTTTTTAATTGAGCAAATTGTTGTCACCCTTCAAAAGCTTCCAGAATCTAAAATCCAAGAAATTTTAGATTTTGCGCGGTTTTTATCCTGGCAAACCCTTAAAGATGAGGAGCTTTCTACAGAGGAACCTTTGCTTGCGGTTGCAGGAATGCTTTCTGGAGAGCCGATCGCCAATGAAGATATTAATGAGGAGTTGTACGGCGACAAAGACGTTTAAATCATGAAAACACGATCGATCTTTGTAGATACTTGGGGCTGGGTTGCGTATGGGCATCGTCGAGATCAGTATCACGCGGCTGTCGTCAAAGTCTTTCAAGATTTGCGCTCCAGTAATATTCCAGTTCATACGAGTGATTATGTTTTGGATGAGGTGATTACTTTACTTTTTAAGCGAGAGGTGTTTGCGGAAGCCAAAATATTTTTAGAGGGAATTTTTGCAGCAGCAGAATTGGGACAGGTTCAAATTCATCGGATTACTTCGGATCATTTTGCAGAGGCTTGGAGGTTGAGGAAACAGTTTCAAGATAAGCCTCTGGTTTCTTTTACAGATTTGACTTCAATGGTGATTATGAGAAAGTATAACATCCAGGATGTTTTGACTCAGGATGATCATTTTCTTCAAGTCAATCTAGGTTTTTTCAAAATACCGTAGCTCCTATTTTCACTGATTTACGATCGCTGCTCTCCTAAAACAATCACGATCGACTTCCCAAGTCTTTTAGTTGCGGCGATCGCGCCGTTCCTATCTTCGACAAGGCGATTGATTTCCCTAGTAAGATCACCCAGTCGGATAGTGTTAATGTTGGAGGGGTAGACTGATGACAACGAATATTGAAATTGACCCGACGTTGATCCAAGAAGCGTTGACTCTGGGCGAACATCAAACAGAGAAGATAGTGATTGAAGCAGCTTTGCAGGAATATATTCAGCGGCGTAAACAGTTGAGAATTTTGGAACTTTTTGGCACGATTGACTACGATCCAGACTATAACTATAAGCAACAGCGGCGGCAAGCATGAAGGTTGTTGTCGATACTTCTGTCTGGTCGTTGGCTCTGCGACGAAATCGCATCCTGGAGGAGTCACCCCAAATTCTGAGGCTGCGTGAGTTGATTGCCGATGACAGAGTTGCTCTGTTGGGCGTGATTCGGCAAGAAGTGCTGTCAGGAATTCGAGAGGTGGAACAAGTTGTTCGTTTGAGGAAGTATTTACGAGCATTTCCTAACCTTGAACTGACAATCGAAGATGATGAATTGGCTGCCGAGTTTTACAACACCTGCCGTCGAAATGGAATTTAGGGAAGCAACACAGACTTTTTGATCTGTGCGGTTGCCTCCCGTCGGGGTTACGGCATTTTGACAACAGATGGTGACTTTGTGCTGTTTGGTGAACACCTTCCGATTACTTTGTGGCAATAGTTTTTGCATTATTAGCATAGAGCGATCGCCTCACCCTACAAAACTCGATCGGTTTGCCGCTGCGCGTCGCCGTAGCGCGATGCGATCGGGCACTGATGCTCGCAACCCTGTGGGATCGCCTTTCACCATCTCACCCTTTCGTCGCCTTCCCTGGTCAACGCATCATCAGGTGAGCAAGTTTTAGGGGACTGTATAATGATGATTGACAAGGATGGGTAGAGGTGTGAATGATTTATCATCTGAAGAAATTTATCAAGCGGTGGGTAAAATTGTCAGCCAATTTGGGCTGCTCGAATGTGTTCAATGTGCTGCAACGGTATTGAACTGGCTGGATTTACAGGGAATTGAGCGAAAGTTACTCAAATTGAGAACCCGATACGACTTTGAAGATTATATTGTGAGCGATCGTCTGGAAGCGAGGGGAATTACAGAGCCGATTACAGAAAACGGAATTCATTATGGGGTTCAGGTAGGAGAAAAAGTATTTGATAATTTATCAGCTTATGGGATGCGGCTGGAGGAGTGGTTGAGCGATTTCCATTGTCCGAGTGAAGTGTTTGTGATCGAAGAAATGGACAGTTTTCCAGAACGTTTTGAGGTTCAATAAACTGGAGGAATTGAAATGGCAGGGCTGTTTAAACTGTTAGATAAGATTAAGGTCAAGCCTGGTATGTATATTGGTGGAGCCTCGGTTACAGATCTGTTCATGTTTTTAGCGGGCTATAAAATGGCACAACAGGAGTTTAGTGTTTCGCTTACTGATGCAGAGAAGCGGTTTTATCGAGAGTTTCAGCCCTGGCTACAGCGTCGATTGGGTATAACAACTTCTCGATCGTGGGCGAAGATGCTGGAATTTCGTTCCCTTAATCAGCAAGAGGCGTTTGAGTCCTTTTTCAAGCTGCTGGATGAGTTTTGCGAAAGTGAGCAACTCTCGAAACCCGAATCGATTACGGATGAAACCGAGCAAATGAAGGCGAGTTGAGTTTGCCTCCCCTACCCTTTTGCTAACTTAGTCGATCGCCCCTCCCCCATACACGATCGCCCATCCCTAACCCGCAGTCCACACGATCGTCCCATCACTTCACCTATTCGATCGATCGCCCCTCCTCCATCTTCTCCAACATCCGATCGCCCCTCATTCCCATCTCCAGCAAAGCGATCGATCGCGCCCAAGCCCTACCTAGAAAAGCCGATCGCCCCTCATTTCCATCTTCGACAAAGCGATCGATTTCCCTTTCCATCGATCACCCTTTGGTGAATGGTTTTTATGGAGTCGATCGCCCTACTCAAAACAACTTCGATCGTCCCTCCACTGACTAAACTCCGACCAAGCACCCATGCCCGCAGACCTGTGGCAGCGTCTTTGCTTGAAATGGCGGCGATCGCACTCGGGTTGATGCGGAGGCGATCGCTTAAGATAGATATTGCTTCTTCAAGACCACTCTTTTACAGTCCAGAAGCTATGATTAAGATCTTGTTGTAACCTGCGTTGACTCTGGATACTTTCAAGATGACGATTCAAGAAATGCTGCACGATCGCCAGACTATTCACTCTGATCCAGAAATCATGAGTGGCGTTCCTGTGTTTGTCGGAACGAGAGTGCCGTTGCAAACTTTCTTCGATTATTTAGAAAGTGAAGCAGGTTTAGCTGAGTTTTTGCAGGACTTTCCGTACTTGCAATCTCAGGTGCTACAAGTTTTAGAAATGCTTGTTAAAGCGATGTTAGAACAGGAACGACTTGCCCGTGTTCATTCTGCTGAATGAGAATCTGCTGAGTAGAAAGTTAAAGCAGCCGCTTATCGATGCAGGGCATTTGGTGCGAAATGTAGAGGAGATGGGCTGGCGGGGTGCGAAAGACCGGGAGCTATTAGCACTTGTGACAGGGCAATCGTTTGATGTGTTTATTACAGCGGATAAGAACTTGCCGTATCAGCAGAATTTGCGCGGGCTGGCATTACGAATTGTCGTATTAAATACTGCGAGTACAAGTCCTAGTTATCTTTTGCCACTGATGTTTCAAATCAGCGATCGACTGGAATCTCTTGCAGTGGGTTCTGTTACATTGATTAGTGATACTGGTGAAGCTACCGCTTTTAATGCTGACAGTGAAACGTAATGAAGACTGTTAGCAAAAACTACTCCACAACTGGCGATCGCTCCGGATCGCCCCTCTTTCCCAACCGATCGAACATGAACACCTAAAGCCCTGAGCGATCGCCCCTCATCCCCATCTTCGACAAAGCGATCGATTTCCCTTTCCATCGATCAACCTTTCAACTCAAGGCGCGCAGCATAGCTGATCCCTTTGCGATCGCTCCTCTGGAAACAATCGCGGTAAACTCCTTCTGGGTTGCTTAGAATCAAGATAGGCATCGTTTGAGATGATTGGCGGATGAAACACGATTTGTATCCTTACACCGAGGTGACAGAGGAAGTTCGCAGCGGTGTCTGGGCGGATGCGATTTCATTTGGATGAGAATATGGAAGGATCATATGCGACAGATTTCAATTTTGGAAGCGATCGAGAATTTAACTCAATGGATTGACTTGGCTTCACAAGGAGAGGAAGTAACAATTCTGAAGGACGGACAGCCGATCGTTAAATTGATGGCGATCGAACCGATTAAGCGTCGTCCACAGTTTGGCAGTGCAAGCGGGTTAATTACGATGTCTGATGATTTTGATGAACCCTTAGAAGAGATGCGGGAATACATGGAATGAAGCAGTTGTTGGACACTCAAATTTTTATTTGGTTCGTTATTGGTAGCTCTAGAATCACGCCTAGTATTCGAGCGCAGATTGAGAATCATGAAAACCTACTTAGCATTGTCAGTATTTGGGAAATTGCGATCAAATCTAGCATTGGCAAGTTGAATCTGGAACTTTCGATCGATGATTTGGTGGAGCAGCAAGTTATTAACAATGGAATTGAGCTTTTGAATGTTATGGTTCCTCACTTGAGTATTGTTGCAACTTTGCCCTTGCACCATCGAGATCCGTTTGACCGTTTGCTGATTGCTCAGGCGATCGCGGAGCAGATACCCATTGTGGGAGCAGATCAAATGTTTGATTCCTATGATGTTGAGCGGTTGTGGTAGGAAAGAAAATTGCTAGATCGATCGCATAGACAATGCATGATGGTGTGACCTGTGTGAAACTCGATCGCCCTCCCAAGTTATCCCGATCGCACCGGATATGTAAAATAGTTTGTGTCAAAGGTCAAAACAAGATCTAATGAACTAGTACCTGAGACACAAACCCATGACCTTTCGACCCGAATTAATTGACGAACTGCTCAAAGAGTACCGTAATCCTGAA
>JAAUTN010000432.1 GCA_012031415.1 Leptolyngbyaceae cyanobacterium SM1_4_3 | reverse complement strand
ATTATAGAGTCGGGAAGTGGGAGCCATTGGTTTTGCTGTTAGGTGTGGTAACTTTCCAGCTTAAATCAAGCTCTGCTTCCCTCCTAGCTTTCGTTTCAGCCTCCCCTAGTTTTGTCAGTCAAGCAGGTCTTACGGGGTGTACGTTCAAGACCAAATTGCTTTTAGTGACAACCTGAGATTGTTAATTGGTGGTCGCTACGATTGGGTTTCTTATTTACAAGAAATTGCTGACTTTGGCGCGGGTAGTTCAACTGGCAATCCAGTACAAGCTGATGGCGCGTTCAGTCCCCGCATTGGTTTCGTGTATCAGCCTAGTGATACGGTCTCTCTGTACGCCAGCTACAGCCACTCATTTCGTCAAACGACAGGGTTCAATCCCGATGGAAGAGAATTTGAGCCAACACGAGGAACCCAATACGAGATCGGAGTCAAGACTGATTTTCTAGAGAGGAGACTTTCTGCAAATCTG
Source organism: Leptolyngbyaceae cyanobacterium SM1_4_3 (assembly GCA_012031415.1). Taxonomy (GTDB): domain Bacteria; phylum Cyanobacteriota; class Cyanobacteriia; order Elainellales; family Elainellaceae; genus JAAUTN01. Next base: position 5,223 of record JAAUTN010000432.1, on the reverse strand, counting down.
GCAGCTTACTATCTCACCAGAACCAATGTGACTACCCCCCAATCCTGATCGACTGGCAGGGTTAGAGGTTTCTGTTATAAGTCATTATGGAGATCTTTTTTGGATACCTCCAAGTCGTTTTTTCTATTTTTCAGGTGTTTGAGGATATTGGTATACCACTTAAATCCATATTTTTGGAGCAGGATGATTTTTATTCAATCAGCATTGAAGCAATTGACCAATATGATGCCGACATTTTTTTCTTGTTGAAGATCCAAACGGATCTGCCTCTTACTTATCTCAACAGCCCTTGATACAATCTCTAGAATCCGTTAAGAACAACCGAGCGTACATCGTTAGCCGAAAGATCTGGGATTTTGGTGGACCTATAGGAATGGATCTTCTCCTTGGCGATCTTTCTAAGTATCTTTTAGATAGCACCTGAAACTCTTTGTTCCACGAAAAACATCATCTTTGAAGCGATCGCAATCATTTTCAGAAAGGAGCAATCGCCTCTAAAGAACCCATCAATCAAGGAGCGATTCGATGGAAAGGAAAATCGATCGGGGAGTGTGGAGAGGGGCGATCGGCTTTTTCTAGGTAGGGCTTGGGGGGCGATCGATCGCCTTGTCGAAGATGGGAATGAGGGGCGATCGCCGCAACTAAAAGACTTAGGGAAGTCGATCGATCGGAACTCTGTTTCAGCGCTTGCAGTAAGGATTGCAGAAACATCACATCATTGCCAATATCTGACAACTCATCTTCATCCAATGCTTCATTTTCTATCTGTTGCTGATATGCCGCGATTCTGAACTCCAATGCTTCCACAATGAATCGAATAGCCTTAGGCGATAAATCCATCATGATATCCTCCTTAACTTACTTTATAAAACAGTTCACTCACTCGTTGCAAAGCCACTTTGTAAGTGGCGATCGGCATTGCATAGCTAGGTTCCCACAGCCAATGATTCCCATAATCATTTATCAATCGAAGCTCATTTGGAATCACCGCATTTTGATCCAGCCTCCACCAATTCTTTCCGCTGCCCTGCACAGCAAACGTCGAAATGCCACCCGAACCCGCAGCAACCCAGCATTCGCCATCCACCTCATAGAGATCAATGTCCTTAGAACGAACATGATCCATCCTGGCAGACATCGCATTGCCCATACGATACAAATCAACGGGCGTTTTCCTCATCCCTAGAGTCTATCCAAACAACTCCCACAGTCATCATAAATATTTCTAAACAAGAAAAGGCGAATTAAACTTAGCAACTAGAGCGCGATCGCAATCAGTAGAAAGAGCGATCGATGGAAAGGAAAATCGATCGCTTTGTTGAAGATGGGAATTGAGGGGCGATCGATGACAAACGAGAGCGCGATCGATCGAAAAGCAGCAGACCGCTTGACTTCTCAGAAGTGAACAGGGATTATTGAGAATTATTTTTATTAGTCAATCATTCCAATGACCCTAGAGCTAACGGCGCAGGCGGAAGCAGAACTTTGGTGGGAGGCCGAGCATGGGAGCCATCAAGCGGCTGTATTTGCAGGGCAAAGTGTTTGAACTGATGGCGCTGCAACTGGACGGCAATGTGAACAAGACGACCATTTCCACATTGCCCAAACCGGATACGATCGCCCGGATTCACTCTGTCGCGGAGGTTTTGCGATCGAATCTGGAGCAGCCGCCTTCGCAAATTGAACTGGCGCAGCAGCATGGGCATGAGCAAGCGCACCCTGCAAACTGGATTTCGGGCGGTGTTTGGGGTGACGCCCTTCGTCTATTTGACGCAGCAGCGGATGAGTCATGCCAAACGTCTGCTGCAAACTGCCGATCGCACGGTGGCAGAGGTGGCAAATCTGGTGGGCTATGCAAATCCGGCGCAGTTTGCCTCTGCGTTTAAGCGGCAGTTTGGCCTGAGTCCGAGCGAGTGCTTGGGTCACAGGTGAGCTAAAATCGAGCCATTGCGATGAGTAGGTTTGTACCGATGGCGATCGCTCCTCAGCCCACGTTCCTGCCCGATCACACGCAGCTACCAGAGTCGGACGGTTCGTTTGTGAAGAATTTTCAGGAACATCCGCAGAGCTTGCTGCTCACCAGTTCAATTCGTCCAATTCTCGATGCGCTGCATCCCAATGGGTAGTATGCGATCGGGCAGGACTGCGGCATCTATTGGCGACTGACCGATCCGCCAGAGCGGGGAGCCGAAGCACCCGACTGGTTTTTTGTGCCAAACGTGCCGCCTTTGCTGAACGGAGCAACGCGGCGCTCGTATGTGATGTGGAAGGAGATTATTGCGCCGCTGATTGCGATACGCTATTCGCTGCCTTCGGGCGAGTTTGTCTCAGGCGATGGGTCTGAGGAGCGCGACAAGACTTCGCCGTTTGCCCCAGATGAAGCCAAGGCGGGCAAGTTTTGGGTGTATGAACAGGCGATTCGGATTCCGTTTTATGCCATCTATGAGGTGCAATACGCCTCGGTGGAGGTGTATGAACTGGTGGCGAATCACTACCAGAAGTGTGAGCCGAACGATCGCGGCCACTATGCAATTCCGTCGCTGGGCGTGGAGCTTGGCATCTGGCAGGGAGACTACATGAATCAGACGTTACCCTGGCTGCGCTGGTGGGACAGTGCCGGAAATTTGCTGCTGGCTGGGGATGAGCGGGCAGAGCGGGAGCAGCAAAGGGCAGAGCGGGAGCAGCAAAGGGCGGAACGGCTGGCGGCGAAGCTACGTGAGCTTGGCATTGACCCCGAAACGATTTGAGCGGATGGTTGAGTGACTGGAGTTGAGAGTAAACGTGAAAAGAGCGATCGCCCGAACAGACGGCAATCGCTCAATGGTCGATGCTGTATTAGATGACAGTATTAGATGACAGCGACATTGGCGGGTAGATGACAGCGATTCGCCCTACTAACCCTGCCGATCCTCGTTGCCTTGGACAATGGCGATCGCAGGTGAAAAGCGTATTCAGCAGCCGTCTGTAATGGTGGGTAAGCGTTGTCCTTGGACAGTCGATTGCTTTTTGAGCAGGACGGATCGCTGTCTCCTCGCCAAGATGACTGTCATTTGACAAGGGATAAAGATGCGATCGTTTTGCGGCGTTCTCCATAAAAAGCTTTTCAAGTTTTATGAGAATCGTTTCATGAGAGTTTTCTCATGAAGCTTGACAGACGTAATCTGTCAGCACTAAATTCAGATTATGAATTCTTCTAAAGAAGGATTTGAGCAGTCACTCTTCTACAAGCACGATCGAGAAAGCTTGTTTTTGTACTTCGTGCAGCAGTGCCGATTTCACAAAAACACAGGTTAGTTAGAAACGAGGTTAGACGTAGCGTGTAATCTCGCGCAAAATTCAAATTCATAAACTCCTTGGCTCTATTTTGCGGTGAAAGACCTCCTCAAAATATTGAGAAGCTTAGGGTTTACGAATTTGAAGAATTCGTAGGATTTTGCCATTGAAGTGCTGAGCCTGACGGCTGCAATCGGTTTTTGCAGATCAGTCATAGATGAGGTTGCGATCGCCTAGATTGCAGCTTAACTTTCAGCGCAAATGCATTGACAAAACGACCAGTTTCGGAAGCGATTGTGAAGGGCGATCGCACGATTTCGCATGGGAACAACTGCGAAATTGCGATTTGCTCAATCATCTCTTTCGCAATCAACACACAGTTCAACTATCACAAAAATTGAGGTTCTCATGGTAGCGATCGATTATAGTTTGCAAACTCTGGTTGGCAACAATTTCAACAACCTCATCTTGAATGGCTCCACCTTTTTCAAATCAACATTGGATGGAGTCCTCATGAATCAAACGAGGCTCAGAGGGACAAACTTTCAGGAAGCATCACTGCTAAATGTCACCGCGACAGGCGCTATCTTTGCGGCAGGTGGCAGCTTTGGCGCTGCCGATTTCTTCAAAGCAACATTCTCAAACACCAATCTGAGCGGCGCGAATCTGAGAGGCGTAAACCTGACAGAAGCCAACGCCAGTTTCTCCAATTTCTCCAACGCCAATCTGACAAACGCCACATTGCAACTGGCTACTTTCCAAGATGTACGAACTTCACGGGTAGCAAACCTGACCAATGCCCAACTCCAGCAGGCCGTTTCTCCAAGATGTAAACTTTCACGGGTGCAAACCTGACCAATGCCCAATTCCAGGGTGCTGATCTGGAAGGAAACCTGCTGATTGACGCAAACTTTACAGGCGCTCAGTTCGATGCCACAACGAACTTCACAGACATCATCCTCAGCAACACCACCTTTGACCTCGCCAATCTCAGCGGCGTCAGCCTGACGGATACCAACCCGCCATCTGGCGCAACGATCACCGCATCCCGATTTCGTGGAGCTAATCTGACCGGATTCCAGGCAGAAGATGTCAACTTCGCGGGTGCTGACTTCAGCACTTATGTCGATGGCACTCGTACGCAAATGGCAGGCGCTAGTTTCGCAGACTCAAACATGAGCGGTGCCAATCTCAGTGGAGTGTTGGCAGAGGGCGTCTTCCTCGAAGGTGTCGATCTCACCAATGCAGTCGTTGTGGATGCCGATCTCAGCAACGCCAACATGGGCGGGGCAATTCTCAGCGGGTGCCAATCTCACCGGATCTGAGCTAGACGGCGCTTTTATTGAAAAATCCAATCTGGCAGGGGCGAATTTCAGTGAGGCAAATCTCACGGGTGCCAATCTGAAAGAGGGTGTAGGCGATAGTCAAACCAGCTTTGTCAACGCTAACTTGACCGGAGCCAGCCTAGAGGTAGCCAGCTTCATCGGCTCCAACTTCACCAATGCCAACTTATCTAACGCCAATCTGAGTAAAGCCAACTTCACCGACGCCATTTTAATTGGGGCAACCCTGACGGGGGTCAATGCTGTGGATGTGATCGGTCTGACGGTGGGCACCTCTGGAGTAGATACCATCACCGGAACCGCAGCCAAAGACAACATCTTTGGTTTTGAGGGCAATGATAGCCTGAATGGTCTTGAGGGCAACGATTATTTGGATGGGGGAACTGGAAACGATGCGCTTAATGGCGGAAGCGGCAACGATTATCTATTAGGTGGCGCTGGAAGCGATACGCTCGTAGGTAGTGGGGGAAATGATACGCTGCAAGGAGCCGGAGGCAACGATGTCTTGACGGGTGGAGCAGGTAGGGATACGATTCGCTATGCGAGTGGCGATGGCGCAGACCGAGTAAACGGGTTTGTGACGGGAACAGGTGGTGATTTCCTCTCC
>JAAUTN010000431.1 GCA_012031415.1 Leptolyngbyaceae cyanobacterium SM1_4_3 | reverse complement strand
GACGCATATAAAAACCGATCGAACGCACATAAAACCGATACGACGCATATAAAATAGAATCGACGCATATAAAAATAGAATCGACGCGGTTCAAAACCGAATCGACGCATATAAAAATAGAATTGATGGCTTTCAGAATAGAACTGCCACTCCTAAAGATGGAGCCGTCTCATTCATACCCGAATTAAGCAACGCCACGACTACAGCTATATACTGATGCTTGTGAGATAGAGGAAGGTTTGTGCTGCAATATCAGCCGCTCGGTTTTGGGCAGCAAGTGATTGAGACTTCGTTTGGTGTGATGGCCTATTACACCCCTATTAGCGCTCCCTGGCGCGATGCAGAATCAGCCGATTTGCCGCCGCTGGTTTTCCTGCACAGCCTGGGGGGGGGTTCTTCTGCCTATGAATGGTCAAAGGTTTATCCTGCCTTTGCCGCAACCCATCGAGTCATTGCCCCTGACCTGATCGGTTGGGGACAGTCCACCCATCCCATTCGCGATTATCGGGTAGAGGACTACCTGATCGTTTTGACAGAATTGCTAGAGCGCACCAGCAGCGTTCCGGCGACGTTTTTGCCTCTTCACTGACAGCGGCGATCGCCCTTCGCCTCTCCACTCAGCGCCCCGACCTCTTCAAAAAGCTGTTCCTGGTTTCCCCATCTGGCTATAGCGACTTTGGTGCAGATTACAAACAAGGTTTAGCCGCCCAGCTAGCCGGAGCCCCCGGACTCGATCGCCTGATTTACACCGTTGGAGCCGCCAACGAACTGGCTGTGCGAAACTTTTTGCAGCAATTTCTGTTTGCCGAGCGATCGCGTGTCACTGAAGAAATGGTCGCCGCTTACCTCGAATCTGCCCAACAGCTTAATGCCGAATACGCCGCTCTCGCCTCACTCAAAGGCTCTCTCTGCTTTGACCTCTCCCTCTATATGGAGCGGCTTAGAACCCCCACCGTCATCTTCTGGGGCGATCAATCTCGCTTCAGCAGCCTCTCCACTGGAATTCGACTAGCCAACCTCAACCCAGAGACGGTAAAAGCCTTTTGTGCGATCGTCGGTGCCGGAGTTCTCCCGCATCTAGAGCTACCCGCTACGGTAACTGGGTTGATTCAGCATTACTTGAAGCATGGAGATTAGGGGTTGGAGATAGGCTCTCAGCCAATGTCTTCATGGGAGCTTCACCAAAAAAGAAATCTCATAAATTTTGTATCAAGAAGTTCCTATTTGTTTTTCCCAATACAAGTAGATTCAGCAATTCTGCATGAAGCTCCTAGCTGAAGAGGATAAGTTACCTCTAGGCGATTTTTTCACAGAGACAAAACGCTAGTTTATATCAGTCAAATACAGCAAGACCGGATAGCTAAATCGAACAGCGAATGGTTTGCAGCTCTAGCTTAAGGAAAAGCCAAACGGCTGGCAGCCTCTAGATCTTTCTCCACACTTGGAGTCATCTATTCATTAAGGTCTTCTTATAGCCTGATAGACAACTTCCAACCATTCATAGCCTGTTTAGAACCTCTCCTCTGAGCTTTGCGCCCTCACTTGAAGTAGGGCTGATCGAGATTTGCCTAATGAGTAATCTAAGGAGACATAACGATGCAGCGACTTCACAATGCCATCTTTCTTGCAAGTGCTTTCTCCGGGGCTTTTCTGGTTTTTCCAAGCGTAGTTCATAGTGCAGTTTTGTGGGATACCCTAACCCCTGACTCCACCATTGGGTTTTCTTCACAGCTAGACATTCCTACTGAAGCGGCTGACGACTTCACTGTTACAGGAAGTGGTTTTACCGTGACAGATGTTAGTTTTTTAGGTCTTTTTACCAGTGACGACCCAACTATCGACGATATTGATTTGGCGTTTTACCAGGTGTTTCCTGGAGCCTCGGATCTCACTCGTACTCCCGCTACTGTCCGCACCAACGGCCCTGAGGATGACGAGTTTGCTGCCTTCTCGGTTGGGGAAGGAAACCTGTCTTTTACCACAACTGACTTGGGTTCCTTCACGATTGATCAGGCAATTCTTCCGGGTTCGGGTGCTAATACTCCTGGACTCGGAAGCGGAGTTGTAGGTGGGCCAGTGACGGGTACCCTGCTCCAAATTGATGCAAAATTGTCTACTCCACTTGAACTTTCTCCACAAGCAGTGTTCCTAGTCACCGCTGTAGACCCAACGGAAGGTGACTTTTTTAACGTAGCAGGTTCGCTTCCACCCGATTCCCCTGATCCCTTGCTAGAGGGCGTGGTAGATCGGCAGACCTGGTTCCGGACTAATGCTCCCTTTCCTAATGCGCTTGAGCCAGATTGGGTTCGCATCTCGGATGTGATTAATCAGCAGGATGGAACGGCAGATCCTGCGTTCAACTCCGCATTTCGGGTGATTGGCGAACCAAACCAAATTCCCGAACCAGGAACACTATCCTTGCTGAGTTTTGGTCTGTTGCCCGCTCTTGCCCTTTTACGTCGTAAAACCAAAGCCCAATAGTGGTGAGGTATAGCTATAGTCAGCTAGGTTAGGACATGGACATTTTGGTGGCGCGGCGGAGCCGCGCCACCAAAATGTCCTAATCAATATGGCTACCGTTATAGCAGTGAATAGCGAGACAGATAGCAATATAGAAAACGGGGGAGTGCCTCCGGTTTTTCTATATTTGGTGAGCGGGCAAGTTGCGCGTCTCGCCAATTCTCAACTCTCAACCCCTAACCCCCTACAATTGTGGAAGATTCTCACAGTGGATTCAGATGGCGTTTAAGGTTGGCTTATTAGGATTGGGGACGGTTGGCACTGGAACGGCACAGATTTTGCTCGATCCGGCGCAGCGACATCCTTTAGTGCAGGAGCTAGAAATTTATCGCGTGGGGGTGCGATCGCCCGACAAAACTCGTTTGGTGGCGCTTCCTCCGGGTGTGGTCACGACTGATCTGGAAGCGATTGTCACCGATCCGGCTGTGGAAATTGTGGTGGAGTTGATCGGTGGGTTAGAGCCTGCGCGATCGCTAATTTTGAGGGCGATCGCCAACGGGAAACACGTCGTCACCGCTAATAAAGCTGTAATTGCCCGCTTTGGCGAAGAGATTTTTGCCGCAGCCACAGAAGTAGGGGTGTACGTACTGCTGGAAGCGGCGGTAGGTGGTGGCATTCCGGTGATCGAGCCGCTGAAGCAATCGCTCTGCGCCAACCGTATTCATACCCTGATGGGCATCGTGAATGGCACCACCAACTACATCCTGACCCGAATGCAAACCGAGGGCGGTGACTTTGCCGAAATTCTCGCCGATGCTCAAAAGCTAGGCTACGCCGAAGCCGACCCGACCGCTGACGTAGATGGCTTTGACGCGGCTGATAAAATTGCGATTCTGGCATCTCTGGCCTTTGGCGGTCGGATTAAGCTGCCAGAGGTTTACTGTGAAGGCATTCGTCAGGTCAGCGCGGCTGATATTGCCTATGCTGACAAGTTAGGATTTGTCATTAAGCTACTGGCTGTTGCCAAACGCGACATTCCACCCGAAACAAATTTGGCAGACCCACCCGACCAGCTTCAGGTGAGAGTTCACCCGACGCTGATTCCTAAAACCCATCCCTTAGCCAGTGTGAACCAGGTTTACAACGCCATCCTGGTTGAGGGTGAACCGATTGGTCAGGTCATGTTCTTTGGTCCCGGTGCTGGAGCCGGACCAACGGCCAGTGCCGTTGTTTCCGATATTCTTAACATTGCCGCCATTCTTAAAGTGGGTCGAGGTGTAGCTACGGACAGCCAGCCGCCACAGCTTGACCCGCTGTTAGCCTGCTCACATCAGCATTACTGTGCGATCGCCCCTATGTCTGATCTCGTCACTCGCTTCTATGCCCGATTTCTCACGCAGGACAGTTCTGGTGTAATTGGCAAACTGGGGACTTGCTTTGGCGATCACAGCGTCAGTCTAGAATCGGTCGTGCAAATTGGGCTGCGAGACAACCAGGCTGAAATTGTCGTCGTCACTCATCACGTGCGCGAAGGAAATTTTCACCAGGCGCTAGACGAGATTCGTACTTTTGAAGCAGTGAACAGTGTTGCGAGTTTGTTGCGCGTTCTGTAGTTTTAAGGGGCGATCGCCTTCCATAAAACTCTGACATCTCAGCAAACCACTGCTGACGAGAAGCCTCCCAGGTATAAAACATATGCCCACCCCGAAAGTGTTTGATGGTTAAGTTGGAGCGAACTTCTGGGTCAAGCTTCATCAGATCGGCGAGATGATTGGAGGCAAAGTAAGGTGTAACTAAATCAAATAAGCCATGAGTGATGTAAACCTGCATATAAGGATTCAGCGTCATACCGATACGCAAATCATCTACTGCACCGATAAAACCTTGTTTCAGCCCGCCTTTCAGTTCAAATTTCCAGGCTTTAAAGGTTTCAAAGTTGAGTAAATGATAAGGCAGATTGGTTTCGACTCCTAAGGTGCCGCGTAAGTGACTATTGATTGCACCTGTAAATAGTCGATCTAAACCGTCCAGAGTTGGATCGGTGCCTTCGTAGAGGGGGCGATCGGGAAAGGGATCGATCGCGGTAATGGAGGCATCATACAGCCCTACAATCCGCTGCTGGTCGCGCAGCAGTTCTCTAGCAAATACGTCAATTCCAATCCGTGCGCCCTGTCGAGCGACCAAAGAAACTGGCAATCCAATCAGATCTGCACACTGTTGATAGGTCTGCTGTCGCTCATCGTCTGACAAAGTATCTCCCAGCGCCAAAAGGGGAATGAGCGTTTTGCGGGCAAACAGTTCGGCGGCCGCCAAGTGAGTCTGCAAGCTTTCGCCAACCTGTTGAGCGCGATGGTGATGAGCGGCTGCCCCTGCCATTGAGGGAAGCACTGCTGCCCAGGAAGTCAGGTTGTAGTCGGTTCCTTCTAACAAACTAAACTCCAGCACAGGTGAAATCAGAATAGCGCCGGACAGCCCCACGCCAAAATCCTGTTGCAGTTTACGCGCCAGTTTTGCAACTCGGAACCCGCCATAACTTTCACCCGCAATGAAGATGGGAGACAGCCAGCGATTCTGCTTTGAGAGAAAGGTTTGAATGAACTCTGCCAGCGCCTTTAAGTCCCGTTCTACTTCCCAAAATTCGGTTTCTTTTTCCTCTGGTTTTTCAGCTTTTGTCTTCTCGTCTGCTCTGGCCTCGGCTTTACCATCATCTTTTTCCGGTGACACCGCTCGACTAAAGCCCGTCCCTACCGGATCGATGAACACCAGATCCGTAAAGCTCAACCAGCTTTCCAAATTGTCTACGACTTTCACAGGGGGTTTGGGTAACGTGCCTTCCTGCCCAAATTCGACCCGCTTTGGACCCAGGGCCCCCATGTGCAAATAGGCAGAGGCAGCACCAGGGCCACCATTAAACACAAAAGTGAGAGGGCGGGGTGTGGAGTCCTGATGGTCTACTAGATAAGCTACATGAAAGAGTTCGGCGATCGCCTTCTCACGCTCATACAAAGGTTGCCATTCGGCGATCGCAGTGTAATGAGTTTCTCCACCGGGTAGAGATAGAACGTGCTTTGTAGCGCTAGATTTGCGAGTCGTAGACGGGGTAGAAGGAGTGGAGTCGGTCATAGTGGTGCTTGAATCCCAGCGTAATCTCTCGATTAAACATTTCTCAATTACTCCCCTCCCGGTTAAAGATTAAGCACTAAAAGCTTAGGGAGGCACCCCCGCTTCGCGGGG
>JAAUTN010000430.1 GCA_012031415.1 Leptolyngbyaceae cyanobacterium SM1_4_3 | reverse complement strand
TCGTCCGCTGCTGCTGAGTCATTCCGCCTAGCTCCTCAATCATTCCGCCCTGCTGCTAAGTCATTCCGCCATGCTGCTGAGTCATTCTGCCTAGCTCCTCAGTCATTCCGCACTGCTCCTCAACGATTCCGCATAGCTGCTGAATATTTGTAGATCTCGTAGTCGGGTAGGATGCAACTGGCGCAGCGTAACGCATCGCTTAAAAACAACGCTAGCGCTGGGAAATTGTGATGTGTCGCTCGTCATTCGTCATAAAGTATAGAAAAGTTTGCTCCAGTTCAAATGGCTAATGCCTGCGCTCAAAAAACTTTATGAATTCAATGAACACAGTTGGCGATAAGACCCTCAACAATAAGACAGTGGACGACAAAGCCGTTGTCCAGGAATACTTTAACGCCACAGGCTTTGACCGCTGGCGGCGGATCTATGGTGATGGTGAAGTCAACAAAGTACAGCTAGACATCCGCAAAGGACATCAACAGACCGTAGATACCGTGCTGGCATGGCTTCAGGCTGATGGCAATCTAGCAAGTCTGACCGTTTGTGATGCTGGGTGTGGCGTGGGTAGCCTCAGCATTCCGCTGGCAGCAGCAGGCGCAAAGGTCTACGCCAGCGACATTTCCGAGAAAATGGTGGGAGAAGCTCAAACCAGAGCCGAGACAGCATTGGGGCAGGCAGACAATCCCACGTTTGCTGTGCAAGACCTGGAAGCGCTGAGCGGCAACTATCACACGGTCATTTGCCTGGATGTGCTGATTCACTATCCTCAAGAAAAGGCGATCGCCATGATTGATCACCTCAGCAATCTGGCAGACTCGCGCCTAATTCTCAGCTTTGCCCCCAAAACCCTTGCCTACAGTCTGCTAAAAAAAATTGGCGACTTTTTCCCTGGCCCCAGCAAAGCAACCCGTGCCTACCTGCATCGAGAAGCCAACATTGTAAAAGGTTTGGAAGCAAGAGGCTGGAAAGTCCAGCGCAACGCCATGACAAAGACCAGCTTCTACTTCTCTCGCCTGCTAGAAGCCACTCGTTAAGCCCACCTTTGAAGTAACGACTGATACGGTTGACACAGTTGTAGAATAGCCGCTTGAATAAGCAGATCAGGAGAACAAATTGGCGATCGCCCAGTCTTCTAACTCAAGCCTTTTAAATCAGGCTGCAACTCTGACCCCGCTCCAGCTAAAGTGATGCAAACAAAAAAAGTTTTGGCAGGTCTGTTTCTTACTGCTGGCTCTGCCATCGTCATCGCCTTTGCCCATAGTGTCATTACCGAAGATGCTGAAACCCGCTCTTCGCGCTTACTGGGAGGGTTCCTATTTGGGCTACCGCCGATCGCTCTGGGAGGTTGGCTACTGGTCGGTGCATTACGTCACAACTCGCGCCACGATCAGGTTAGTTTGCGTTCCACTTTTTACCGATTGCTCAAGCAAAACAGTGGACATCTATCTGTGACGCAATTTGCTGCCGCTACCAACCTGCCTAGAACGGCCGCCCAAGCTTATCTAGATGAGAGAGCCAAAGAATTTGATGCCAAGTTTATCGTCAGCGAAGACGGTAGCCTTGCCTATCAATTTTTTTATGGACAAGATCAGAAGGAAACCCATCTCACCAAAACCTTACGCGAACGGCTTGCTAGTTCTGACTTTAGAGACATCACCATTACGTGATGTAGCGCTATGCGCCCTAGTTTTCTGTGTAAAGCTACTTCCTGCGGAGCCTTAAAGAGAATTGGTCAGGGCTTACGCATCCCCTTTGTTGCACAAGGGGATGCGTAAGCCCTGATTGGGGTTGGCGATCGCTTGATTGCGCGTTTTGCTTGCGTAAGCCCTGTTAGGATCAGCACAACCTAACTTTCGGGTGGGGCTATCATGGGTCGTTGCTGTCGTGGGTTATTGCTGTTATGAGTCATTAGATAGAAGTCCGCGTAAGAATTTTTAACGGAAATTCTCATCAAATCAGATTACTCTAACAATTTGGGAAGCTTTTTAAGCATTGTCTTCTAGCATTGTTAAGCTTCAGCACTCCAGCAGGCAAATTTAATGTTGGGATTAGTAGGACTTTAATAATGACCAGTAATTTAGCAACCAAGCTGCGAGAGGGCACCAAAAAGGCCCATACAATGGCTGAGAATGTCGGCTTTGTGAAGTGCTTTCTCAAAGGAGTTGTCGAAAAAACCTCCTATCGAAAGCTGGTCGCCGACCTCTATTTTGTCTACTCGGCAATGGAAGAGGAAATGGAGCGCCATCAACAGCATCCAATCGTTTCCAAAATCCATTTCCCGGAGCTAAATCGCAAGGAAAGCCTGGAGCGCGACCTGCACTTTTACTACGGGAACAACTGGCGCGATCAAATCGCTCCGACTCCTGCGGCTCAAGCCTATGTAGAGCATATTCATCAGGTTTCTGCAACGCAGCCTGAGCTACTTGTCGCGCATTCCTACACTCGCTATTTGGGCGACCTGTCGGGTGGGCAAATCCTCAAAGGCATTGCTCAGCGCGGCATGAACTTGAGCAACGGCGAAGGAACCGCTTTCTACGAGTTCAAAGACATTCCCGACGAAAAGCAGTTTAAGGCGAAGTATCGTCAGGCGATGGACGAACTGCCGATTGACGAAGCAACCGCCGATCGCATCGTCGATGAAGCCAACGCCACCTTTGGGATGAACATGAAAGTCTTCCAGGAACTCGAAGGCAACCTGATCAAGGCGATCGGTCAAATGCTGTTCAATAGCCTCACCCGTCGTCGCGGCAGAGGTACCACCGAGTTGGCAACTGCTGACTAATCTATGAAACTTCATCTCTAAAAACTATTAGGGGAGGTTGATTTTTCGTCAGGGTGCGAAAAATTAGCCTCCCCAAGTTGTTCTCCACCTCTGAAATGGACATCTTGCCCGTTCAAAGCAAGTAGGCAAAATGTTTGACAGAGTTTTTATAGGGCAGGTCAAACAAGCTACAGGCGATGTCTGCTGCGTGATAGGATTAACTACTGATTACTGACTTCCGATCCCTGTCTCTAAACGTTTGAGCGGCTAGATGCCTTCACCATTTCGCTGAAGCATGACTTCCCAGGGTGACTCGGAAAAGTTTGTCTCGCCTGATCCTCACCCGCTAAGGCTGGAAGATGCGTTTTTCCAAAATTTTGATTGCCAATCGTGGGGAAATTGCCCTCCGCATCCTTCGCACCTGCGAGGAGATGGGCATTGCTACGGTTGCCGTTCATTCCACAATTGACCGCAATGCGCTACACGTCCAGCTTGCAGATGAGGCAGTTTGCATTGGGGAGCCGCCTAGCAGCAAAAGCTATTTGAATATTCCCAACATTATTGCCGCTGCTCTAACTCGCAACGCCACTGCAATTCATCCGGGCTATGGGTTTCTGGCAGAGAATGCTCGATTTGCCGAGATCTGTGCTGACCACCAGATTGCCTTCATCGGTCCTTCCCCCGAAGCAATGCGGGCAATGGGCGATAAGTCAACTGCGAAGGAGACTATGCAGCGGATTGGGGTGCCCACCGTGCCTGGAAGCGATGGGCTGTTGACCGATGAGCAGGAAGCGATGGCGATCGCCCAGCAGATCGGCTATCCCGTAATCATCAAAGCAACGGCTGGCGGTGGTGGTCGCGGAATGCGTTTGGTTCGCAGTGAAGGTGAGTTGGTGAAGTCGTTCCTGGCGGCTCAGGGTGAAGCGGATGCCGCTTTTGGCAACCCCGGCGTTTATTTAGAAAAGTTCATTGAATGCCCCCGACACATTGAGTTTCAAATTCTCGCGGATAGCTACGGCAACGTCATTCACCTGGGAGAGCGGGACTGCTCTATCCAGCGGCGACACCAAAAGCTCTTAGAAGAAGCTCCCAGCGCTGCTCTAACGGCTGAACTGCGCGAGAAGATGGGGTCTGCGGCTGTTCGCGTTGCTCAGGCAATTAGCTACACGGGTGCAGGCACGATCGAATTTTTGCTTAACCAGTCGGGGCAGTTTTATTTCATGGAAATGAATACCCGCATTCAGGTCGAGCATCCCGTCACCGAAATGATTACTGGCTTAGATCTGATTGCTGAACAAATTCGGGTTGCCCAGGGCGAAAAGCTACGCCTAACTCAGGAGCAGGTTTCATTTCGCGGTCATGCAATTGAGTGTCGCATCAATGCGGAAGACCCCGATCACAACTTTCGTCCCCACCCAGGACGCATTAGCGGCTACTTGCCTCCTGGTGGTCCCGGTGTGCGAATCGATTCTCATGTTTACACTGACTATGAAATTCCACCCTACTATGACTCGCTAATTGGCAAGCTGATTGTTTGGGGACCCGATCGCCCCGCCGCCATCCAGCGAATGAAGCGGGCTTTGCGAGAATGCGCGATTACAGGCTTACCCACTACTATCGGTTTTCATCAAAAAATTTTAGAAACTGCCGAATTTAACCAGGGCAAGATCTACACCAACTTCGTTGAGCAAATGATGCAGACCACTGACGAATAGTTTAAGTGAGTAAAGGCTGTAGGTTGGATGGAGCAAAGCGTAACCCAACCTACAGGTTGAGTTTTAGTGGGCCATCATGGTCAGTAATCCTTGCTGCCCCAGCAGAAGTTCACGCAGCAGGCTAAAAATTCCAACCCAGAGGATGGGCGTGATGTCTACTCCACCCAGAGGCGGCACAAGCTTACGCAGCGGGATGAGCAAGGGTTCCGTCGGCAAAGCTACCAAGATGAACGGCATCCGGTTTAGTTCAGCCTGGGGATACCAGGTTAGGACAATGCGAATAATGAATAGTAGAATCATTAGCCCCAGTAGAGGGGCCAAAACCCAATTGGCGATCGCAACAGAGGTCATAGGTGCTAAAAATTAAGCTTTGTAACTGAATCTATTCATCATTCTACCGCTCCTCAAACGCAGCTTTGAACCGCCTTAACTCAAGAATGTCAGTGGAATATCAATGGAGTGTCAGTAAGATTCAGAGAAAATAGACTTCTCAAAGGATTAACAGACCGATAAGATTATTAATGAAGAAGCCTTCTAAACTTGGGGATCAAAACTCATGACACCGTCTTTAGCAAACTTTCTATATAGCCTGCTCGCAGGTGCAGTGATCATTATTATTCCAGCAACTGTTGCGTTGATCTTCATCAGCCAAAGAGACAAGATCCAGCGCTCTTAATCTGGCACCGTTAAATTTGGCACAGCTAATCTGGCTCCCAGATTGTGAGTCGGCGAAGCCAGGGATTGATGGAGCAAAGGTGCTTTGTTCGCAGAAATCTCTGGCTTTATCGATCCAGGCTCTCGTATAGTCTTGACATAAGACAGCATCCTACTTTAGCTTGATTATTTAATGCTTAAAGCGGTTAGCTGAATAGCTCAGGGCAGTCAGCGATTCGTTAGAGTAGAGATTAATATCAGCAAATTCAAAATTAAATCGATTTAGTAAAAATCGGTTTAACTTGGGGTCGATTAGGATTAGGACAAATTTACGGAGAACTGCAATGGTGAATGCTGGGCTAGGTTTGAACAGCATGATTACCCCGACGCTAGCAGCGGTTAACATCATCCCCAATGCGAGTAGCCTTGTGGGAGTTGGGCTTGCCCTCTCAGGCGTAGGGCTTTATTTTTTGCGATCGGTGCGCCCTAATCTGGCGCGAGATCACGACATTTTTTTGCGGCGGTGGCGCTGGTTTGTGGCGGTATTTTGTTCTTTAATGGTTGGCGGCA
>JAAUTN010000429.1 GCA_012031415.1 Leptolyngbyaceae cyanobacterium SM1_4_3 | reverse complement strand
TGCAGCAGAAGCCGGAGCCACCATTCTATTGTTTGACGAGGCGGATGCTCTGTTGGTAAACGTAGTGAGGTGAAAGATTCGCACGATCGCTACGCCAATATGGAGGTCAGCTATCTGCTGCAACGCATGGAAGCCTATCGCGGTTTAGCCATTTTGACGACAAATTTGAAAGATGCGATCGATCCGGCCTTTATGCGCCGCATTCGGTTTGTGGTGCGCTTTGCGTTTCCTGAATTTGGCGATCGCGTCAACATTTGGGAGCGAATTTTTCCCGCTAATACACCCACAAAAAACCTCAACTACAAAAAGCTGGCAAAGCTCAATATTGCAGGCGGCAACATTCGCAACATTGCCATGAATGCTGCCTTTATTGCTGCCGATGCAAATCAGCCTGTGCAGATGTGTCACCTGTTGAAAGCCGCACAGAGCGAGTATATGAAACTGGAGCGATCGATGACTGAAGCAGAAATTCGAGGCTGGGTGCAGGAGGAAGAAAGCTGATTTAATAAAGCTTCACGTTTTCTTTTGTTTTTATGTGTCAAAACGAACCAGACGAGTCTTGCTTGTGCTGTTATGATTTTGAGAACTTTGTAAACAATGGCTTAGATTGAGGAATCGATCGCGCTACAAAGCATGACAAAATGCTGGGTTACGGCAAAAGAGCGCTTCATTTTTTACTCCCACTCCTTGAGGAGTCCCCATGACTTTCAGCCCCCGATCGCAGCTTCGCCGTTCCGCCGCTCCATCTTCTGCCCAGTCTCGATCGAGATTTGCCCCTCGCCCCTTTACCGACGAGGCGGACACGACTGAGGCAGCTTCACCCAGCCTCGATCGTGCCGATGCTCAGCCGAACGTTCAGGCGCGATCGCCCCTGCCGCCTGCCAACTTTTTGACAATGCCGATCCATGCCCCAGCGCCTGCTGTCGCTCCAGTTCAGGCAAAGTTGACGATCGGTGAACCGGGCGACCAATACGAACAAGAAGCCGATCGCACTGCCGCCCAAGTGATGCGAATGCCTGATCCCGCTCCGCCTGTGCAGCGAGAACCGCTGTCTGAAGAGGAGGAAGCCGTACAGCCCAAATCGATCGGTATCTCATCGGTAAACGGTGCATCCCTCCAGCAAAAATGCTCGGAATGTGAGCAGGACGTGCAGCGATCGAGTGAGGACAACGGCAAAGCTGAGGCGGGCAGCGATATCGAGAGTCAGCTAAACAGCAGCAAGGGTGGGGGAAGTCCCTTGTCGGATGAGGTGCGATCGTTCATGGAGCCGCGCTTTGGAGCCGACTTTAGCTCGGTGCGAACCCATACGGGCGGTGCAGCAGTGCAGATGAGTGAGGCGATCGGCGCTCAAGCCTTCACACACGGCAGCAACATTTACTTCGGAGCCGGAAAATCTCCCGCCAATTCTGACTTAACTGCCCATGAATTGACTCATGTGGTGCAGCAAACTAGTGGGGTTCAAGCGAAGTATGCTTCTTACCAGCCAAACGTACAAATGCAATATTCAGAGTGTGGGGCAGAAAAAGTAGAACTACAGCCATCACTAGATGTATCTTCTATTTCAACTTCTCTTCAAAAAAGAGAAGTTTGCGATGAGGAGGGAGTATGTCGATCAGAGCCAGATTCAGAAGCATTCGTCGATCAAGATTACACTTCTGCTCCATACGTTCCGTATGCGACCAGTAATCCAGAGGCTGAATCTCTAGGTGATGGTGGTGCTCCTCCAACATCAGAAGAAAACCCAGCAATCCCGCTACCGTCAACGCCGCCAGGGGAAAGTACCAGTGAGGCTGGCAAATCCATTGCTTGGGATGTAGCTACAGGTATTCCACAACTTGGTAAATTAATACCTAAAGTGCTCAAACCCATTCCCTTGATAGGCAATAGTGTTAGCGGTATAGCAACTGCTATTGACTTAGGCAAGGCAGCATATCATGGAGTATCGGGTGATTCCGATGCAGCAACTAGAGATTTAAAGGATGCATCTCTAGACGCAATGGGGATGATTCCCATTGCAGGTAATCTTTTAAGTGCAGGGGAAGCTATTTACGACTCTCATGCTCTATACAAACGTCATCAGGGTGCAAAACCTGAAGAAGCTCCTTTGTTCAGTGATGTTTGGGCAAAAGGGGTATCTCTTGAAAAAGACGGTGTGTTTCCTAATCCATTCAAATACCCTGAAGAATGGTACCCTCAGGGTCCTTCTGGAATTCAACCTAAACTGACGGTTGGCGCTCCGAATGATGTCTATGAGCAGGAAGCTGATCGCGTCGCTGACCAAGTGATGAGTATGCCTGATTCTGTGGTTCAGCAATCGGTTCAACGAAGTGAAACTGACGACGATTACCACCTTACCTTGCCTCCGTTTCCTCAACTGCCTTTCCCAAAATGCCAGAGTATATGAGAACTCCCAATTTTGGGTCAACGTCTGACATGAGTTACAGCGATGGAAAGCTGAGCTTAGGTGGAAGGTTTGGGCTGGGAATGTCGCTGCCTCCTATGCTTCCTAAGCCCTTTGAAATGCCTCCAGCAAGTTACATGCCAACCCCGTTTGAGGGAGTACAGCTACCTAGTACAGATGATCGGCAAAAAGCTTTGGGTCCTTTAGGGTTCGGAGTTGAGGGTCGCCTCACTTCTGAAGAGAGAGCAGGTTTAATAAAATTTGGTTTGGAATTTTGACCTTTTTTAGTAAGAATTGCCCTTCCACAAATCGGGCTAAAGCGTGAAACCCAACACTTTTAAGCCAGAGTAAGGGTCATTGTCTTGGGGAAGAAGGGGCGATCGCTTGCTATTTGCAGAAAGAGAGGAATTGCAGTTGAGTCACAACGAGAGCGATCGCCGTTGTTGTGATATGCGATCGAGCGATGACTGCTGGGTGCGATCGCCGTTGATTCATAGTAGGAGCGATCGCTCACTATAATAGAAAGAATTGCGATCGCATCCTGAAAGCTGTGATGATTCGATCGCTTTTGCAGGAAAATATGGGGCGATCGCAGGAATAATATTGGGTAAGTGCGAGCGCTTGCTAATTGCGGAAAGAGAGGAATTGCAGTTGAGTCACAACGGGAGCGATCGCAAGAGGGCGATCGCTTGCTAGTATTGCTCTGATGATGAAGGTGCGATCGCGCTTTGGCTGTTGAATGCGATCGAGATGAAGAAAAGGTGCGATCGCTACCAAGTGATCACGGTTAAAGGGGACACCTTTGCAAACGCTTGATCAGCAGTCACTAAACTCGCCAAACGTTGGACTGCGATCGCCGCAATGACTGCATCCGGTAATTTCAACCGATATTGCTGACGAATTTTGATAATTTTTTCAATCAATGCTGCATCACTCGCCGTCAAACCAACAGCTTCCACCCGCTGAAGAAATTGCTGAAAAAGCTGGCGATCGCTTTGTGTTAATTCAGAGAACGCTAGAAATTCAATCTGACTGATAATCGAAATTCCTATCCAATCAGCACTTTGAAGTAATTGGATAAGTTGCGTATTTCCTTTCAACAGCGCCACAACTGCATTTGTATCTAGCAGGTAGCGATTACCACTCATCTCGCAGCGCCCTTTGAGTGGCTACTGCATCTCCTTGCCAAGTCAATCGACCTATTAAAATCAGAAAAGTCATAATTCGGTTTCTGGGTTTGAGAGGCTACCACCGGATTAAGAACCAGAACAATGTTTACCTGCCCCGGTGCAAGCTGTGTAGGAATATCAAGACGCAAATGCCCTGACTCATCAACGGTTGTTGTTAGCTGAAGAACTTCCATCAAAGTTTCCGCCATTGAACACTGACTTCATTTTAGTGCGATCACCCGACCAAGACATGAAGAGCGCTCCCAAGTGCGATCGCCATTCTGTAGTCATGACGGACCCTACTCATTAACATGATAACTTGGTGGTTCAATTTCTTTATCGTCTGCTCCCCAATCTGCGGCATACATTCCTGCTGCAATGAATCGATCGATTTATGACTGCTGGGGGCGATCGCCGTTGATTCATAGCAGGAGCGATCGTTGACTATAATGAAAGAAATTGCGATCGTAGTCAGACGAACATGCAAACCTCATATCGGCTTAATGCAAAAGATTTAGATGAGCATTTCTTAGAAGCACTTAAGACTCTATTCCAAGATAAAGAAATAGAAATTGTTGTCTACGAAGTAGATGAAACAGCATACCTCTCTCGCTCAGAGGCAAATCGACAGCGGTTGCTTCAAGCGATAGAAAACGTTGAGAACAAAACGAATCTTATTCAGGTTGAGCTTGAGGAACTTGAATGAGTCGGCGGATTGTGTTTGAAGCCTCTGCATTTGAAGATTTCAATGAATGGGCAAGGCTAGATAAAAAGATTCATCAGAAAATTATTGCCCTGATCGGAGACATCGATCGCTCACCCTTTATCAGGCTTGGGAAAACCCGAAGCTCTGAAGTATGAATACAGCGGCTACTGGTCACGACGCATCAACGATGAACATCGTTTAGTTTACAAGGTAACGGAAACAGACATCATTATCGTTGCCTGCAAATATCATTACAAGTAGTTGTTGTGTGATGCCTCGCAACGCATTCTATTGGGCGATCGCCTCCAAAATGCAGTATCACTCAATTTGCGTTTCTGTCCCGAATGAGCAATCGCAAACCCCAATCAAGCAAATGGCGATCGCAGCTAGCTGAAGGGGCGATCGTTTTTGCTAAACCAGAATTCCTGCCATCTCTCGAATACGAATTGCCCAGGTTTGAGCCAGGGTGGAGATTTCAGAGCGACTGGAATCTTGCGTCTAAATCTCTGACCAGTGGAGATGCCATCGAGACAATTGGCGCTGCATTTGAGCCAGTTCAAACGCTTGATCTACATCTAAATCGATCGCTGTGAGTTCTAAAAATACTTTACTTTCTTGAATGAGCGCAAGCACCGCTTCAGCATTAGTTTTCTCTGCACTGAGAGTGCGATCTTCAAGAAAACTTGTGCTAGCTTTTCAAGCCGTACAGATAAGCGGTCACATCGAAATGCAAGTTCTTCCGCAGTCCAGTTGTTCATACGTCTCCTAGTAATCGATCGGTAATTTGTTTAGCCTGTTCGCGAACTACTGAATCTAAAATTTGCATCGAGCGATTTTGACGCGGGCGAAGATCCGCCATTGACTCGTAAAAAATGTCTTGAAAAATAGAATTCCAGCTTGCCCCCAAAGATTTTCCTGCTGGCTTCCAGCATCAAGCAAAACAGCTTCGCAATCAGAGTGCATTTCACCCCCACTCGCTAGAATTCGACGCTGAACATCTACAACTGTCTTGATATAAAACTGGTGAGCTTCAAGCATTTCTGTGATCTGTTGTGCTGTCGCAAATTCGTACAAAATATGAATAATCAACGCCAAATTCTCAGTTGAGGAAGCCAATACTAACAAAATTTAAAGCAGCGCGATCGCGGCGATGACCAAGCAACACAATCAGTAGCTTTGGAACTGCAATTGCATTTCCATAACAACAAGAGCGATCGCGCACCATAATCGGGGCAATTCGATCGCATCCTGAAAGCTGTGATTGTTCGATCGCTTTAGAAGAAGATAGGAGCGATCGCCGCAATTTTCGATCGATATGCCGCTGCAAATTTCTCCACCCAAAAACCAACCGTGTCAGCTTCAGACGGGCGGGCTGTCAATCAAATTCCCCACAGGCCAGCAGAGCGCCGATCTTCCGTGCTTCCT
>JAAUTN010000428.1 GCA_012031415.1 Leptolyngbyaceae cyanobacterium SM1_4_3 | reverse complement strand
CTGGTTGACAGCAACGCTCTCAGCAATGTAAGGTTCCTGCAACGGCAGTGGGGGACTAGGCTAGGTTCTGCTTGGCAACTTTGAGCCATGCCTTCGGCTTGCCGCAGGTTATAGCCCCGCAGCAACAGGGTGGGGTTTTGTTGCTGGCGTTCCCATTTGCGTGCTTTGGTGAACAACAGCTTGTGGGTTTCGTGATACGCCGCATCCTGTCGCAAAATCCGCAACAGTTGGCTTTCATCCTGTTGATAGTCCGTCTCTTGGATGTTGTCGCTCAGGTCGATGTATTGCAACTCTCGCACCTGGGCTGGCATCTCATCCGCTGCTATTGCCTCAACCCGCACCGGAATCACGCGCTTGTGCAACGACAGAGCATAGTTTAGTTCATGCTGACACCAGGACGACTTCGCCGCTGCGCTTGAGAGCAAATACACTACATTGTCAGCTTCCTCAATGCTGAGATCGATGACCTGTTGAAAGTCAGCGCCAGCATGAATATCGGTGGTGTTTGTCCAGACGGTAAAGCCTTCCCGCCGCAAGCTATTGCGAAGCTGCTCTGCAACGGCTCGGTCTTCCTCGGCATAGGCAAGAAACACATCCGTCAGCAAGTTATTAGCATTCTTGCGACTCTCAGTGATGAATTCGCAATGCAGGTCAGTAGGAGTGCAGGGCGGTTGTGAGTCTTTGAAGCGCACCTTGAGCCACTCTTCTGCCTGGAGCCGTTCTTCCCCAATCAGCAGGTAGGGCGATCGCCTTTGATTCCGCTCCCAGTCCAGCGCTTTTGCTAGAAGTAGCGTATGTTGATGCACATATTCTTTGTGGCGATCGAAAATCTCCAGTAACCCAGTAAAAGCGGCTTCAAAGTCATCCTGTCCCTCCCGCACATAAATCCAGTTAATCCTTCGCAGGGCAGGATGCATATTTTGAAAATGGTCATGCAACCCTTTGGCTTGATACTCCTGCCACGCTTCTACGCTTTCACCAGGATTGCGCTCCTGCCAGGTTTCGTAGCTAATTTTCTCGACATGCAGAAGGGGAATGATGCGTTTTTGGTGTTTGAGTGCTAGCTCAATCTCTAAGCGACAGTAAGGCGAGTTGATCGAATGCGGTGAGATGATGAACAGGAAATTATCAGCCCGCTCAATGCCGTCATCAACTTGTTTCTGATAATCTACGCCAAAAGGAATATCGTCATAGTCAAACCAAACGATAAAACCGCGATCGACCAAACGACGATTGAGCCGCGACGCAAACTCTAAACTGTCCCTACGCCCATAGGAAATGAAAATGTCCTGAAACGCTTGCACTGTCCTGTCCTTCATGAAAAGATTGTCTGCCAGTACAGTACTCTTTTTTATTCAGAGCTAAAGCAAAAATTATATTTTTTTCTCTTTCCTGGCTGCCAGCTTCTCATCTTGCAATGCATGAGGGCATTGCTTTTCACAAAACCAACTCCTTATCTAACACTTCTCAGCGTCACAGAAAATTTGAAGAATGAGAGCAAAGACTCTCTACAAAGCCAGCTAACAACTCAAATCAGCGGCGGCAGATCACCTTGAACTCAGCACCAGCGGCTTTCAACTGTCCGCTGCATTTGAATTGTTAGCTCTCTTGCTACAGTGGGAGATACTGAATTTGTCCCTCCAACTCTCTCTCTAGACTGCACTCTATAATTAAGAGAGCATCCTCTATAACTCGTCCAATCGCTGCATCTACGCTGACCTCAATAACGCCGAGCATTAACTGACCTAGCCTTACCCGATCGTAAGCATATCTTGTAATCGTAGCAACGTCATGAGTTAGCAGCACTCGACCTTCTTGAGATGCCCATTGCAATATTGTTGGATCATCTTTGCCTGCCAAACCAACGTCTTGAACACGGACAATATCAATATCTGGATTGCGTCGCAGCAAACCTCTAATAATCGTATTGTCAAAATTTTCATCGGCAAGTAACTTCAACATCCCTACTGTTCTGCTTTACGAGCAAGCAACCTGTCACGTAGCCCTTGTGGGTCAAATCTCGCTTGATTCATTGCACGAACTTCTTTGGATTGTTGTTGCCGCTGCCGTAAATACACTTCAACCTCCTGCTGATGGTTAAGGTAGAAGGCAATTGTTGCATAAACATCAGCTAGCTTGAGCGATGGATAACGATAAACTACCTCTTCTGCGGTTGCTCCTTGCTTAAACACAGCAACCACAGTATCCAGAGTTACACGAGTTTTGCCAACCTGAACTATTCCATCACTATTAGTTTCTAGAGGTGCGGGTTCAGCTATGATCGCTAGTGCCATAGTAGTTTGGACTAATTTGACCTGATGCCAATAGACATTAGTCTACCTCAGCGTGTTCAGAAGCTACAAACGTAGTCCAACATCTTCTGAGTTGCTTGACTTGCTGGAGAATACCACCCATAACCGCTTGCGTACCAACGTTTACCGTTGCAATCAGCATTAGCAGCGATGGTTTCGTTTCCAATTTTGTATGTAAACTGAACATTTTCCCATCGAGTTTTTGATGCTATCGCTATCAACAGAAACCTCTTCTCCTTGTGCAGAATAACCCATCAACTGCCAATCGCCCTCTGTTATTTGACTTGGCGATGGAGTAATTATGGCAGAAGGAGATGGCGTAATTGATTGAGTGACGGTTGAGGGTAATGCAGATGACTGAGATTGTTTTGGGATAAAAATCTTATCCCAGCTTGCAAATAAAGCTACACTTACCGTCCCAATTAAACCAATCAAAGCTAGAACAATCTGGGTTCGAGAGTCCTGATTTTTATCTTTGTCGTCAGCCATTGGCAAATTACAACTTGAGTGCAGGTGTAGAGAGCTAACGGTGAAGTTGTGCGGCGGCAGATAACCTCTCACTCCCAATGATCACCTCTGTACCGTCCGCACCAACGCAGTGTTATGCTGCCGTTGCTACCACAGGTTAGAACTACTCTCCCAGAGATGACAAAAATAGATTTGCTTTACAAAAGTCTCATCCGAAACTTTGTCATCTTCGACGACGCTGAAATGTCCAGCCCAATCATCTCGCAGGGCGATCGCCGCTACTACCTTTTGAGCTACTACTGCACTTGAGGGTGCTGTAATCCGAAACAGAATAATACCGCTGGCAGCAGGAAGTTTCGTCCGAAAAGCAAGTTCGCCAAAATCTTTGTCAAAGGTCAGGAGGATACGGTCTTCTGCTTGGGCGCGACTCAATACTTCAGGGTCGGAAATGCCAGGGGATTCTGTACGAATCCAAACTACATCATGTTCTTGCTGACGTAATGCTTCTACAGCATCCAGAGGAAAATTCTCGTTGGCAAGGAAGCGCATGGACTAGACCGGAATGGCATAAACTTTTTCGGACTTGAGCACAGCACTGGCATAGCTGAGGCAGGCTTGGATATCTTCAAGGCTAATACCGGGGTAATTACGAAGGATTTCATCGGTACTCCAGCCTTGGGCAAGAAGGTCAATGATGAATTCAACAGAAAGGCGAGTGTCTCGGATGATGGGTTTACCAACCAGAATATCTGGGTTAAGGGTGATGCGAGTTTGCTGATCCATAAACAAACCTGAAGTACGTTGTCTTGTTCATTTTATGATCCAGAGCAATCTTTGCGATCGCCTGCACCAATGCCAACGTAATTGGCTCCATCACAACAATTTCTTACGACTATGCCCCTACCAATGGATTGAGGCAACATAAAGAATCTATGCAAGCCGTGAGAGAGTAGAGACAACCAAACCTCACCCTCTCACTTCTTGGAGGATAGCATGAAGATTCTGGCGATCGACTTAGGGAAGTTTAACTGCGTGTCCTGTTTGTTTGATACCGAAACCAATACGACGGAGTTCGAGACGATCAAAACCTATCGCATTGAGTTTGAGGGGTTGTTAAACCGGATGCAGCCTCAACTGGTGGTAATGGAGACTTGTTCAATTACAGGATGGGTGCATGATTTGTGTGTGGAGCAAGGCTATGAGGTACTGGTTGCCGACCCATTCCAGGAGGCGTGGGGCTGGAAAAACGTCAAGGGAAAAACGGACAAAGACGATGCGCTGAAACTGGCAAAATTAGCGGCACTTGGGCAGATTAACCCAGTGTATGTCCCCACCCCAGAATCACGGCAATATCGGCAGTTAGTCAAGTATCGTAAAACAGTCGTCCATCGGGTCAATCGAATCCAAAACAACGTTCGTGCTTTGTTTGACCAACAGGGAGTCAAGATTCCATCGGGGCATCGTACTTGGACAGTGGCAGGAATTGAGGAATTAAGCCAACACCGCAAGCCTTTATCAGAGTGCGACCTAAGCAATCTCTGGCGGGGCGAGTTAGATCTGGAGTTAACCATGCTCGACCACTTATGGGAACACCTTGCCTCCATTGAGCGGCAACTGGAGGAGTTGGCAAAATCAGAGGAACGGGTGCAACTATTGCAGACGATTCCTGGTGTGGGACGCAAAACGGCTGAAGTGATTGTTGTTTGTTTGGATGACCCCAAGCGGTTTGAGAATGCTCGGCAAGTTTCAGCTTATGCTGGATTGATTCCCCAACAACATCAGTCAGGACAAACAAATCGATTGGGCAAAATTACCAAACGTGGTTCTCGGCTGCTGCGAACCGCGCTAGTGGAAGCGGCTTGGGCAATGCTTCGCTACAATGAGTGGGCAGCGGCGACCTATGCCCGAATTTGTGGTGGGCAGAAGACGCGCAAGAAAACAGCCATCACGGCATTAGCCCGAAAATTGTTGGTGCGTTGTTGGGCGATGTTAAGACACAATCAGCCTTGGAATCCTGAGTTAGCTCAACCAACAGCATCAACTTGTTAAGAACGCATCAACAGATGAAATGATATCAAAGTGAAATGATTCAGCATGAGCTTGGATTTGAGCCTAATTTGAAACATAATTGCACTAACGAATAAGCCATGCCTCTTTGCAAAAACTCTTGAGACAATGCAGGAGAACACAAGTTTGACTTAGCATTGACACCTCGGATAGTCGGTTGAATTCACTTTGACTTCTATTCAGTCACAATCGAAAAGACATTCGTAGAACTGACACAAGGATCATCTTAGTTAACGAGATGAGGAGTCGGTGCTGGCAACAATCAGCAGCTCTCTGCAAAACAAAAGCCGAAACCCTACTTGACACGTTCACGGCTTCATAGTCGACTCAAATCAGCAGCGGCAGACAACCTTGCACTTCGTGCCAAAGTCTCTTAACCGTCCGCTGCATTTGAATTGTTAGACACGATATGGATGCCATAACCTAGAACAAACATTCATCTGCTTATCGGATTTTCTATGATAAAAATAATTCCAAGTTTAGCATCAGGATCTTTTTGGCATTGAATATCATGAGTCATCTTGTAGGACATTATCGTATATTCCTTTCTCCGGATCAATTCCTAGCTTTTCACAGTCCTCATTATGATCTAATGCCGCAGCTATATTTTAGGTAACTCAGTTAGACAGAGATCTGCAAAATAAAGGTGTATCACATTAGGATTAGTTCCATGCAAATTCGCACCAGCAAGATTTGCACGTATTAGGTTTGTATTTTTTAAATTCGCATTCGACAGATCAGCACCCATCAAATTTGCATCACTTAGATCAGCATCTCGCAGATCAACTTGTTGCAGCCGAGCAACTTCCAAATTTGCTCTTTCTAGATTAACCTCTTTTAGACTTGCTCCGTTCAAGATAGCACCTCTCAGATGTGCCTCT
>JAAUTN010000427.1 GCA_012031415.1 Leptolyngbyaceae cyanobacterium SM1_4_3 | reverse complement strand
CCTGGACGAACACCTCAGTTGGGTGCAGGGCTACGAAACGTGTTGACCCCCATGACCCAACTTAGCGCTCAGTTTCAGATCTCTGGCTTCTTGAAGAAACCGGAGATCTGAGACTCGCGTTCTTAAATAGAGCTTGGGAAACAAGAGAATCGATCGCTATATGATGAGGATAGGCAATTAACCCAATTATGATTCCATGACACAGACTCTCTTCCGAGATCTCGATCAGCGAGTGATACTCAATGGCACTTGGGAGCAGTTTAAGTTGATTCAAACGGCTTCGGAAGATTCACCTGGAGTCAAGCTTTTCTTTTTTTGCAGGCACCATCGAAATTCTCATGCCGGGATTTCAGCACGAAAACTTTTCAGAAATCATTGGCTACTTAGTGACCACTTTCCTGCTGATGCAGGGCATTCAATTTTATCCGTCTGGCTCCATGACGCAAGAAAAAGAGGGAGAAGTTTCAACCCAAGCGGATAAATCCTATTGCTTGGGAGAAGCAAAGCCAATTCCTGACTTATCGATTGAGGTAGTTTACACCAGTGGTGGGTTGAGCAAACTACCAAAGTACCGAATGTTGGGCGTACCCGAAGTCTGGTTCTGGGAAGACGGCACATTGCGACTCTATCATTTGCGGGAAACGGGCTATGAGGAGGTCAATCAGAGCGAACTACCGGGGTTGGCATCTCTCGATCTAGATTTGCTGAAACGCTGCATTTTGTTAGGTGAAACAAGTTTGGCAGAAGCCGTTCAAGTGTTTCAACAAGGGCTTTCAGCATAGCGGTTTGTGTTGCCACTCGTACTGAGCGGAGGCTATATGAACAATCTTGATGATTTGGACTTTGGGGAAGATGTGGAATTGAGGGTTCATCCAAGAGAGTCTGAAACGGTTTTGCTTCAAATTCCTAGAGACACGTTGGAGTCACTCAAGAAGGTAGCAGAGCAGCGCGAGATGCCGTTAGAAGCGTTACTCAAGTTCTACATCGGGAAATGCTTGCGTCAGGATTTGAGCCAACTATTTGCTAATCAGGTGATGGATTCGACTGCAAAAGTGTTGGCGAGATATCACCCTTCAGAGGAGGAAGTCTCTAAAATTTTGCAGGAGATTCGATTAGAGGCAAAGTAAGCGATCGCGCTTTCGTAGACCAACAATTTGATTGATTAGAGTTAACCCACCGCAAACTCAGTAAATTGACGCTTAAAGGGAGAATGAAACGCTAACACAATATCGTGCTTAGGAACACCTTGTTCTACTAATTCATTGGCAATGCCACCTTCAGTGCCATCGTGGTGAATCCAAATTTTGCCATCCTTAATGTCTACGTGCAAAATGCAGCCATAGACTCGGCGTTTGTTTGACCAGCCGACATGAACAACCTGATAGCGATCGCGCTCTACATCAAAAATCGCTTCAGCCTCCACCTCTTCGTTATTGGCTTTGATGTTGCTGTATTCCAGCAATAACGTTTGAACTAACTGCCGATACTGCTCTACGTTTGCCATTGGGTAATCACCTCCTCCTCTGGATCGTAAACGATCAACCGAACCTGATAGCGTTGAATCAAGAGCCGAGGCAGTTCTAGGGTGAAGAAGTCGCGATATGCATCTGCGGGGATGGCGAGGTAAAGTAAGCGATCGGGCTGTACTTCTTCGAGGGCAAGCTGATATTTTAGAAACTGCCCCAACGCTGTGCTAAATTCGCTGGTTGCTGAGGGGCTGATGAAGCTTTTGATCTCAACCGCAATTTTTTCACCATTGCGTTCAGCAGCAAGAAGACGTTCGGCACCCAGATCGATATACATCTCCAATCCTCCAAATCGTAGGAAAAGAGGATCGTCGGTGATTAGCCAACCGTCCTTTTCGAGGGCACGGCGGGCGGCATCATGAAAAATGTCTTTTGCTGCCATGACTTCAGGCTTCGGAGAGCTTTTGTATGTGATTGTATTGCGATGGGGAGTTGCTTTTTGAGGAACTGCATTTCCCCCTCGGCTGCTTGGAGTAGCCAGGGTGCTAGAGTCTACTACAGTTTACAATCCGCCGTGTGAGAGAAGAAACCCCCTCCTCTTCACTCTAAGTAGGAGCATCAAAATCTGCACTCATGGTGATTTTGCCTCGATGTAGCCCTGGAGTACGGCGAGTGGAGGCTGGATGAATGGGCAACAGCCGTGCCTGCGGAATTTGCTGATGGGTCAAAATAATTTCAACTCCGGTTGCGACTTGAGCAATTAAGTCTGCTAACTGATTTTGAGCATCAGCAATATCAATGATTTTGATAGTCATGACACTTCCTTGGATGGCATACCTTTAGCATATCGTTCATCGCTTGACCGCTTGTTTTGTCTAGAAGGCGATCGCCCCTTTTCCACCCAGGTCCCCGGTTTCAAATCTCCAGCATCTTTGAGAAGCTGGGAGCTTATTGTATGTAGGGTTTTATGTGTAGGGGCGGGTTTATCAATTAGTCTCTTTATAGAATCAAGGTTTGGTAACGAAACCCACCCCTACCAAAGCTTAACTTTTGACCGGATTGTGTAGGACTTTGGTGCCAGGTAACAGATCCTCGAAATACCTATAAACGTAAGTATTCTACTAAAAATTGGGTGGATGCTCGTTTATCTCAAACAGAATACAGCGAAGATTCACTAAACCAGTCCGATTGAGCTGTAACTTTTCAACTGTGGCACGTCCAGTTGGAGTTAAGCCAATGATCAGACTGCAATCTTCATTCCAAGCAAAATGCTCAAACCAATTCTGCTGACGAGGATGGTAGAGTGGAGCAGTTTCCTGCGTTGCTGGATCAATTGCCTCAATATGAATGTATTTTCGGTTGTTGCAGCCCTGACAGGAAAAGGCAAGGTTGTCCAAATGGTGAGTTCCTCCTTTGGCAATCGGTTTAATATGTTCAACCGAAAATGAATCTGGTGAATATTGTTCTTGAGAGCGACAGTACTCGCAGCAAACGTTTGCTCGTTCTGCAACCAATGCGCGAGTTTGGGGGTTACACGAGCTTCAGGCATGGGCGATCGGCTTTAAGCCGAGTTCAGCAATTAGATCTTTGACAGTTCGCTGGCGAGTTTTGGCGAGTTCTGTCAAAGCTTGAATGCGATCGACATTAATCGCTTCAACTCGGTCAGATAGGGCAATGAGTTCAGCTTGTTCGTCTAAAGTGAGAACAGCATTATCCCGTTTGGTCAGGAGAGTACGATAACGATTCCAGTCTATTTGGGAGAGACTGTGATTAATGCGTTGGAGAAGTTCAGCTTCAGCGGAAGATAGGCGTTTGACGGAGTTGCTTTGAAGGCGTGTGAGACTCAAGCCCTGTTCTAAAAGACGCATGGCATAAACATCTGGCGCAACACCTGCCTGTGCTGCTGCCTGCTGAAGCTGTTGTTCTAGTTCTGGGGAGATCTTAATTTCAAGTGCCATAAACCCCTATCCTCAGACAATATCTCTCATTCTGAGAGATTTTTAAAGTTCGTTGGCGCTAGTTTCATCTAGTTGAATAGTGAGATCTATGATGGAACGCTCCTGTCTTATTTAATCGCAGTTTATGTATTTTAAGATATGGGCACGCTTTGCTTTGCCCATCCTACGACTCTCGACCCTTTTTATGTCAGTGGTGATGCATCAGCCAACGATGAAGAGCGAGAATTTATTTTGGGATATTCCTTAGCTGAACGGTTGCTTCTTGTCGTTCACGTTGAGCGAGGTGCAAGAACTAGAGTAATTTCAGCCCGTGTTGCCACTCGTACTGAGCGGAGGCTATATGAACAATCCTGATGATTTAGACTTTGGGGAAGATTTGGAATTGAGGGTTCATCCGCGTGACTCTGAAACTGTTTCGCTGCAAATTCCTAAAGACACGTTGGAGTCGCTCAAAAAGGTAGCAGAGCAACGCGAGATGCCGTTGGAGGCGTTGCTTAAGCTCTATGTTGGCAAGTGTTTGCGTCAGGATTTGAGTCAACTCTTTGCCAATCAGGTAATGAACTCCACTGCAAAAGTGCTAGCGAGATATCACCACTCAGAAGAGGAAGTTTCTAAAATTTTGCAGGAGATTCGGTTAGAGGCAAAGTAGGTGTCGCCCTTTTTCCACCCAGATCCCCGGTTTTAGATCTCCAGCATCTTTGAGAAGCTAGGAGCTTATTGTATGTAGGGTTTTGTATGTAGGGGCGGTTTATCAATTAGTCTCTTTGTAGAATCAAGGTTTGGTAACGAAACCCGCCCCTACCAGAGCTTAACTTTTGACCGGATTGTGTAGGACTTTGGTTTCAATTAACAGATCCTCGAAATACCTATTCTTCCGTGTAGAGAGACTCTGAAATAAAACTTTTGGATCGAGCTGAAGCGTTTATCTGCTACAGTTTACAAGCCTCGATGCGAGAGAAGAATCCAATACCCCACACCCATCCCACCCACCCATACACAACCTCTCCACATAACAAGTCCCCACCAAAAACTGCCAAAGGGAGGTGTCCTTTTGGTATGATGTGTCAAATTCAACTCGTACGTAGCTTCCTCTCTTCATCCATCCAATGCGATCGCAAAACTCTTCCCAAATTTCATTACCTGGATACAGCCCATCAAGCGTTGCGCCGCACTCGACATAAATCTGCTTTTGTACGCTAAAACCAAATTTGCCGTTACTGTATTTCACCCAAAAGCGATCGATCATCTTGAGATCGGCACAGGGAAAATTTAAAAGTTCAACATTAGTGAATCCTTCTTTCTCCTTCTTGCCTACTGCTTGAATCATGACTCGATAGGTTTCCTGGTCTGCCTCTTGCCACCTCTGGGCTTTCAGCAGGTCGCGCAGTTTGGTGTAGTCAATGCCCTTTTCTGAGCTAAGGGCATCGGTTGCAGTCGGTTGCTGTTTAAGGGCTTCTGCTTGCCTTTGCTGTTCTTGCTGTTCTGCTTGTTTTTGTGCGATAATCAGCGCTTCAACCTGGGCAATGTCGGTATCGCTCAGCTTTAGATGGGTCTGCACCAGCTTCAAGTCATTTCGCACCTTATCCTTAAACGGATAACTGTGTTGAGCGATCATCTCTACAAGAAATTGACGATATTCCTCTATCTGTTGAGGTTTAGCAACAGAGTTATAGATTGCTTGTTCAATTGCCTGTACGTCTGCATCTGTTAGCTTCAATTCTTGCTGCTGTTTCTTCAGCACGTACCGCTCACCGGATGAAATTTCGCCATCGGCTGCAAATTCTTCAAACTTCTGGCGGTAGGCGGCGATCGCATTGTCTTTTTGCTGCTGATCTCGTAGCTTTCTGCGGCGTTCGATTAACTCGGTTGCGACTCGTCGAATCTGTTGAGTGACAAACTTAAAAGCTGCATCTTGATCAGGAAAGGTGGTGACGGGTTGAGCGTTTTTAGGAACAGCCTGTAGTTTACTAAACGGGGCATTCTCCCAATCAGCTTCCCTCAATATGACCGGAACGACACGAGCCTTATCCAACTCATGCAACTCCATTGCCCGTTTAATCTCAATATCCCAGCAATATTTGGAGGCAATGAAGTCTGAGCTAATCAGCAGCAGAATAATATCAGCCGTATCTTGATTGACTGTGATCTGGTGATCCCATTCATCCCTGCAAATTTTGCGATCGTGCCAGCTTGCAATGAGCTGTTGATGCTCCAGGTATTTTCAAGTTGGTTGCCAAGCTCATCCCGATAACGCTTCATCTTTATGCGAGTAAGAGAAAAACAGCCTCAGCGCTTCTTACCACCAC
>JAAUTN010000072.1 GCA_012031415.1 Leptolyngbyaceae cyanobacterium SM1_4_3 | reverse complement strand
TTAAGTTCCTTAGGAATGGAAAATTAATAAACTGGACATTTGTGAGATAGACATTTTGCCCGTCCAAGCAGGTAAGCAAAACAGAACCTAAGAGAATTCGATTAGTTTATGGCAATTCTGCAACTGTGCTGATGTTCTCTAGCTTTAGCTCTGGGCACGTCCGCTTGATTAGACCTGTCAAGACCTTACCGGGACCAATCTCAATCACCTGCTCAATTCCCTCCTGAGGTAAACGCAGGGAAATTTCGCGCCAGCGCACCGAGCCAGTCATTTGGCGCACTAGGCGATCCTTTAGCACTTCACCATCGGAGGCAGGGGTTGGTTCCACATTTGAGAGAACGGGAATTCGGGCTGTTTGGAAAGCTACGATGTCCAGAACCAGCTTAAACTCGGCAGCGGCTTCTGCCATCAGAGGAGAGTGAAACGCGCCGCTGACGTTGAGCTTAACGGCACGTTTTGCCTTTACTGTAGAAAGAATTTGCTCGACCGCTGCGGGTGTGCCGGAAATGACGACCTGCCCTGAGTTATTGTCATTTGCTAGCACCACATTCTCAATTTGCTGGATCTGTTGCTCTAGCTGCTCTCGGTCAAAGCCGATCAGGGCGGCCATCATGCCGTCTGAGGCGCTGTCCATTAGCTGTGCCCGTCGCTTGACCAAACGCAGCCCCGTCTCAAAGTCAAACACACCTGCAATACAAAGTGCAACATATTCACCCAAGCTGTGGCCCGCAACGATATCGGGCTGTTGACTTTGTTCGAGCAAGAGTTCTGCCAGAATGTTTTCAATCACATAGAGGCAAGGCTGGGTGTAGAGCGTTTTAGATACCTGGTCGTCTTCGCTCTGGCAAACTTCAGGGATTGACCAGCCGAGAATATGCTCAGCCTGAGCAAACTTTGCTTGAGCAGCAGGCAAATCCACCAGGTCAGATCCCATGCCGATCGCCTGTGAGCCTTGCCCAGGAAACACCCATGCGGTTTTAGTCATATTCATTTGCCCCAGCGAAAAATAGCTGCGCCCCAGGTTAACCCCGCTCCAAAACCAGAGGCAGCAATCACGTCACCGGGCTGAATTCTGCCATCGCGGACGGCTTCATCTAGCGCGATTGGAATGGATGCGGCGGAGGTGTTGCCATATTCGCCCATGTTGCTGAGGACTTTTTGGCTGGAGAGGTTGAGCCGTTCGGCAACCGCATCAAGAATCCGCTGGTTGGCCTGGTGCAGCAGCAGCCAATCGATATCCTCAACGGTGAGACTGGCGTGGAACAGAGCTTTTTCTAAAACTTCGGGGACTCGCTTGACGGCAAAGCGATAGACTTCGCGCCCGTCCATTGTGATCGGCTGGTAGGTGCCCCGACCGACACTGACTCCCTCAATCAATTCCTTTGTCTCTGCCCGATAGGACAGATTGAGGCAATGGTTTTGGCTACCGTCGCTGTGTAGCTCGAATCCGAGGAGGCGATCGCCCCCTTCATTTGCCTGCATCACCACCGCGCCTGCGCCATCGCCAAACAGAACGCAAGTGCGGCGATCTGTCCAATCTGTCCAGCGGGAAAGCAGATCGGCTCCAATCAGCAGCACATTCCGGTAAGTGCCCGTGCGAATGAATTGGGCCGCTGTCACCATGCCAAACACAAAGCCTGAACAGGCAGCGGTGATGTCAAAGGCAGCCGCTTTAATTGCGCCCAGTTCTGCCTGGATTTTGCTGGCGCTGCCAAACAGATCGTCGGAAGTGGAGGTTGCCAGGACGATCAGATCCAAATCGGCGGGGGTGATGCCTGACATGGCGATCGCCGCCCGGGCCGCCTGGGTTGCAATCTCGGTCAGCGAACCTTGAGCATCAGCTAGATGACGACGCTGAATTCCAGTACGAGACGAAATCCAT
Organism: Leptolyngbyaceae cyanobacterium SM1_4_3; assembly: GCA_012031415.1. Lineage (GTDB taxonomy): Bacteria > Cyanobacteriota > Cyanobacteriia > Elainellales > Elainellaceae > JAAUTN01. Next base: position 20,880 of record JAAUTN010000072.1, on the reverse strand, counting down.
TCGTCTGAAGTCTCCACGATTTGGCTCATGCCAGTGTTATCGAGAACCACAGGAGGCGCGGCTGATCCGCTTCCTGTAATCGCAATGCCGATTCCTGATTGATGCACAGTTACTCTCCGTCCGGGGCGATCGCCTCGGTCTTCTGATAGTGGGACTGAATCTGGTCAAGGACGTTGTGATCGACAGCCTCTTTAGCCAGACGAATGGCGTTAAAAATTGAGGGGGCTTGGGAACTGCCGTGACTGATGATGCAGATTCCGGCAACGCCCAGCAGTAAACCGCCGCCATGTTCAGCATGATCCATGCGCTGCTTAATCCGCCGCAAATTAGGCTTGAGCAACGCCGTACCAACCCGACCGTGCAGACCTTGAGGCAATTCTTCGCGCAGAATGTGCAGCGCCACCTCACCGACTGCTTCGGCAAATTTCAGCAGCACGTTGCCCACAAACCCGTCACAAACGACTACATCGAAGTTGCCTGATAGCACATCCCGCCCTTCAGCATTGCCAATAAACGGGATTCTAGGGTTATCGTGCAGCATTTGGTGTGTCCGAACGGCCAGGTCATTTCCTTTAGAAGATTCTTCTCCAATGTTTAATAGCCCAACTTTAGGTTCCTCAATTCCCAGCACCGAGTGGGAATAGATCGTGCCCATCATGGCAAACTGTTCCAGAAACTTGGGGCGACAGTCTACATTTGCTCCAACATCCAGGATTAGGACTGGCTTGCTGGCAATCAGCGTTGGCAATACCGCGCCAATGGCAGGGCGATCGATGCCCTTTAACCGTCCCAAACGCAATAGCGCTGCTGCCATTGCGGCCCCGGAGTGCCCGGCTGAAACCACTCCATCAGCCCGCCCCCGCTTTACCAATTCCATTGCGACATTGATAGAAGCCTTAGGCTTTCGCTTCAAGCCACTGAGAGGCTCTTCATGCATCTCAATCGTGCCTTCTGCCGGAACGACTTCTACCTGAGAGGGAGCGTTGTGCTGTTTCATGGACGTTTCAATCTGCTGCGGGTCGCCCACCAGCAAAACTTCTACGTCCAGTTCTTCGCGTGCCCTTAACGCTCCAGCGACGATTTCGGCGGGCGCGTGATCTCCGCCCATCGCGTCAATTGCAATCCGTGCCCGAGTTGATCCCATTGACCAAAGTTATAGAAACCTAAAAAATTCTATCAGATGGACTCTACCCTCAGACGGACAAAACAAACTACTCATTCTCTCCAGGCTCAATAATTCGCTGGAACAGGTAGCCTGTACCCCGCGCAGTCAGGATTAACTCCGGGTTGCTTGGGTCATCCTCCAACTTGGCGCGTAAACGTGAAATGTGGACATCCACAACTCGTGTGTCAACGTGGCGTTCTGGTGTGTAGCCCCACACTTCCTGTAAAATTTCGGATCGGGAGAAGGGTTCTCCCGATCGCCCCACCAGTAGCTCTAACAGGCTAAATTCCATGCCTGTTAGCCGAATGCGCTCGTCACCTTTGTAAACCTGCCGCTTGTTGGTGTCAATCCGAATGTTGTTAATGTGGATCACACCGGAACTGGGAATCCCGGTACTGCCAACTTTATCAACTCGACGCAATACTGAGCGGATGCGGGCTTCTAGCTCTTTGGGAGAGAAGGGTTTGACCACGTAATCATCAGCGCCCAGTTCTAATCCGGTGATGCGATCGGCTACGTCTCCCAGAGCAGTCAGCATGATGATGGGCACGTCTGACTCTTTGCGTAGCTCTTGACACACTCCGTAGCCGTCTAGCTTGGGCATCATCACGTCCAATACCACTAGGTCGGGGTCGGCATTACGAAATGTGTCGAGCGCCTCTTCACCATCCGCAGCGGTCACTACATCATAGCCAATCATAGAAAGACGGGTTTCCAGGATTCGACGAATGCTGGCTTCATCATCCACAACCAGTATTTTTTCTTTATGATTTTCCAATTTACTCAACGCTCCTTAAGTGACTTTTTCGATAATTAATTTTTCATCACTTTATCATTAAGATATTACCTCATTCAGATCCTCTGAGATCGCTGAAAATCGCGCTAGAGCTACATTTCACGGTTTCTTAAGATTCTTGCTGAAAGTTAAACGGGGTTGAACAAATCTAACATTAAAAAAATGGCAAAGCCGCGATCGCAATATGTCTGTAACCAATGTGGGGCAGAGTCTCCTCAATATTTTGGTAAATGTCCTTTTTGCAGCAGTTGGAATTCAATGGTGGAGCAGGTTGTGCCTGCTAGCGCAAGTTCTTCAAGGGTTGGGGCGATCGCCGCTAGTAGCGCCAAATCCAGGCGATCGGGCGAATCGACTGCTCCTCGGCCCATTGCGGCGCTGACCCTGCCGCAGATTTCTGACTATCCCCAGTCGCGTCTCTCGTCGGGCTACACCGAACTGGATCGGGTGTTGGGTGGCGGCATTGTTCCCGGTTCCCTGGTGCTAATTGGGGGCGATCCGGGCATCGGCAAGTCAACCCTCCTGCTGCAAATGACCAATCGCCTATCGGCTCAGTACCGAATGCTGTACGTTTGTGCGGAAGAGTCGGGGCAGCAGGTGAAGCTGCGCTGGCACAGGCTTTGCGGGGAGGAGAAAGGAGGGAAGGGAGAACGGGAAAAGGGTGCTTCTCGTAAACCACAAAAAGCCAGGGAACAAGTCGTAGAAGAGGCTGTAGGTGATAGTGGAAATGGTGAAAACGGTGGAAACGGTGGGGCAACTGGGGCTTCTGTCATTGCCCCTTCAGAGTCAAACCTCTATCTGCTGCCGGAGACGGATCTAGAAACGATTTTGCTGGAACTGGAATCGCTACGACCGCAGGTAGCAATTGTTGACAGTATTCAAGCGCTCTATTTTGCTACCTTAAATTCGGCTCCAGGATCTGTAGCGCAGGTGCGGGAGTGTACGTCGGCGCTGATGCAGCTTGCTAAGCGAGAAAATATCAGCCTGTTTATCGTGGGTCACGTCACAAAGGAAGGGGCGATCGCCGGGCCCAAAGTGCTAGAACACCTAGTCGATACGGTGCTTTATTTTGAGGGCGATCGCTTTGCTAGCCATCGGTTGCTGCGATCGGTAAAGAACCGCTTTGGCGCGACCCATGAGCTAGGCGTGTTTGAAATGGTCGATCGCGGTCTGGAAGAGGTGACAAATCCCTCAGAGCTATTTCTGGGCAACCGGGATGAAGCCTCTTCGGGAACCGCTACAATCGTTGCCTGTGAAGGCACTCGACCTTTGGTTGTAGAATTGCAGGCTTTGGTCAGTCCAACTAGCTATGCCTCTCCACGTCGCTCTACAACGGGCATTGAGTACAACCGTTTGCTGCAAATTTTGGCAGTTCTAGAAAAGCGAGTGGGAATTCCGCTGTCTAAGCTAGATGCCTATGTTGCCTCATCGGGCGGGCTAAACGTAGGAGAACCCGCAGCAGACTTGGGGGTGGCGATCGCTGTTGCGGCTAGTTTTCGCGATCGCATCGTTGATCCCGGTACGGTGCTAATCGGTGAAGTCGGCTTAGGTGGGCAGGTGCGCCCCGTTTCACAAATGGATCTGAGGCTAAAAGAAGCCGCAAAGCTAGGATTCAAGCGAGCGATTGTGCCTCATACACAGGCAAATTCGGACTCCGGTTTAGAAATCATCCCGGTAGCGCGAGTGGTAGATGCGATCGGAGTCGCATTAGTGAAAGGGGCGTAGGGGCGCGGCATTCGGATTTAAGTCTGTGTCTCTAGCGCCAGTCTTTGCCCGAATGCTGCGCCCCTACGGGTTTATGTGCCCTCTCTGAAATCTGTAATGCGGCGGCGTAGATCGTCGGACTTAGCGGATAAATCAGATTGGGCGATCGCCTCCTGCTCTCCTGATTTCAGCCATTTAATTTGAACGGTTTCGCTTTCGGCTTCGGCATCACCCAAAATCAAGCAGGCAACAGCACCACTGCGGTCTGCTCGTTTAAACTGTTTGCCAAAGGCGCTGCCGCTGAGGTCAAGTTCTGCGGCAAAGCCAAGCTGACGAAGGGTTTGGGACAGTTTTAAGGCTTGGGCTTCGGCGCGATCGCCCCGTGACACCAGATAAAAATCAACGGCGGCTGGCGCAAGGGACTGCTGCTGTAGCAGTAAGATCAGCCGTTCCAGACCGATCGCCCAGCCGACAGCGGGAGTATCGGGCCCGCCCAATTCTACAACTAAGCCGTCATAACGACCGCCGCCGCAAACGGTAGACTGGGCACCCAGATCATCGGAAATAATCTCAAACGCGGTGTGGGTGTAGTAGTCCAGCCCTCGCACTAGGCGAGGATTTAGCTGATAGGAAATACCCAAATCTGCTAAAAGCTGCCGTACTCGGTCAAAGTGCTTTTGAGAATCGGGGCTGAGGTAGTCTAAAATGCTGGGTGCATCCTGGGCGATCGCCTGTGTTCGCTCATCTTTACTATCCAGAATTCGCAGCGGGTTGCGGGTCAGCCGATCTTGGGAATCGGGATCGAGTTCCGCTTGGTAAGGGGTGAAAAAGGCAACCAGCGCTTCCCGGTATGTTTGCCGATCGGCTAAAGTCCCCACTGAGTTTAGGTCCATTCGCAGCGCCTTGAGATCCAGCGATCGCAGCAGGTCGGTGCGATCGCAATCACTTCTGCGTCAGCACGTGGGTCAGGACTGCCCACCAGCTCAGCGCCCAACTGGTGAAACTGCCGCTGTCGCCCTGCCTGGGGACGCTCATAGCGAAACATGGGACCCGTGTACCAGAGCCGCTGCACTCCGCCCTGAGCGTAGAGGTGATGCTCAATAAAAGCACGGATGACACCAGCGGTGTTTTCAGGACGCAGGGTGAGGGAGCGATCGCCCCGATCCTTGAAGGTGTACATTTCCTTACCGACGACATCGGTTGCTTCACCGATGCCCCGCTCAAACAAATCCGTTTGCTCAAAAATGGGAGTCCGAATTTCTTGATAAGCCGATCTGCCCAAAATGTCTCTGGCAGTCGCTTCTACCCGCTGCCAGTAGCCCACCTCCTCTGGCAAAATATCGCGGGTTCCTCTCAAAGCCTGAATCGCGCCCATGAATTACTTCTCAGTAGGTTTAACCACTTCCCAGTTGCCGTAGCGATCGCCATAGTAAGCTAAAATCTGCTCAACCCGTAGATGTGAAGCCTGATCAGCCGCTACTGTATATTGAATCCACAGCCCACCCACCTGGCTCTGCAAATATTCAAACTTCTGAGACATCTGGGGCAATAGTCCTGTTTCAACCCCCGCAACCTGACGTAAATGGGCTGCGACTTCGCGATAGACAGCCAGCGGCAATTTCTCACACCGAATTTGATAGCGCTGCTCTCTGTCACCAGTTTGGGCACCAGTTTGAACGATCGGTTGGTTCATCATCTCCAGCTAGACGCACTCACTAAGAAATAATTTCGTCACTAGGGATCGGCAGAGTACAACAGTTTACCTGATCGAGGCAAACCTTGCCCCACTGCAATGCCCACCTGACTAGCGCAACTCGATTGCCCGTTGAGGTTTTAGTCAGGATATTGCTGATATGGTTGTCAACAGTACGTTTGCTAATTTCTAGCTTCTCTGCAATCTCCTGGTTGGTCAAGCCACCAGCTACCAGTTCCAGGATTTGCAATTCTCGATCTGAGAGTGGCCCAGAAGTCTGATCGCCGCCCGCCATAATCTTTTCACCGTGTATATTTACTCATTCCTCCCTCAATTCTAAGGGCTTCATTGCAAAAACTGCTTTGATCTAAAAATCCTGTTCAACTTTTGAAATGTTGCCTTTTGGGAAGGTGATTTCTTAAAGCGTGGATTTCAAGAAATAGAAGAATTTGACTACACCACTTCAGATCACTTCGGAAGACTAATGAGTTTAGCTTGCTGGGTTTGGTTAAAACGGGTTGTGCTGGTTGTCTGGGTCTGGGTGTGGAGTTTACTGGCGATCGCTCCTTTAAGCTGGGCCGCAGAAGTCGATCGTGAAGAAACTGCCCCCGTTTTAGAGGAAGCTGCGCCTACCTACTCCAGCCCAGATGTGAATGATATTTCTTCAGAAAAGGTGAGCCAATTTGTTCAGGCTTATGTACAGGTGATCAAGCTGGTTGAGCAGCGAGAGGGGGATCTTCAAGGTGCAGAAACCGAGTCTGAATCACTGCAAATTCAGCAGGAGATTGAGGCAGAAGCGTTTGAGGCGATCGCTTCTACAGGTTTGACCTGGCAAGAATATCTCCAGCTTTTAGGGCTGGCAAACACTGATCCCGAATTTGGTGAACGTATTGCTGCTCAACTTCAGGAAGCAGGAAGCTAGAACGATTTGCAGGTGAGGGTAATTAGATGGTCTTAGAGGATGTTTGAGAAGTAGCAAATGTCTCCTGTAAGGGCGTAGCATTCGGCAGGTAGACTCTGAAAATAAGCCCAAAATCTTTGCCCGAATGCCACGCCCCTACAGTCTTCTGGATTACAGATTAGACTTTTCAAACATCCTTCTACACAAAAACAAAGAGACGGGACAAAGCCCCGCCTCCTTTGCCTTAATCCGTAGGCTATAGCAATGGGGCAAGCCACGCTACAGGGCAACTGTCTCTTGCAGTTCAGCCGTTTTCAAATTAGCCTCTGCTTTCGCTGCCAAGTATTCGGTTAACTGTGCCTCAATTTCATCTCGCACAATCTGACGATATTCGGCAAAGTGTTCATTCAAAGCGCAATTCACCAGATAAGTTTCAAATACGCCTGGGTTATGTCGAATGATTGAAAAGAGTTGTCGCCAAAACTGAAAGCGCGTGTCTCGCTTAAACCCTTGCCGCCAACAGATCGTGAAAAGCGCCCGAATATCAGAAAATTCTGGCACCTTAAACTTCTTCTTGTTAGGGCTTGGTTTCATAGACAAGAAGTGTCGATGTACTCGCGCCAAATAGCGACTGGGTTCATACAGATCCCAGAAGCAGCGGACATATTCCCGTGCAATCTCCTCTAAGGGGCGGGTTGGAATAAAGTTTGTCAGCGTAGTCTGGTGAATGTTGGCTTCATCGTCGCCATCAACCAATCGCCCTTCTTTTTCCAGTCGATGCCATAGGGCGGTATTGGGCAATGCCTGAAGCATACTAAAGAGTGCTTGCGGAATTGCAGTTGTTTCAACAAATTCGACGATGCGATCGCCCGCTCCTGGCTTCTCATCATCAAACCCGATAATGAAACCTGCCATGACCCGCAGACCTACTTCGTTAATCTTTTGCACAGACTCTATCAGCGAGTTACGCGTATTTTGAAACTTTTGAGTCAAAGAAAGGCTCTCTGTATCTGGAGTTTCGATGCCTAAAAACACAGCCGTAAAATTAGCTGCAATCATCAGATCCAGCAATTCCTGGTCTTGAGCCAGATCTACAGAGGCTTCTGTGGTCAAGCGAAACGGGTAGCCGTGTTCTGCCATCCAGGGCGCTAGCTCTCGCAGCAGCAGCTTCACATTGCGCTTATTGCCAATAAAATTGTCGTCTACGATAAAAATCGATCGCCGCCAGCCTAAATCGTACAGGGCCTGCAATTCTGCCAACAGTTGGGCTGGAGTCTTCGTCCGAGGCTTGCGCCCGTACAGCACAATGATGTCGCAAAATTCACATTGAAACGGGCAACCGCGCGAAAACTGAACTGACATATCGTTGTATGCCCGCAAATTCAGCAAGTCAAACCGGGGAATAGGGGTCGAGGTGACATCAGGCTTCTCCCCATCGGCACGGAACACGCCTGAGGTTTCTCCGCGCTCCAGCGCTTCCACCAGCAGTGGCAAGGTAATTTCACCTTCATCTAACACCAGGAAATCTGCACCCGCTTCCTGTGCCGCCTCTGGTACAGAGGTAACGTAGGGTCCACCCACAGCAACCCGCTTGCCGCGCCGCTTTGCTTCGCTAATCAGGTGCAGCATATCCGGTTTCTGCACAATCATGCCTGAGATGATGACCAAATCTGCCCAGTACCAGTCTGCTTCGCTCTCTAGCCGGACATTACGGTCAACCAAACGAAACTCCCAGGTTTGAGGCAAAATCGCCGCGACCGTAGTTAGGCTCAATGGAGGGAGAGAAACCTTACGACCAACTAGCTCCAAAGCTTTATCAAAAGACCAGAATGACTTTGGAAAAAGAGGATAAAGCAGTAAAACCCGCATCAAGTCGTGCCTCACACTATAAATATTGACCCAGAATATTTACCCAGCATATAGCAGGGCTAATTAATTTGTGAAATTGGTAGATCAGGAGAACCATTAGATCTGCGTTAGATCTGGTAGATCTGACACTAGATCTGGCACGGTCGCTTGTCTACAGCGCATGAATTGTTGTAATGACAAGAAACGTATTAGGGCGCAGGAACTATGCTCCTGCGCCCCAATCTCCGTCCACAATCTGTAATACCAGTCCTCAAACCAAAGGAAATTGTATTTTTGATTACACTACGGTTTGCCCTGATACTTCATGAAGATTATCAGGATCAACATAGTGGCAGGTTGTGTTGTCCTGACAGATTAATGCCCAGCCTGCCTGGTCAATTCCCACTAATTTGTAAGCCGTTTCGTGAACGAAAGAGCCTCTGTGATTGCGAGTTCCGGGTTGAACTTCAAAGTTATATGTGTCTGTGCTAAACATATCCTTATCCTCTGGTTTCAAAAATGAACTGTCAAAGTTTATAAAATGGCGGGTTTGCTTCCCCGACTGGTTAACTTAACCTTATCTCTAAAATTATGAATTAGTCGTTAAGTTATCTGAATAATTGAATCTCTATCTTCATTAAGTTTATAAAAAATGTTCGATCTGCTTTGGGGAAAGGAGTTGGGCGATCGCCATCAACTTTTACTCGTTTGGATGTAAACATTTAAATACAAGTTCTCTCAGTTTCAAAGCAAGGGAAAAGATAAATTTCAATTATTAGGGAATAAGTAGAAATAGAGACTCATAAAAGCAGCCGTTGGTCATGGGTTATTGGCTGCTTGCAAGCAACTTGTTACAAAGGGCTAGACCAGTGAGTAATGGCTAATAACCCATAACTAATGACCAAAACAAAGATTCGAGATATAGTAAACGTGAGGCTTTAATTCGGCGTAAGTTTAGTTTGTGTATCACTGATTGTGTATTACTGACAGACGGCTCTCCGAAATTTGGATCTCAGATGTTTTCTCTACGTGGAGTAGCTCATGTCAATTTATGTAGGTAATCTGTCCTACGAAGTCACTGAGGCTGATGTCAACACCGTTTTTGCCGAATACGGTACAGTCAAGCGAGTTCAGCTACCGACTGATCGAGAAACGGGTCGTATGCGGGGCTTTGGCTTTGTCGAAATGGGGACAGACGCTGAAGAAGCAGCGGCGATCGAAGCACTAGACGGAGCCGAATGGATGGGGCGTGATTTAAAAGTTAACAAAGCGAAACCCCGTGAAGACAGGAACTCTTCCGGTGGTGGCGGTTGGGGAAATAACAATCGTCGTCGCTACTAAAAATACACATGAAAACCCCTGAACTTTTAAGCCGATATGCTGCCGGACAAAGAAACTTTAGCGGCATCAATTTGATTGCGGCAAAGTTAAGAAGCGTGAATCTACGACGCGTTAATTTTAGTGAAGCAGACCTGACCCACGTTAATCTCAGCTATTCCTGTCTCAGTGGGGCAGACCTTCGCAACGCCAATCTGTGGAACACCAATCTTACTGGCGCAAACTTGTCAGGCGCAAACTTGTCAGGCGCAAATTTGACCGGGACAAATTTTACTGGCGCAAACCTTACTGGAGTTAAGTTTGAGCAGTCTAACCTTAAGGATGCCTCCATTGAGGGGGCAACTATGCCCGATGGGGTGGTTCGCGATCGCCTGAGTGAACGCTAACTCAGGCCACAAACGCAAACATCACCAGCCAGATAGTGAATTAAATAGTCCAATATTAGACCCAGTTTTGGAAGATATCTTCTAACAACTGGGTCATTTATTTTGCAGGAGCAGATCTAACCCACTTACTTCCCAGCAGGGGCAGGCTGTGACCCAAAGGCTGCTTTGGGATAAGGAATCCGATGGTGGTTGAACTGCTGCCAGACGCGCACAAAAATTTCGGCGATTTTGCTCATGTCGGCACGGGTTAGCCCAGAGTCAACCATTTGATTGTCTTGCCAGCGGGCCCGAAGGATGCGGTTAACCATGGCTAGAGCCTCGTCTCGACTGGCATCTTTGAGCGATCGCAGCGCCGCCTCGCAGGAATCAGCTAGCATCACAATTCCCGTTTCACGAGACTGAGGAATCGGCCCGTCATAGCGAAATTCGGCTTCGTTGATTATTAGCCCAGGGTTTTCTTGCGATCGCTGCTGTGCCTGATAGTAAAAATAGGTAATCAACATACTGCCCTGATGTTCAGGAATGAAGGCTTGGATCGCTTTGGGCAAGCGATATTTTCGCGCCATCACCAACCCCTCACTGACGTGCTTTTTAATAATTGCTGCGCTCTTCTGAGGGTCATCGATCAGGTCGTGCTTATTCGGCCCGCCCATCTGATTCTCAATGAAGCCCAGCGCATCATGCATCTTACCAATGTCGTGATAGAGCGTTCCTGCTCTCACCAGTTCGACATTACAGCCCAGGGCGCGGGCTGCGGCTTCAGCCAGAGTCGCGACAAATAGGGTGTGCTGAAACGTACCCGGAGCATCAGAGGCCAGCTTTTTCAGCAGTGGGCGATTGGGATTGGACAATTCAGCCAGACGAATCGGCGTAACCAGGTCAAAAAGCTGCTCTAAATAAGGACTGATGCCCAGGGCAACAATGCTCCAGGCAAGTCCCATCAAGCCTTGCAGCACCGCCTGAGTCAACACGGCATACCAAACCGGGTTAGCAGGCGTGGTTAAAATCAGGCTTAGCAGCAGGTAAATAACGCCCTGAGCCAAACCTACAGCACCGCCCAGCAACGCTAGCTCTTCTCGCGATCGCAGTCGCCCAGCCATACCAGCGCCAAACAAACTGCCGATCGCACAGGCAGTCAGCGTCACCCAGGAAATCTCCATGCCAATAGGCAGCGCAATACTTAATAGACCTATCACCGTAATGCCCAGGGCAGAGCCATAAAAGCTGCCAATCAGCAGCCCCAGCGCAGGCAGGTTAGTTGCCGGAACGCCCAACGCAATCAGCAAGGGAGTGGTCAGCGTCAACAAAAACACCAGGAGATGATCGCGTCGCCGCAAGCCTGGATGAAACCGCCGCTCGACCAGCAGAAAAATTGCTACCCCACCCGTAACTAACCCGCCAAACCCAATTACACCCAGCCAGTTGATCCCCCGACGGCTCAAACCAAAGTGGTCAAGCAACACAAAATCTGACTGGCTGATTGGTTCGCCTGCCTGAGTAATGACCTCGCCTCGACGAATTTCTACGATTTCGGGTTCAACGGCTTCGGCTGCCTGATCGGCCAGTAGGCGAGTTTGCTCAGGATCTTGAACCAGATTAGAGCGCACCGCATTCATCAAAATTTTGCTTGCCAAAGGCTTTGACGCTGACGGAACGGCTAAATCAAGCTGTGCCCGCACCGCATTTTCTAGCACCGAATCAGGTAGCCCTGGCGGTACTCCTTGAAGGAGAATGCGCTCTAGCGCTTGACGAATGCCGTTTTTCGCATCGCTCCATTCCAAATCCGTCAGGTTAAAGAAGCTGGGATCATAAAACTTGCTTTGCTCGTCCTTTAGGGTAGACTCCAGTTCTTCGGCAGCTACAGCGTAACGCTGACGGGCACGAGAAATAACTTCCCGCAAAGCAGAGAAGTCTTCTTCTGAAGCATTCTGCTGGTAAGCCTGTAGTTCAATGATGGCAAGCTGCTGAGATGAACCTGCCCGCACACCCGCAGCCTGAGATTCAGGTGTACTCGATTGTGGGCGAGGGGCAGTTGTTCCTTGCGAGTCTGCGTTCAGCGATGCCAGCACAACTCGCCATTCCCATTCTTGTGCCTGTCGCAGATAGCGCTGGGTAGCAGTGGACAAGACCGAAGTTTCAACGTAGGGCAGAGGTCCTGCCTGCTGGCGTAACTCGTCGCCTCGGACAAATAGGCGCTGTAGAGTTTGATAAATCTCTTGATTGACGGCCTGGTCAACCATCAAGACGGGAACTGCCCCTGTGCGGGCTGCTTGTCGTTGGGTTTCGGTTGTTTCAGTATCTACAACGCTGGCCGACTCTGGCGCTCGGATGGTTTGAGGAGCGATGGTGTTTACGTCAAGCTGAGGTTCGTTATAAAGCCGATGACCGATCGCACTGGTTAGGGAAACGACTACTAGTACTAAAGCGATGGGTGAAGGGGAGCCGCCACCCTCACAGGATTTTCGTCTCAAAGGGTTAGGGCGGAGGGCGATCGCTGCAATCTGTTTAGACTTAAGCTTAGAAATCTTGGTCAGAAACTGGCGGGTTTGATCAGCCTCGGTATAGCGCTTTGCTCTCCCAAACAGCCGCCTTGCAAGTTGGTTAAAGCGCTTTTGAGAAATATCTAAAAGATGCATCTACCACCACCGAATCAATTTGCTGGATCAATTGCTGGATCAATTTGTGCTAGCTCAGGCTGCATTTAGAAGCTGTATTTAGAAACAGTTCATTTTTGGGAACCAAGTGCCCCGCTAAGGGTGGAGTTTTGGTAGAGAAACATCAGCGGTGCCAACTTCACATTTCTTAGGAAGTTACTTAGAATATTACTGGAAGCTTACAGCGGAAAAACTAACCCTGAGTAATAGTATATCTAAGCTGAATTCTAGGCATATAGAATTGTGAAGTTAGGCGAAAGATAAGGTGAAGAGTGCTGGGCATTTGCACTTGCAAATGTGAATTTACATCTGATGCGTCGCTCCAAAACACGCCCAAATCCAGCAATGCTCTTGGCTCAGTCAGGACGAATGACCTTTGGGGCTGCGATCGCAAAAGTCTGACCGGGATAGTTCAGCAGATGAGCCAGGTCAAAGGCTCCAGACCAGGCCGCTAGAAGCTGGTCAGATAAATCTTGCAGTTCTGTTTCAGATGCGACCCCCCATAGGTGGCTGAGGAGGGAATAGGTAGAATCGCCGCTCAAAGCGCTTCGCCAGCTTAAGGGAATGCTGCTGACTCCGTTATAGGCTCCTGACAGGGCTGCGGTGAGGCAGGTGGTTTGAGGATTTTTGTGAAGTTGAGCAGCGCGGACAACGGAAAGGCGAAAATCTTCCGGCGTGCTGAGAAAACAATGAAAGGCGATCGCAATTTCTAGCAGATCTGAAGCGACCTCTGGTTTCCTGGAATAGTGACGAAGCTGGGCGATCGCGCTACTCAGGCTAACCTGGCTTAACGTTTGAACAAATTGAAGCTGTTCAACAAACGAGAACTGGGCCGGTGACGGATCGGGCGTTGCTGTGGAGCGATCGCGCTTCAATTCCAGTTCTTCCATAATTTCAGCAATCAGTTGAGCCGGATCAAGCTGTTCTCTAAGTGCCAGAGAAATGGCATAGCCGATGGCAAGAACTGCGTTGCTTAGCTCCAATCGATGGTGCAATTTGTCTGCTTGTTGAAGTTCCTGCTCTAGCTGGTCTGGGTCAGCGTGAAAAAATAGAGCAATGGGAAGCGTGGCGATCGCCAGTCCAGCATCAATTGGGAGAGATTGGGTTTGCAGGAAGCTTTGAGTAGAAGCAGCTTTTTGCTCAGACGGGTTTTGCTCAGGATTTGAGGGTTGAACTGGAGCGCCTAAAACGTCTAGCACTTCTTTAATCCAGCTTTCGTCACTGCCGCCTTGAATTAACCCTTTTGTCAATCGAACGGCAACATGACCCCAGCCCGCTGGAATCACGGTACTGTCTCTGGGGGCTAAATCGCTAAACCCCCAGCGGCTCACGTCTGCCCAGCGGAGAGGCGGCTTAACTGGCGGCTGTTTGATTTGCACAAGCTGACACTGAGCGCCCAAAATTTCGCCCAGAGCGGCTCCTAATAAAACACCTTGAAATCGACTGGACAGTGAGTAGCGCATTGACTCTGTAGATTAGGTGTGTGGGTTGGCTGTACAGGTAAGGGTTCTGGCGATCGCTCATTCATCATGACAAGAATTTGGGATAAACTCAGAAGGATTTTGATTCGCAGTCGTGGTTTCCCATGCAAACAGGACTCCCGCCCCACCGCACCGACTCAATGCCATTAGTGCCTATTATCCGGTTCCTTCGGATTTGCCTGCAAATTGGGCAGATAGGTGCAATTTGCCTTGTGCTGCTTAGCTTAAACGCCTCACTGGTTAGAGCACAGCAAGCCCCTGCTTCCCCCAGTGCAGAGTTACCGCCAAGCAGCCGCATCACCCTGCGAATGGGCAACCAGGGCGCTCAGGTCTCAGAGCTACAGGCAATGCTCAAGCTTTTGGGCTACTACAGCGGCGCGGTGGACGGCGTATACCAGGAAAGTACAGCGATCGCCGTTACCGCTTTTCAGCAAGCCGCAGGACTGATGGCCGATGGAATTGTCGGACCCAGCACTTGGGAACGATTGCTGCCTGTATCTCCCTCCGTCGGCGGAGTTTCTTCTTCGACTGGGGCGATCGCCCTTCTACAGCCAACCCAGCCATACCCGATACCGTCGAAACAACCGCCGCAACGCTTGCTTTTCCGGCTCCTTCAGCGATCGAACCGACTGCGACACCCACTGCTCCGGCTAACGCAACTGAACCAGCCAATACAGCATCCAACTCTACACCTGCCGCCAGTACGGATGTTTCCGAAGCAGCTACATCTGCCTCAGCAGGTGGCTCCAGCGAAGCAAATGTTCAGTCCGATACTCAGTCGAACATAGACCTGCCTATTCTCAGAGTTGGAATGCGCGGCCCAGCCGTTGCTCGGCTCCAGGAACGGCTACGGGCAACTGGCTTTTTTAGTGGAGCTATAGACGGCGTTTTTGGCACAGAAACTCAAAATGCAGTCAGAGCGGCCCAGCGTAATTTTGACCTGGAGCCAGATGGGGTCGTTGGACCTGCAACTTGGGGTGCCCTGCTGCGCTAGATGCGTATGGGAATCTTATTCTTTCAAGGAATTAAGTCGGCAGGATCAAACCCTCGTAATTCAAGATGTTTGTTCCAGTTCCAGGTGCGAAAGAACTCTTTTGCCTGCTGGTATCCAAGCCTGTAAAGTGTATCTTTTTTGGAGTCGCTAATATCAAACTCGGTGGCTGTGACTTTTGCCTCGGTCACGTCAATGTTAATGACTCTGCCCTGGTTTGACTGGTTTAAGTGATGGCGATCGCGAGCCACCATCATAGTCTTAAACATTGCTCCTAACATATCAAAAGGGCCGGTGATCTTAGCCTGTTTTTGAAATCCCTCTTCTGTCAGACGCAGCCCAAAAGTAGGCCAGCGAGGGCATCTACGCACCGTTGAAGACCTTTCAGCTTGAGTGGGAATGTCGTATACCCACAAAGGAAAATTGCTGAGAATGCCGCCATCTACAATTCTGCGGCTACCCAGCTTTCCAGGTTCAAAAAAGAAAGGAATGCTCATCGACAGTCGCACGGCTTCTGCAATAGAGAATTCATCTCGGTTATGTAATCCAAGCTGCTCGATTAGTTTAGGTTTACCCAATCCCTCAATGGCTTCAATCTCTAAGTCATCTGGCAAAACTAGCATTTCGCCACTGCTGATGTCTGAAACAATTACCTTTAAATCTGCTCCAAATGGGCTGTTTCTGATATCTGCAAAGATTTTTAGTCCGCGTTGCTGAAGGTTATCTTGAAGCCAGTCACGAAACGGATCTGAGTTGTATTCTCCTAGACGACGAGATATTAACAGGTTGAAGATGAGACGGACGGGCGATCGCAAATCATCAGCCGGGTTGCCATTCCAAATTAGCCAACTGGTTTTTTGAGTTAAAAACTCCATGTAGTTCAGTCCGCCTACAATGCGCTCTAGTTCATCAATCTGAAAATTAGCTGCCACCAGAGCCGCCGTAATTGCGCCAGCCGAGGTACCCGCCAGTTTGCGCCAGCGAAAGCCCAAGTCATCACAGCAGCGCAAAGCACCCAAAAACGCAATTCCCCTGACCCCTCCCCCTTCAAACACACCGTCTACATAAATGTGGCCATCTGTAGAAGAAGGAGGTGGCATTCGGCTTAGAATGTCTGCCTTTTCTTCGGATGTTAGCCTTAACCCTGGTTTTACCAGGATGGGATCAGATTTCCATGCCATCGGCGATGCCTCCCAGCGTCCATTACTCATCTGTCACTTTTCCGCGCATAGCCTTAATCTGACTTCGCTTATTTTTGCGCTCTAGCCGTTTTCTTTGAGAACCGCGAGTTGGTTTGCTGGGCTTGCGCGGCTTAGGAAGGGCGATCGCACTCTTAATCAGTTCCCGCAATCGTTGCAGCGCCTCATCCCGATTCTGTTCCTGAGTGCGGTGAGTCTGAGCTTTAATGACAATTACCCCTTCTTTGGTAATACGCTGGTCACTCAGGTTCAATAGCCTTTCCTTGTAACGTTCTGGCAGTGACGATGCCGGAATATCAAACCGCAAATGAATGGCAGTTGCCACCTTATTGACGTTTTGCCCACCAGCACCTTGAGAGCGAACTGCACTCATTTCAATCTCATGTTCTGGAATTGCTACCGTGTTAGAAATTTGCAGCATTGTCTCAGGTTTGATCGGGGTGAAGGGGAACAAAGCGCTACGGTGACTCTGATTTGGGGAGCTTAGGCAAGGCGATCGCGCTACTCACCTACAAAATTTGATACGATGGAGCATCGTTTTATTGCTTGTTCCCATGAGTGTTGCTATCACCGACGCTATTACAACGCTTGCTGAGGCAGAACGACGGTTCAACCTGACCAGAATAGAGGATAAGGCGTTTTTCTGGGAATGGCAATCAGATTTACCAGAACCTTTGGCAACAGAGCAAACAGATTTAGATGAATTAAGACGGCGATATCTATACCAACGATCAGAACGGCAGTTGCTAGAAGGCACCGTCACCCTATTGCTAGCATCCCCCTTACTGGCGATTGCAGGCTTCTACGATCCACCCTTTCGAGTGCAGGCAGAAGAATCGGTGCGGTTGACGCTAAATGACGGGGAAGAGGTGTTGCAAGGACGAATTGATGTGTTGGTGCTGCTCAATCAATTCTGGGTAGTGGTGTTGGAATCTAAAAAAACCGCGTTATCCGTTTGGACTGCTCTGCCTCAAACGCTTGCTTATTTAATGGCAAACCCTCAACCACAACAACCAAGCTTTGGCATGGTGACGAATGGAGATGACATTTTATTTGTGAAACTGGTGCAGGCTGAATCTCGACTGTACGCCCTATCGCGAGTGTTTGCACCGTTTACTTCCAGTCAGGAACTCTACAGCACTTTGCAAATTCTAAAACACATTGGTCGAGCGATTAGGGAAAAGGTAGGGTAGGCGATCGCCATTTTGCCATCCATTACACTTCAAACTACTATCGACTCGCTTCTAATCCCCATCAATGAGTCCTAATACGAAGTTGATCCGCCTTATTTGACATCAACGCAGTTAAAAATAGAATCGACGCGGTTAAAAATAGAATCGACGCGGTTAAAAACCGAATCAATGCACAAAAAAACGAATCAATGCAGTTAAAAATAGAATCGACGCAGTTAAAAATAGAATCGACGCAGTTAAAAACCGAATCGACGCAGTTAAAAATAGAATCACTAGCTTTCTGGATAGATCTGCCACTCCCAAAGATTGAGCCAGTTCAATCCAACCTTGAGTTAGCGGATTTCGGGATAGCAATGGAGCAGTCGTAGCGTAGGTAAAGGGCGATCGCCCCACCAAAAGAACCCCTTCTCCTCCCTTCCATAGCGCTTCGCCTTGAGTGTGTTTAGATCTTTTGTTGTGTAGAAGCCCTCGTGTAGTGGGGACTTCTACACAACAACGTGTGCTAAGGTCTGCGCGTAGCGCTATATGACATCAATGGCTGATCATCCAGGGTCGCCCTCCCTTGTGGTCTTTGACGGTAGCAGGCTTCGGCTCTTGTCGCCTAACTAACTGTGGCTCTGAATTCTCACGCTTCAATCGAAGGGAGCCAGAGAGAACCATAGGGGCAGAAAAAACTCGTCGCCCTGGGTTTTGACAGGAAGGACAGTAGGCCGGGGCATTACACTCTGACATAGCACGCCATTCGTCAAATAGTCCGCACTCATCACATCGAAACTCATAAAGGGGCATAGGTTAAAACCTCATCGCCGTAATTAAGCCATCAGGTTGGCAAGATGTTTTGGTCGAAGATCTCTGTCGGAATCGCTAATGTACAGCAAGCATTGGGAATATCAACAATGCCGCTGACCCGACCCTCGACAGGCGCACAACTGAGCAGCAAATAGGCTTGCTCACCCGTGTAGCCAAATTTCTTCAAATACTCGATCGCATTTAAGCAGGCTCGACGATAAGCAATATGGACATCCATATAGTATTGCTTGCCCGTAAACTCATCAACTGAGATTCCTTCAAATACCAGATACTCAGAATAGTGCGGCTCTACCGGACCGGGCTTAAAAATCGGGTTGACCATACTGTACTTTTCCATGCCGCCTTTGATGATATCGACGTGCAGATCGATATAGCCCGACATTTCGATCGCCCCACAAAAAGAAATCTCCCCATCTCCTTGAGAGAAGTGGATATCCCCCATCGACAGTTTGGCACCTTCCACATAAACCGGAAAGTAAATGCGCGTTCCTCTCGACAGGTTTTTGATATCACAGTTGCCGCCATGTTCGCGAGGTGGAACGGTTCTAGCCCCTTCAGCCGCAATGCGATCGTAGTCAGAGGCAGCTACCTTTCCTAAAATGGCGTTCGTCGGATTAGGCAGAGCCGCCAAGACGGGCTGATCTCCTGAAAGACCCGCTCCATAGGTGCGGCGATCGGGGGCGGTAGACACCAGTTCTTGCTCTCGCTTGTTCCAGGTTGTCAACAGTTCATGGGAAGGAGCGCAGCCAATCAAACCAGGGTGAGTAATTCCTGCAAACCTGACTCCCGGAATATGGCGAGAAGAAGTGTAGATTCCTTGAAAATCCCAAATTGCTTTTGCTGGGTTGGGATAGTGATCGGTTAAGAAACCACCACCATTCTTTTTATCAAAGATACCTGTGAAACCCCACTCATCGCCCTGTAAAGCACCAATGTCAAGAAGGTCAACAACCAGAATGTCTCCTGGCTCAGCACCATTTACCCAAATCGGCCCACTTAATACGTGAACAACTGTTAGATCAACATCTCGAATGTCATCAGGGCTGTCATCATTTTTGATCTGTCCATCTGTCCAGTCTTTACACTCAATTCTAAAGACATCACCAGGATTTACTGAAACAACGGCTGGAATATCAGGATGCCAGCGATTGTGACCGGGTAATTCCTGCTGATCCATTGGCTTGGTGAGATCAACCTTAAATAAAACTTCAGGCATAAACCACTTCCTTACTTCACTGAGTTAATTCAAAGAACCACAGTTGAATGCATGAACAATAACATATATGTTTATCATTTCAAAGACTTAAGAAAGAGGATTTTCTGTGGCACTTTGATATTAGGAAAAACCAAGAAAAGCTCTGGAAATTGTTTGTTTGGTCAATAAAAACCTTTCTCAAACGAATTCTTCTTTTATGCAATAGAAGTGTTAAATGATCTGATCCCAATTTAATTTGAGCCTGCACAGAATGAACCCTGGTAGAACAAGGGGCTTAAGCCCCTTGTTCAGCACAAAGCCCCTTGTTCAGCGCAACTTCATAAAGAATTGGTATGACCAATTGACAAAACTTCTAAAGTCATTGACCTGTAGGACTGTAGGTTGGGTGAAGCGAATGCGTAACTGAACGCCTGCATAAATTTTGTTGAGTTGAACTTTGCCTCACCCAACCTACAGAAGATTGGCTAGTCAATTGGATATTCAATAACTCACTCTCAAGGCTATGTTGAGAACACCAATTTCAAACGCAAAGCGCTCTCAATACAACCTCAAACTTGCCTCTAGACAAAGCTGGAAGACGGGCCTAGCCAGACAAGCAGATGAAGTGAATTAAACCGTCAAGTAGCGGTGTACTAAACTATCATCTAGTTCAGCTATATTGCCCTGAGCAACAACACTTCCTTTTCCATCATGAAAAACTTCTGGGCAAGCTGTCTGGCAAAATCAATCTTCTGTTCAACCACCATAACGGTGATACCTTTCTCAGTGTTAATGCGTCTGAGCGTCGCCTCAATTTCCTGGACGATGGAAGGCTGAATTCCCTCAGTTGGCTCGTCTAGCAAAATCATTTGCGGCTCAGACATTAGCCCTCTGGCGATCGCCAACTGCTGCTGCTGTCCGCCGCTCAAAAGTCCTCCCTGGCGCTTGAGATGCTGCTTCAACATAGGGAAGAACCCAAACACTTCTTCTAGAAGCTTGGCAGACTTCCTGTTGCGGTTAGCAGTCAATCCCAGTTTAAGATTATCCAACACTGACAGATAGGGAATAATCTCGCGTCCTTGAGGAATGAAGGCAATTCCGTAACGGCTGCGCTTGTACGTTGGAGTTTTCGTGATGTCGTCGGCATCAAAAATAATGCTGCCTTTGTTCACTTTATTCAATCCAATGATGCTACGCAGCAGAGTGGTTTTACCCACTCCATTGCGACCCAGAATACAAACCATGTCCCCTTTGTCAACTTGCAGGTTGATATCCAAAAGAACAGGAGTTTGCCCATAACCAGCCGTCATATTGGTGAGTTCAAGCAGCGGCGATGTCGATTTTTTCACGGCCCAGATAAACCTCCACAACTTTAGAGTTATTTTGCACTTCAGTAACGGAACCTTCGGCTAGCTTCTCACCCTGATGTAACACAATGATGCGTTGAGCAATTTTGTTTGACAAAATCCATGTCATGCTCAATTACGACGACGGAGTGATCTTGAGACATGGTTTTAATGATCTCTCCA
>JAAUTN010000426.1 GCA_012031415.1 Leptolyngbyaceae cyanobacterium SM1_4_3 | reverse complement strand
ACGCGGTTGATCGCTTCCCAAAGTTCCATATCGTGGTGCAAACAGAGGTAGGCAATGCAGGCGGTGGCGATCGCTCCATCCCTGCTAGACAGTGAACATAGATTGGCTGCTGGCTCTGAATGTGATCGTGAATTAGCTCTACGACTCGTTCAAGCTGGTTTGGCTGAAGCCCCAGAATGTAGTGACTGTCAGGCAAGATAAATCGCAGACAGCGAAGATTTTGCCCGATTTCGTCCGGTAAAGTGCCTTCTGATTGAGCGCAGAGGGAAAGCACGACTTTAATCTTTTCTCGCGCTAAGATGGCTCCGTCTCCGGGCTGGGGTAGTCCACCGACTGCTAGCTTGCCAGGAATGATCCAGCTAAGGCGATGAGGTTGACGAGAGTCTTGATACAAATCTTCAATGGGGTGAGGTTCGGCAAAGTCAACTGAGGATAGCTCGACTTGTTCATCGTGCCGAGATCCAGATTGCCTAAATAATTTTTTGAACTGTCGCAAAGACGCACTCCCTTGCGAAAATAGGTGATCAGGAATAGGAAAGGGGTCAGGCTAAAGCGAAGAGAGCGATCGCCACTTTCATTTCTCCCAGCGTTCAGGAATTGAATCCGGATAAATGCGGAAAATAAACCGCCTTTTTGAGTTCTTCCGGGCACCTCTTGCCCGTGATTTTCAAGCTTTTCTCACCTCGGAGAGATGATAAATCGACCCACAATCGGAGATTCTGTGGAGACTGGCTAAATTCATCTGCCATCGCAGCAGCGCGACTGCCTGTTCAGAAATACGGCGTTTTGTATTCGCGCGAGTTCTTGATGTGCGTGAGTTCCACTTATCGAAGAGGCTAAGGTTGTGATTAGAGCTACAGTGAGTGCAATAAATTTATGGAGCAGCCAGATTTGGCTGGCGCAGATTGATAACGTAGAAAGCCCTGAACAGGCATCAGCCCTGTTTGAGGGAGCAGACTGGGGAACTCAGTTTCTGATTGCTTTAATCTCAGGTCTTGTCCTGGCATTTGCGATTCAGCTTGTGTTGACCAATTTATCAGTAGCAGTTGGAATTTCCTATCTAGGTAAGTACACTGATCCGGATGCGGATAACAGCAGTCATAGCAGTAGCGATGATTCGGGTGGCAGTTTAGGCTCGACAATTCGCAAAATCAGCTTGGGTGTAGGAGCGTGGACGCTAGTCACAGTGACTCTCGCTCTGCTAATTGCCTGCTTCCTTGCAGTAGAGTTGAGTTTGCTGGTCAGCCCTACATTAGGAGCAATTACTGGACTGGTAATCTGGGGAACCTACTTCTCACTGCTGGTTGGAATTAGCTCTACCACTGCTGGCTCTCTTGTAGGAACGGTCGTAAATGCTGCGACTTCTGGCTTTCAAGCAATCTTGGGAACTGCGGCGGCGGCAATTGGTGGTTCTGCGGTAAATCGTCAGGTCGTGTCAACGGCTGAGGCGGCGGCGGCGGCAGTGCGACGAGAGTTAGGCGCGGCTGTTGATCCGGTTAGCATTCGCGAGACAGTTGAAGATTATCTAGATACGTTGCGCCCAACTGAACTCAACCTGTCGGAAATTCGCAGCGAGTTTGAGCGGATGTTGAACGACCCGGAACTGCGGGCCGTAGCGGGTAGCGATCGCCTGCAAAACGTCGATCGCCAAACCTTTGTTGACCTGGTGAGTAGCCGCACCGACCTGTCTAAGCGAGAAGTGAATCGGATCGCGGACCAGCTAGAGCGCGTCTGGAAGCAAACCCTGGGGCAACGGGCCCAGGGCGATCGCCTATCCGAGCTAACCGATTACCTGCGCTCAACTCAACAAGGGCAACTCAACACAGAAGAATTTAACCGCAAAATAGATCAGCTAATCGACGAAATTCGTCAATCGAATACGCAACCTCAGCAAGCTATGAGTGGCAGTGGCAGTTCTCAGGGCGGACAGGGCGGCGGTATTGTTGCCTCCGTGCAATCTTTACAAACTAGCCTAATGCCGCTGATCGCAATGGTTATGGGGCGGTCGGATATCTCAGATGTAAATATTGAGAAAGTTCTGAATCGGATTAAGTCGGTTCAAAGTACCGCTCAAAACGTTTTTGGTGAACAGGCGAGTAAACTGGGCAGTCAGCTTGGGGTTGAAACTTCGGTTACGCCTTACAACACGATTCACGCCGACATTGAAAACTATCTGCTCAACACTTATGCATGGCAGATGAGTTCTGAGGCGATCGCCCGTGACTTTCGCAACATTCTCTATGACCCTGCTGCCGACCCGGCCGCTGTGCGTCGTCAGCTAGAGCAAATCAACCGCTCTAACTTTGTAGATATCCTTGTTTCGCGGGGTCTGCTGACTCAAGCGCAACTCCAGCGAATCGCTGATCAACTGGAAACTGTTCGCCGTGAAGTTTTGGTGACAGCACGAGGGGCAGAAGAACGGGAAGCCGCACTCTCTCTGCGTCAGCGCGTTGAAACCTATATCTCCTTTACCCCCAAGTCACAATTGCTAAGCCCGGATGAAAACCATCGGGCCTTTAAGGCATCGCTGGAAGACCCAGAGGCAGATTACGAAACCTTGAGCGGTCGTTTTGCCCCCTACACTCGTTCTGAACTGGGGCTTTTAATCGAATCTCGGCAAGACATCCTGCCTGAGGAAAGAGGACCCATCCTGGATCAACTCGAAAAGACCCGCGACCAGGTTCTCTCTGAAAGCCAGTCGCTCAACGAGCAGGCTAGACAGAGAACCGAGCAAACCTGGCAAAACCTCCAGGGCTACCTGCGGAACACAGGCAGAGATGAGCTAAACCCCGATGCCATTCGCACTGAGTTGCAAACTCTGCTGAACGATCCGCAAACAGGAATGGAACTGCTGCGGGCAAGAGCTTCTCACTTTGACCGGGGCACCCTGGTGCAGCTTTTAGCTCAGCGGCAGGACATGAGTGAAGACCAGGCAAACGAGATCCTAAATCAGGTGGAATCAACCTGGTATCGGGTGACTCACTCGCCTCAGATGCTCACCAGGCAGGCAAAAGAGCAATACGATCAGGCAACTAGCACGATCGCAGACTATCTTCGCTCGACAGGTAGAGATGAACTCAACCCCGAAGGCATCCAGCGAGATCTGCAAAAGCTGCTGAATGATCCTAAAGCTGGGGCTACCGCATTGCGCGATCGCCTCTCTCGCATGGATCGGGAAACCCTGGTGCAGCTTCTCAATCAGCGTCAAGACCTGAGCGAAGAGCAAATCAACCAGACCATTGACCAGGTTCAGGAATCGATTCGCACGGTATTACGCGCTCCTCGCCGCTTAGCTCTACGGGCACAGCAGCAGGTACTCGACTTTGAATCTACCGTCGAGGAATATTTGCGGAACACCGACAAGGAAGAACTCAATCCTGAAGGCATTAAGCGCGATCTCCAGCTTCTAGTGCAAGATCCGCGATTTGGTCTGAGAAATTTGGGCGATCGCCTTTCCCGCTTTGACCGCAACACCCTGGTTGCGCTGCTGTCTCAGCGTAAAGACATGACCCCCGAAGAAGCCGAGCGAGTAGTGGGGCAGATTGAATCGGTGCGCGATCAGATTGTCACCCAGTTCCGCAACGTTCAGTATCGAATTCAGGCTGTGATTGATGGCATTTTTGCTCGAATTCGCAACTACCTCAACGCGCTAGAGCGTCCTGAACTCAACTACGACGGCATCAAGCGTGACCTGCGTACCCTATTCAACGATCCTCAAGCCGGATTTGACGCTCTACGGGGTCGGTTAGGTCAGGTTGACCGGGGAACACTGGTTGCATTACTTAGCTCTCGCGAAGACATTTCTGAAGCCGATGCTAATCGCATCATCGATCAGGTCGAAGGCGCACGGTTCAGCGTTCTGCAAAGAGCCGAACGGCTTCAGCAAGATGCTCAGCGTCGCATAGAAGCGGCTAAGCGGCAGGCTCAGATTCAGGCAGACGAAACCCGCAAAGCAGCCGCAACTGCCGCCTGGTGGCTCTTTGCAACTGCCCTGGTTTCTGCCGCAGCCTCCGCTGGTGCTGGATGGTTGGCAGTCCTCTAAATTTGTTCTTTGCTTAGTTCAAGCTCCCCAAAAGCCTCCTTTACAGGAGGCTTTTCCTTTGTTAGCAACGTTAAACTATCCTTTGATAATTTTGAATAGCGGTCTACCTAAACTTAATATTCAATTCTCCAAATTTGGACTACACATGAATGCTCCTGTAAGGGCGTTTCGCGAACGCCCTTACCCGACGGGTTGCCCTTCTTTAGAGATATTGGTATTAGATATGGCAAGCGTAAACGGATAAAGCAGATGAATCAGGATTCTACTGGGGAAAAACTTGCTATACAGATTGTGCCGCGATCGCCCCTTCTACAAAGCCAGAACAATATCTCAAATATCTTGCGGGTTGAGCATCATTGTCAGCCCGCAAATCAAGAGTCTGAGTGCTGTTTACCGACTTATCTCTTGAGCATTCATCTGGGGCAACTGATTCAGTTAGAACGAACGATAGATGGGCAACGGAGCAGCGATCGCCTCACACAAGGCGACATTATGATTACACCGCCTCACCTGCATCGCAAACTGTTTTGGGATACCGAGGCAGACTTCCTGTTACTGCGCCTTGAGCCTAAACTGTTTGTCTCTGCTGCGTATGAGTCCACTTATCCAAACCACAGCTCAATCGTTCCACAGCTTAAGCTCTCCGATCCGCTCATTCAGCAAATCGGGTTGGCGCTCAAAGCAGAACTAGAACTAGATGGGTTGAGCGATCGCCTCTATGCAGAGACAATGGCAAATGCATTAGCTGTTCACCTATTACGTCACTACTCCAACCAGAAACAACAAATAAAGCCATATCCTGGACGATTGCCGGAGTATCGTGATGGAGAAGTGGTCTCAAGGACGGGTGGCTCAATTAATCACAACCAAATTGCAGGAAACATCTATGCTTTTCTGAAGTTCACGCTGCGTAAGACGGACTTCAAGCCCTACATTGGTGATTTGCGATTGTGGATACCTCAGTATCGTCAGTACACTTATCCAGACGTATTTCTAATTCAAGGTCAGCCCATATTTCAGGAGCAGCGGACTGATACAGTTTTGAATCCTTACTTCATTGTTGAGGTTTTATCGAAATCTACAAAAGATTATGACCGAACTGATAAATTCCGCTATTACCGTTCGCTCCCAGAGCTAAGGGAATACGTATTGGTTAACCAGTACGAGATTCAGATTGAGCAGTATACAAAAGCGGAAGGAAATTCCTGGCTATTTCAAGCCTACGAATCTGAAACTGAGAAAATCACTTTTGCTTCAATAGATGTTGAAATGATGGTTGAAGATATTTACGAAAGTGTAGATTTTAATCTGGGTGACCCAGAAAGATAAAACTGGTTTAGTAGATCTGTAGATACTGTTTTGGATGTGTTAGGCGTTAGCCGTAACGCATCAATTTTCGGAGACGATGCGTTACGCTGCGCTAACACATCCTACGCAAGAATTCGGAGTTATTAAATTCACGATCCTTATCTCAGATAACCGTCTCCGTTGATTTTGGGAGAAGCGATCGCTTCGATGGGTATTTGAGAGGCAACGAACCCTCTTGGAACTGCATCAAAAGGCAATTGAAACCCAATCAACCCTCTCCCAAAGGTAATGAAAGGACTCCGAGTGACTTGAATCACACTCTAAGACGCAACAAACCCTCCCGGAACTGCAACACAAGGACTCCGAGTGACTTGAATCAGCACTCTAAGGA
>JAAUTN010000425.1 GCA_012031415.1 Leptolyngbyaceae cyanobacterium SM1_4_3 | reverse complement strand
CCTAGCCCCAACCCCTACGCCCCAAAATTGCTGCTGCTTCCGCTACGCTCGGCGTTCCCACCTCTGCCTCAACCACCGTTGAAGGAGTTGGTACCTGGACGGTGCGAAGTTGCTCAGCGGTAAAGCAGCGGAGAGGGAAGGAGCGATCGCGACACAGTTCGACTAACCCTACCTCATCGGCTTTCAGGTCGATGGTGGCGATTCCGGCGATCGCCCCTTCTGCCAAGTGATTTGCCTGAAATACCTGCTGAATGGCAGTTTCAATCAGTTGGCGAGAAGTCCCCCGTTCGCAGCCGATGCCCACCCACAGCACACGGGGATGCCACTGCACTTTAGGCAGGTCAGATTCCAGGGAGAATTGGCGCTGGATCGGGCTGATCCAAATTCTGGCTTCAGGTTCAGGAGATGCTTCTCGAACTTCAGCCGTGTATTCGGGAAAGCCAAACTGAAAGGGATGAAATTCAGGCAGATGGGATTGCCAGAGGGTTGACCCGGCTTCCTGGATGACCTGAACTGGTGCTTGACGGGCGATCGCTGCACTCACGCCTGTCCAATCGCCCTCTCCCCGTCGCCAACCCCAGGGAATTCCCAGTACATCAATTCCAGGTAAACCCGCCCCGTTTGCCGCCCCGGTCAACACAGGAGTTGCCCCAATCTGTAGCGCGATCAGTCGTGTCAGGCGATCGGCACCGCCCTGGTGCCCGCCGCACAAGCTGACGACAAATTTACCAGTTTCGTCTAAAA
Source organism: Leptolyngbyaceae cyanobacterium SM1_4_3 (assembly GCA_012031415.1). Lineage (GTDB taxonomy): Bacteria > Cyanobacteriota > Cyanobacteriia > Elainellales > Elainellaceae > JAAUTN01. The sequence continues at coordinate 5,000 of JAAUTN010000425.1, read as the reverse complement.
CAACGACAGCCGGATCGGTAGATTTATGCTGTAATAGCGGCGCAATCAGGCGCACAACCGCCCCCGTCGCTAATCCAAAGACAAAGCTGCGATGTTGTGGCCACAGTGTCTCTAAATGAGCGCTCAAAGAGCCACCGTAAACTTGCACCCCTTCCAGATGTTGCAGAGAGTTGGGCACCCAGAGAACTGCATCCGTAGCCTGACAGATGGGGCGCAATTGTTTGACGGAAGTAGGCGTAGTGGCGATCGCCACCACAGGCTGAAAATCTTGAAACAACAATGAAAAATCCACCTAATCTTGATTTTGAGCATCTGCGAGAGCAGATTGAAAAGATCTACCATACCGCCATTACCAGTTTTTTTTCTGCCTGTAACGAAATCATGCAACTGGGCAGTCAAGGAATTTTTATGCCTATAATCAACCATTTGTTGCTTGACGGCAGCTTAAGGCAGTATGTGGAGGGGTCATAGCAGCGATTTACACTAAAGAAGGATTCACCCGTACCTTAAGCAGCCTAAAACAAAACAATGGAGCAATATTACAAACCCGATCATCTGCCTCACTTCGGTCAAATCAGCGAAGGCAGTCCAGAGCTAGCAGAGAAGTTTTTCGCTTATTATGGTGCCGTTTTTGCAGATGGGGCTTTGTCTGTCAGAGAGAAAGCACTAATTGCCCTGGCAGTTGCTCACACGGTGCAGTGTCCCTACTGCATTGATGCCTACAGCAAAGAATGTCTGCAACAGGGGTCAGATTTGGAACAGATGACTGAGGCGGTGCATATTGCCACTGCGATTCGAGGTGGCGCATCTCTCATTCATGGGTTGCAGATGCTTGACCATGTGAAGCAGGTGGCAATGTAAGGGACTGGGGGCTGGGGGCTAGGGTATGCCGTCATCAAATTACCCAGAACTTTTGACAGAACTTTGAAAGGGAGCGGTTTTTGATGGCTGAGGTGCAATCTGAATGGGTAGAAGCGTTGAAGTTAGTGGATGTGGAGGCAGGAGCTAAACCGACTACTTCGCTGTATCGGCGGCGATCGCCCCTCTCCAGCCCTCACTACCAGACCGAGCGGCTAGCAGCCGTTAACTTATCTCATACGCCGCATCAGGGAAACTTTGCTGAAACGCTAGCAAACCAGGGACTAAAGACATTTCGCCCCGCTCAGCTAGAAATTTTTCAGATCAACGTTGGCAAACTGTGCAACATGACCTGCCGCCATTGCCACGTCGATGCTGGACCTGATCGAGTCCAGGAAAACATGGATCGAGATACGGTAGAAGCCTGCTTGCGTGCCCTTGATCAGACGGAGGCGCATACCGTTGACATTACAGGTGGCGCACCGGAGCTAAATCCTCACTTTCGTTATCTGGTCGAGGAATGTGTGGCTCGTGGTAAGCACGTCATCGATCGCTGTAACCTGACCGTGCTGCTCTTGCCTCGAATGCGCGACTTGCCAGAATGGTTTGCTGAGCAAGGCGTTGAAATTGTTTGCTCGTTGCCGCACTACCGCAAGTTCAACACCGATGCCCAGCGGGGAGACGGCACATTCGAGAAATCGATTGAGGCGCTGCGACGACTGAACACCGCAGATTATGGAATCGGCAACCCACAGCGGCGACTAACTCTAATGTCTAACCCTGCTGGGGCATTTCTGGCAGGCAATCAGGCAAAAATGGAGCAGGAGTGGAAAGCTGGACTCGCGAAAAATCATGGCGTTGGTTTCGATCGCCTTATTGCGCTCAACAATATGCCAATCTCCCGCTTCCTGGAATGGCTAGAGCAGTCCGGCAACTTACAGCGCTATATGGAAGTGCTGGTGAATGCTTATAACCCTGCCACCGTTTCAGGTTTGATGTGCCGCAATACAATCTCAGTTTCCTGGGATGGAAGGCTATTTGACTGCGATTTTAACCAAATGCTTGATCTAGAATGTCAGCTACCCGAACAGCAACCTCACATTCGCGACTTTAACCCCAAGCTTCTAGCACAGCGTGAAATTGTCACGGGAACTCACTGCTTTGGCTGCACTGCTGGGGCCGGAAGCTCCTGCGGTGGAGCCATTGATGCTTGAAGCACCTGTTCTATAAAAAGGGAGGCAGAGTCAAAGCCCTGCCTCTTCTTGTTCTGATGAGTTAGTGGCGATCGCGCCATGAAAACGGGAACGGGTCGCCTTCATAGAAATTGAACCGACCATAGCCCAGGAATTGCCCATAGGCTGAGTCACCAGGCGGAAAGGCTGTTACGCCAAACAGATAAACACCGCCACTGCGGGGGTTTCTCTCTGCCCTTAAACCCAGCGTGACTACAGTTCCAGGCGGCACAGGCGGCTCAAAACTAACAGAAACCGTCTGGTTTTCTTCGTCTGCTGTCACGTTGCCCAAAGTTAATGCTTCGCCGCGATCGCCCCGTGTTCCCACAAAAGCGCGGCTATCTTCCAGTTCAAATTCAACGCTGCGGGCAAAGTTGCTGGCATTCTGCTGAGCAATCTCAATTCGTCCTAAAGGCTCTCCTGCATTCTGAGGCACTTCTAACGTGAAGTAGTAAGTGGGGTTGTAGGCAGAGGCACGGTTCCGAGTTGTGCCCGAATAGACCAGGCTAGGAGGGCGCTCAAAATAAACTCTGCCATCCGAAAGCCGAACCGCTTGAGCAGCAGGGCTGAGAATTGCAGCAAACCCTATTGTTGCAGCGAGGGTTGCACCCAGCCAGGTAAAAGTACGCATTTTAATTTAGAGCTATTTCTTAAACAGGTTTTCTCTATTCTAATTTTGGGATTCGCGATTGGGGGCGTGCAGGCTTAACTGAAGCATTCACAAAAAAAGGGGGCGATCCGAGCGATCGCCCCCCTTTCAAACTACTCACCTACACAACGTGCAGCTTTTTCCAGGCTTTCTGTGGGATGGGCATCTTGCCCGTCCGATGAAGCAGTCAGAATACCTGCTCCACAGCAAGCTCATTCACCTAACTCAAGCCTGCTTGTTGAAAAAGGTCTGAAACTGTTTCAAAGCCGCTTGACCGATGTTAAAAACAGCCCAGCTAGCAGCCAGCAAGACCGGAGACAAGACAATTAGAATGCGCCAATCAATATCCATGTTCAAGAACCTCCCCTAAAGATTTATAAACAAATCTCATCTTTAACATTATTCTGCGCTGAATTGGCTCAATTTTCCAGTCCTTCTATCACATTTGTTTGCAACACAAATCCCAAATTTGTCCCTTTACCTGCATGAACCAGGGCAAGCTGCTCGTATTTGCGGGCATGAGCGATTAAATCGGCGGCTTCCTCCTCAGACACGGGGCGAAGAATTTTGGCCGGAACGCCAATGACGAGCGATCGCGGCGGCACATCCTTCGTCACCACTGAACCCGCACCCACAATACTGCCTGCTCCCACCCGCACCCCATTTAGCACGATCGCCCCAATCCCAATTAAACAGCCCTGCTCAATCTCAGCCCCATGAATCACTGCCCGATGCCCAACCGTCACATAGTCGTGCAAAACCGTCGGCTGTCCCGGATCGCCATGTAGAACGGCTCCATCCTGCACATTTGTACATTCGCCAACTTCAATTCGCTCCACATCACCGCGCAGCACCGCCCCAAACCAAATGCTTACGCCAGCAGCCACCTCCACATTTCCTATAACCGCTGCCGTAGGAGCAACAAAAGCCGCTTGAGATAAATCAGGAGTGCCCCAAAAAGGTATCGATGGAGTCATAATCAGGCAGAAGGATTAGTAACTTTTGAGTCCAATGCTCGTAGAATGGGCATTGAGGGCAAAACACCCCCAGTTATAATAAGGCCACTGGCACTGGTACATAGCGCGAATATGCTGGCTACAACTTCATGATCAATCCAGCCCTACAGTACCCAATCTTCGGACCTGAAATTCAGTGCCCTCACTGTAGACAGACGATTCCGGCATTGACGTTGACCGATACCTATTTGTGTCAGCGGCATGGCGCATTTGAAGCAGATCCTAAGACGACGGAGCTAATTCACCTCCAGTCTGGAAGGCACTGGAGACAGTGGAATGACGAGTGGTATCGGCAACACACCCACCCCGACGGCATCCGGTTTGAAATTCACGAAGCGCTCGATCGCCTCTACACTCAGGGCTACCGAGCCACAAAAGTAATCATCGCCCAACGCTACCAGGACTTGATTAGCACTTATCTGGAACGCAGCGCTCCCTGGCGCGGACAGTCTGACTCGTCTCGCCCCCGTCTCTACGGACTGCCCGTAGAATTCAGCCCCGACCCCAAAGAAGATCCCTGCTGGGACGTGATTAACTTTGACCTGGAGAAAGAACCCGGTGCGCCTGTGAGATATCCCTATTTCCGCTTGTTTGAGTGAGGAAAGAGGGGCTAGGGGCTAGGGGCTAGAGGAAGAGAGGGACTGGGAGTTAGGGTAGAGGGGGAGAGGGTAGCTAGTCTATGGGGGTTAGTAGCTATCGGGAATTGCGGGTTTGGCAGGTTGGGATGAGTATTGCTGAGCAGATTTACCGTATGTCTGCGGCTTTTCCAAAACAAGAACTGTATGGCTTAACCAGCCAGATGCAGCGAGCAGCGGTTTCTATTCCCTCCAACGTTGCTGAGGGTCACGCAAGAGCTTCGACAAAGGAATATCTGCATCATCTCTCGATTGCTTTAGGTTCTCTCGCCGAACTGGAAACCCAACTCATTCTGGCTGAACGCCTGCGCTATACAGGCGAAACCAGTACCGAATCCCTTCTATCCCAAATGGACGAACTCGGCAAAATGCTACGAAGCCTCCAAAAATCCCTCAAGTCCAAACTCGCCTCCACCCCCTAGTGCTGTATCACAGCTAAAAATTAGGGTTGGGAGTCAGTGCTTTAGCGCTGAAGCGCTAACTACGAGCCAAAGCATCACCCTAAAGTTAAGCGGTGACTCTACACTAGTCCCCCATCTTCAGAATGAAGGATGGAGGAAAGTATTTGCCCCTAGTCGTCCCCCGTTCTCCCCTTTCCCCCCAGCCCCTA
>JAAUTN010000424.1 GCA_012031415.1 Leptolyngbyaceae cyanobacterium SM1_4_3 | reverse complement strand
GCCCAGGCTGACTCATTTCTGCCTGAATCGCTAAGCGTCCTAAACCGGGCTTCAGCGGATGAACCTGACCATCTCTAAAATCCCGCCTTCTGGAAAAATGACCAGCATTTCGCCGTTTTGCAAGACTTCTACGCCGTGACGCAGGCTGGCAATGGTGGGGTGTTTGGTGTTGACCGGGAAGCCCCCCAAACGGCGAATAAACCAGCCTTGAATGCCCTTAACCTCATCGGCAGTCACCATGAAGCGCAGATCTCGTCCGGTTACTCCCCGACCCGTTGCATAGGGCACCATAATTGCATCCCAGCGTGCCCGATGGGTCGGAGCTAGAATCACAGGACCCGTCAGCGGCAGGTTTTCTTGCCCTGTCACCTCAATCTTGCCAAAGTAGAAGGGCAGCACGATCCGACGTGCCAGTGGATAGACCAGCGGAGTTAGCCAGGGCGAAAAGCGCGAATCAACCGCAGAATGAGTGTAGGTTGCGGTATCTACAGCAGTATCTACAGAGCTTTTAACAGATTCCAAGAAGGAGTTGAACAAAACCATAGAAATTAACGGGATATCAGGGGCACTGAAAGTGTCGTTATGTACACAATAGTCCGCTCAAAATGGCTTGTCTTCTGGCTGAGGGACAGTTCTAAGGCTGTCCAGAAATAGGACTGGCGATAGACCGCCAATGTGCTTCTAGGTTAAGTATATATAACTATTTCTAGATAACATCCGTTAGGGGGATGACAAAATTTGGCTTTGCTTCCTGTGAAAGGTTCATAAGTGTCCTAAGGTATGCGCCTAGCGCTGTATTGCCGACGTTGAGCAAACCAGGCTTGGAGCTGCTGCCGACAGGTCGATTCTAGAATTCCACCCACTACAGGCAAACGATGATTGGAGCAGGCACTATCGGGCAAGTTCGCGACGGTGCGAATTGCGCCCGTTTTAGGATCGTCTGCCCCGTAGACTAACTTGCCTAGCCGCGCTTGCACGATCGCCCCGGCACACATGGGGCAAGGTTCTAACGTGACATAGAGGGTACAGCGGTTCAGATACCAGGTTTGCAGTTGCTGTCCGGCGATTCGCAGCGCTAGAACTTCGGCGTGGGCGGTGGGGTCGTGGTCGCGCTGTCGGCGGTTTTCGGCTTCGGCAATCAGGCGATCGCCCTCTACAATCACTGCCCCCACTGGAACTTCCCCAGCATCCCCAGCAGCAGAGGCAAGGGCGATCGCCCGACTCATCCAGCGATAGTGAATCTGGTATTCGGGATGGTCGAGCAGCGGTGGTGGAATTGCGATCGCCATCTATTGCGCGAGCAGCGGGTCTAGTTGCCCTTTGGTGTCTAGCTCATACAGGTCATCGCAGCCGCCAATATGCTGATCGTTGATAAAGATTTGGGGCACGGTGCGCCGTCCGTTAGCACGTTCTGCCATTTTGACTCTAGCGGCTCCGTTGCCGTCAATTTTGTATTCGGTGTAGTTCACCCCTTTCCACCAGAGCAGCATTTTGGCGCGAATGCAGTAGGGACAGGTTTGCCAGGTGTAGATTTCAACGTGTGCTTTGACCCGTTCAGGGTGACGACCCAACAGTGCGTTTAGAGAATCCAGCATATTGAAAGGACGTTAAAAATTGAGGCTTACTTCCATAGGATATCGGCATGGTGACGAATGTGGTCTTCTATAAAGGTGCTGATGAAGTAGTAGCCGTGATCGTATTCTGCTTGCATTCGCAAAATTAGAGGCTGTCCGACTTTGGCGCAGGCTTGCTCAAAGACATGAGGCAAAAGCTGTTCCAGGAAAGGATCGGCGGTGCCCTGGTCAATCAGGATTGGGCGATTTGACGGAGCCGTTAGCACCAACTCGCTAGCGTCATAGTCCCGCCACGTTTTTGGGTCGGCACCGAGGTAGTTTGTGAACGCCTTTTGCCCCCAGGGGCACTGCATCGGTGCGGTAATTGGCGCAAAGGCAGAGACAGAAAGGTAGCGATCGCCATTTCTCAAGGCACAAACCAACGCGCCATGACCGCCCATCGAATGCCCAAAAACGCCCTGGCGGTCTTGCTGAACCGGGAAATGGGCGGCGATTAATGCGGGAAGTTCGTCTACGACATAGCTGTACATCCGATAGTGCGATCGCCAGGGTTCCGTCGTTGCGTCTACGTAAAAGCCTGCACCTGTACCGAAATCCCAATCGTCAGCTTCACCGGGAATGTTTGCCCTACGCGGGCTGGTGTCGGGGGCAACGAGGAGTAATCCGTGTTTGGCGGCAAACTGCTGTGCGCCTGCCTTAGCCATAAAGTTTTCCTCGGTGCAGGTGAGTCCCGACAGGAAGTACAGCACGGGAACAAGTTCAGCTTTTGCCTGCGGCGGCTGATACACCGAAAATTTCATTTCCCCCTGACAGGCTTGGGAGGGATGGCTGTAGAAGCCAACGGTGCCGCCAAAACAGGTATGTTGACCGAGCAGTTTGGGGGGAGTGGAAACTGACATAAATTTAAGTCATGAAGGAGGATGAACTGGAGGCGATCGCAGCACTGGCATTCTAATATCAATTCACCCGTCAATTCACCAGACGCTACAGCAAACTAGCTATCAGTTGGACGTTGCTCAATTCGGGTGTGAATGGGTGTGTGGCGGCTGCGCCGCCACACACCCATTCAGACTTAGACCAACAACCCAGCAAACTAGCTATAAGTTGCGCTAGATGCTAACTTTGTGTGCAATTAATGACAAGTAGAAAAATTCCAAACCCCGTCGCCCATGAAACTCCAGAATCTTGCTTCTTTAACGCTATTCGCTACGCTTTGTTGGGGGGTGCCTGCCAGAGCCGAAAACTTGCAGCACGTCCAGCAGTTAATGTCTACCCGTGAGTGTCAAAGCTGTGACCTGAGCCGAGCCGGACTAGTGTTTGCAAACTTGTCAGCGGTAGATTTGACGGGGGCGAATCTCAGTCTTGCTAACTTAAACCAGGCGAACTTGAGCGGTTCTAATTTGGCAAATGCTGATTTGAGTGGAGCAGTTTTAGTCAGGGCAAATCTCAGCGGAGCGGATCTAAGTGGGGCAAACTTGGCAGGCGCAGATCTGCGGGAAGCTTACCTGTATGGCGCAAACCTGGAGGGCGCAAATTTGGATGGCGCTACTTTACAAGGGGCGATCGGACTGCCCGACGAGTTGATTAGCGCTGAACAGTTCTACGCCTGGGGGGTTGCAGAATATCAGCAGGGCAACACTAACGGAGCGATCGCCTATTACAACCAGGCATTAGACAAGCGCCCGGATTACTCTGCGGTTTACCTGGCACGGAGTCTTGCCCACTATCGGTTGGGGGATGAGGAACAGGCGATTGCCGATGCTAACCGAGCCGAACAGCTTTTTGCAGCAGAGGGCAACGAGAACGGCAGGCTAGCTTCTGTGCAACTGGCTGAAGGCATTGTAGAAGCGCAAGAGGCGCTCGACGAGGCAAACGAGCGCGGCCGCGGTGGCGGCGGTTTCCTCAGCTTCATTGGAGGGCTGGCTAGTTTGCTACTCCGCTTTGGGCTGTAAAACTATCTCGAAAAAAGCGACGGCTGGATGCTTTGGCTCAATCTGCTGGGTCTTTTTGAGGGAAGCGATCGCCTTCCCAAACTCGCCCTGCAACGCCCAAAGTTGCCCCGCCAGAGCGTGAAAATCAGCATTCTGAGTGTGGAGAGCGATCGCCCAATTGTTCCAACTTATAGCCGCAGTATAATCGTTTGCCTTAAACGCTCGAATTGCCTGTCGGTGCCACCAAATCGCCTGATCGTGTAGACAAATTAGCGGGGAAAGGTCAACCCCACAGCGGCGGCATTGGGAACTCAGGTTTAGAGATTGCTCCACTCCTGCTCCCTGCTTCTCAATCTTCAATTCCCGATCTGCTGGACGATAGGTGGCACGACAAACAGGACATTTCATGGGCGCTATCAGGAATTGTTGGTGGTGATGTAGTACAGGAAGTCAGACAGTTCTTCTTGGAGTTCTGGGATTGCGTTAGTTTCCTGATTGGCGATCGCCTCCTCAATTTGCTCCAGCAAATCCTGCAACTCTTCAGATTGCTCATCCTCTAGCGTATCTAGCGTTTTCTGAGCCTGTTCGAGCAGCGCAACTAGCTCAGAATTTAGGGAAATGCCTTCGGTCGTCTCAGTCGCAGAAACATCAATCGGCTCGTCTGCTTCAAACTCATCTGCTTCAAACTTATCGGCTTCAAACAGTGCGTCTAAATCGGCTCTAGCTTGCTTCAGTTCATGGCTAGAGAGCCGCTGGATTCCAGCATGATTGACGACTAGCGTTCCCTGCTGTCCCTTGCCTTTTTCGGTGGTAGTAACGGTGAGAATGCCGTTCAGGTCAAAGTCAAAATGCACCTCAATCTCAATCGCGCCAGCGGGTTTGGGCGGCAGTCCTTCAACTTTGTAGGAACCCAGCGGTACATTTTCCTCGGCGGCTTGATTTTCTCCCTGGAAAATCTCGATTTCGACCGCACTCTGGCTGTCTGAAACCGTCGAATAAACCTCAGAGCGGGAAACGGGCACAACGCTGTTACGGGGAATGATCACGCTAAAGTATCCCGGCATAATCCCCATTGGCGTATCGACTGCGGCGGAGATGCCGAGCGAATGGGGAATCACATCGACCAAGATTGCTTCTACGTCTTCGCCTGCCAGCACTCCAGCCTGCAAAGCCGCACCCAGCGCCACACACAAATCAGGCTGAACGCCATCAACGGGAGCCTGCCCCAAATGATCTTCGACCATCTGCTGCACCAGCGGAATGCGGGTAGAACCGCCCACCAGAATAATTCGGTCGAGGTCATCCGGTTGCAGGTCGGCATCACCGAGGGCGCGATCGATCGCCTCCAGCGTTTCATCTAGCAGCGGCCGGATCAGGTCTTCAAAGTCCGAGCGGGCAATTTCTGTCTCCAGGTGCAGCGCTGTCTTGCCCTTGCTGCCCAAAAAGGCTTCTCGCACTGGCGCAAAAGCATGGGAACTGAGCGTGACTTTGATCTGTTCAGCCGCTCTCAACAGGCGGGCTTGCGTCGCAGGATCATCCGGTACGTCCATGCCGTGTGTCTGACGATATTTTGCTGCCAGGTGCAGTTGTAGCCGTCGGTCAAAGTCATCGCCACCCAACTGGTTGTTGCCGTGACTCGCCAGCACCTCCGTCACTTCTCCGGTGATCTCAACTACCGATACATCAAAGGTGCCGCCGCCCAGGTCATAGACCAGCACCCGTTCGGTTTCCTCCGATCGCACGTCATAGGTCAGTGCCGCAGCAGTTGGTTCGTTGATAATTTGCAGCACCTCCAGTCCAGCAATTTCGCCTGCCATCTTGGTGGCCTGCCGCTGAGCATCGGTGAAATAGGCGGGAACGGTAATCACCGCCTGAGTCACGGTGTCGCCCAGAGCCGTCTCTGCCCGCTGCTTCAGGGTGCGTAAAATCATGGCTGAGATCTCGTGGGGCAAAAAGTCTCGCGTCTCGTCCGATTCCGTGCCACCGACACGCAGAGTCGTTTTGTGGTCAGTGCCCATCCACCGCTTAATCGAACGAACCGTGCGATCGGGTGCCGCCGCATACTGACGCAGCGCCTCGCGCCCGACCAGCAGCTTTCCCGTTTCGCTAAAGCCAACGCAGGAGGGCAGCATCAAATCACCGTCATCTCCAGGCAAGACACGCGCCTGCCCATTTTCAACGATCGCCACTTCGGAATTGGTTGTGCCTAAGTCGATGCCGATGGTTTTGGTCATGGTTGGTAGGGGGGGTAGGGGGGTAGGGGTGAGGGATGAAAGAT
>JAAUTN010000423.1 GCA_012031415.1 Leptolyngbyaceae cyanobacterium SM1_4_3 | reverse complement strand
TAGGACCCTCCGAAGTGTCTTCGAGAACCCTCCGAAGTGATCGTTCGAGAACCTCCGAAGCTGACTTCGAGGAACCTCCGAAGTGACTTCGAGAACCTCCGAAGTGACTTCGAGAACCTCCGAAGTCAATCAGATGAGATCTTGCACCAGTAGCAGGAGACATTGCACTAGAGCCTTGAGATCAATCTCAGGCTCAAAGCTAAAACTCGTTCAAACGAGTTGGAACGAGTTGGAACGAGCTTCTACTGCACGTTTTAGTCAGTTTCAACTGACTTGGGCTATTAGCCCGGAATTGATTCCAGGGCGGGACTTTATTAAATTCGCAATCCTTAGCAGTTTATGGAAACGGGTGCGATCGCCCATTCTCTCGCGTCTACCTGTTGATTTAAATCACTGAAGATGAAATTTTATCGGTTAAATTAGGCATTGTGTTTATAAGATGATCCGTATTTATTCGTAAAAGTTCCCGGATTTCATCCAGCATTTTTAGCATCCTGGACGAAGGACTTCCTGTGTCTTACGTCTGTTCTGTCCTGTAAGACCCCGTGGGATCATGTCCGATTGTCTGACCGTTGCCGCGACTGCCGCAAGCCAAAATTCCAAAACCCGTACTTTGATTGCGATCGCCTGGTGCCTCGCCTGGAGCGACAAACGAAACTTACAAGATTCCCAAGCTCTGCTCAATCAGATACGAGGGGCGATCGCCACCAATGGTGAGCCATCCCAACAGGTGAAAGAGTATGTGCGGCAAGCAAAGGCGCTTCAATCTTTAGCTGAAAACGATTTCTCAGAAAGTCTTGAGAAATTGAGTACCTATCCTGAAGTTTGGCAACTCTGGCAGCAGAAAACGCGCATTGGGCTGGTCTACGGTGGAGCAACCAAGATTAAGCAGTATGTCTTTGAAGAAGCCAAGCTTCAGGATGTTCGCGGAGCGTCTGCCCTGCTCGATCGCATTAACCTGATTGATTTGCCTGCCTTCTTTCATGCAGAGACAAGCGATCGCTTCCCCCAATGTCAAAAGGTTCCTAATTATTGTCAACAGGTTAGGGAATGGCTTAACCGAGATGAATGGTTGAATCAGAACAGCGAACTCTCAGATGCCTTAATTCCTGAGCTTATTGTCTATTCCACTGGAGGCAACATACTCGCGTTTTGCCCTGCGGCTTTTGTAGATGAGCTAGCAGATGCGATCGAAAAACGCTACACCTTTGAAACGCTAACGGCAAATTCCTGTGCGGTAGGGGATAGGTTTTCTCCATTAGAAATATTCTTAGGGATTTGCCTAAAAATTTAGATAAAAATGGTGAAATACCTTTCTGGTTCGGCCAATTCAAGCAAGACTGGCAGAATAATTCAGCAATTCGCGCCTACTTTGATCTTTCTGAACCTGAAGAACTTCTTAAACTCAGTGAAGCAGAATTAGAAAAGGAACTGCGGCAAAAGTTTAGGAGCCGCAAAGATTTTAGTGAACTGGTTAGTAAATTAGCCAACCAGTTTAACCAACGTCGGAGCGGATATGACGATTCAGGTCGTCCGACTCGCCGCTATCCACCGATGTTTGAGACGCATCCGTATTTGGTGAGAGATGATGGCGATCGCCGCTCTGCTGTTGTGCAAGTTGATGCAAATGATCTTCCCAGTACACCAAAGCTGTCAGAACCAGTGGCACGAAAGCGAAGAGTCGGGCAACTTACAAAGCGAGAAGAATCAGAACGACAGCAATGGTATCCTAAAGCTGAATTGGAGCAAGTTTGGAATCCAACAACCGAAGAGTTTAATAGCTGGGTCAACAAGTTTGAAAGATATCTCTGCAATGAGCAACTTGTAAGGCACTACGATCCCAAGCTGCGACTATTTGATGAAAACCAACAGGTTAGAGAGATTCATAAGCGAGAGGCGCGATCGCTTCGAGAAATTGGAGATGCAAGTAATGGGTTTGTTGCTTACATCTACGCTGACGGCAACAACATGGGGCAATACATCCGGGATGAGATTAAAACCCCAGAGCAGTACCAGCAGTTCAGCGAGGATATCTTTGAAGCGACTGAACAGTCTGTTTATTATGCGCTTTCGCGGTATATTCAACCCCATTTTTATGTCCCAGACAGCCGTTCTGAACGTAAAAGTTCAGCTTGGATTCATCCCTTTGAAATTGTCACCATCGGTGGGGATGATGTGTTGTTGATTGTTCCGGCTGATAAGGCGTTGGCGATCGCAAGAACGATTGGCGAAGAGTTTGAAAAAAAGCTAGTGGCAACTGGACGATATCCAATCCAAACCACCTTGCAAAGATCTCCTCTACCTATGTCAGGAGAAGTGCAAATTCACCGCTACAAACCTAACAACGCTCCACAATCTCAATGTTGCCTGAGTATCTCCAGTGGTGTTCTCATTACCGCAGAAAATACTCCCATTTACTATGCCGATAAGCTTGTCTCGCAACTACTCAAATCTGCCAAGAAAAGAGCAAAAGAACTTAGAGAAAAAGGTTACTACAGCGGCACTGTGGATTTCTTGACGATGAAAGCCGTCACCATGATTTCATCAGACATCAACTCATTTCGGGATGAAGGATTGACAGTGAGATTTCCACAGCACAATCAAAATCTCAAACTTTATGCAGCCCCTTATACGCTACATGAATTGGGTGGGTTAATTGAAACTGTCAAAGCGGTGAAAAAAACTGAATTTCCGCGATCGCAACTCTACCAAATTCGCAGCTTGCTAGAGCGCGGTAAACGCACATCAATTCTCAACTATCGCTACTTCAGAGTTCGCCTAAAAGGAGAAAATCAAGCGCTGCTTAAACAGCATTTTGAAAAAGCCTGGTGTGAACCCTTAGAATCAACCAATTTGGGTAACTTAGCCCCCTGGATGACAGTACAGCGTAAAGATGATCCAGAAAGTGACAAAACAATCTATGAAACTCTCTGGCGAGAACTGGTAGAACTACTCGATTTTATAATTGAAGATGACGATTTAGACCAAGACACACGAGGCTCTGTACCCTCTGAAGTCACAGCGGCACAGGAGGGACAGTCATGATTCGACTAGCAGACCTCAATCAGTCATCAACACAAACTAATTCATCCAGCAGTATTTCTTTGACTGCCATTATTGACACTGCCTTGTGTGTTGGTGCAGGCGGCTCGTCAGGTTCTCTTTCTGATAAACCTATTCTCAAAAATGCAGAGGGAAAACTGGTGATTCCAGCCTCACAACTCAAAGGGCGATTACGCCATGAGTGTGAAAAGATTGCCAGAGCATTAGGGTGGGATATTTGCGAATCTCCTGTTGCCCAAACCATGTGCCCTCAACGTGCCGGGTTGACAGGCAACTTTGAGCATGATCACTATGATGTGGGCGATCGCAATCCTGACGATTCAACCCGCCACCACTGCCTGATTTGTCAACTCTTTGGCAACCCATCCCTGCCATCCAGACTTCAGTTCAGCGATCTAGTTTGTACTGAACATCCTGATAACATTCCTGAAGTACTGCGTCCCGGAGTTACAATTAACCGTCGCCGCTGCACGGCTGAAGAAGGAAAGCTGTTCTTTTTAGAAACCTCTCCTGCAAATACAGCTTTGAGATTTAAAGGCACGATTCACATTCAACCCCGCTGGAAACTCACTCATCAAACTGATGAAGAATCTAGAACCACTGACTTTGCCAAAGCCCTGATGCTTGCCGGACTCAAACATATCCATGCACTTGGAGGCAGTAAGTCAACAGGTCTGGGTTGGCTTCATTGGGAGCCTTCAGTATTTAGAGATCCCCAAATTAACGACCACGTGTGGGCTTTTCTGTCCTCTCCACCTCCTCACATCAAAAAGGAGGTCAATCATGAAGCGAATTGAATTAACGATCACGGCTGAAGCGCCGCTAGCTATCGGTCAACGCAAACCTGGCGCTTCGGTGAGTGAAGCAACAGATTATATCCCTGGCACTGTCGTCCGAGGGGCGATCGCTTCTCTGATGATTCAGCAGGCGCAAGCCGCCGGACAAATTTCTACCGCCAATGCTGACTTGACTCAAACGGATGATGATTTTGGAACATTGTTCTTAAGCGATGATGCCGCTATCTTTCACAATGCTTATCCTGCGATCGCTAAAACTGGTGAAGATGAGTACACGATTTGCCCAGAAGAAGTTTGCGTCTTGCCTGCAACTGCCCTCAGTTCTAAAACCAGTCCAGGATTCACACCCAAAGGCAGCGGCGTATTTGACTCGTTGATTGATAGCTTCTGTGCTAGAGAACAGGGGCACTTTTACGAACCCAATGATTTGAAGGGCGATCGCGTTGAACCCTTCAAAGGCTTCTACAGCAAGCAAGGGAAAACGTATCGATCGCATTCCATCAGCAAGCGTTTGTTAACCCGTGTTGGCATCAACCGCAGACGCGCCACCGCCGAAGACCAACTTCTCTACAGCATCGAAGTACTGAACGAAACCCAGGGGAAACAAACCCCGCAGTTCAGCGTTTATCGGGGAGCGATCGTCATTGATGACAACGATTTAGCCACTCAATTGCAGCCGTTCATCACTCGCCACTGCACTAACTTTCGCTTGGGTGGTTCAACTTCACGCGGATTGGGCAAGGTTCATGTGCAAGCAGAGCTACAAGATTTTTCTGAAGGTGACGCTGTTAAATCTCGCGTTCGAGAGTTTAACGCTAAGCTACGCGATCGCTGGAAATGTTGGAACATCTTTGATCCGTCAAAATCACTGCCAGCAAACCAACATTTCTTCACCCTCAACCTGCAATCTGATGCTATCTTGACCGAGAACTGGCAGCGCACAACGGTTATTTCAGAACCTATGCTGCGCCAATTTACTCAGGTCGAAGATGCAACCCTAAAGCTGCAACTTTCCTATAGTAGCTACGACTATCGTTCTGGCTGGAATGCCGCTTGGGGATTACAAAAAGATGTAGAGCTAATCACTAATATGGCAGGTGTATATCTGTTTAGCACTGAGCTTCCTGACCAATGGTATGAACCTCTTGCTCAGTTAGAACAACAGGGTGTGGGCGATCGCACCTCAGAAGGGTTTGGTCAGATCAAAGTGTGTGATGAGTTTCATTTAATTTTTCGGGAGGAGCCTGTATGAGCGCAACTGCTCAGTATGTCGAGCTTAAAATTCAGAAGGGCATTCGTCAAGCTGAAGATGATTTAGTGCTGTGGATTCAAGATGCACTCGATCAGTGTGAATATGGCAAATTAGGCAGAAGCAAGCTTGAAGAAGCACAGTTTCGCAATTTGGTTCGAGTTGCTGACACGACAGATAGCCCAGAAGTGATCAAAAATTTCGTGCGCTATCAGGTGGGGCGAGATGACAAATGGGGGAGGGGTAAAAACTCCTTAGCTGAACGCATCGTCGAAGATATCAACTCCAAGTTAAAACCTAAAGCTACGGAGATTGCTAAAGATTCCAAAGCGCCTCAAACCAGCGAATCCACTATCCAGGTCACGCCGCAAGATATTAACGACGTTCATATTGAGCTAGTGCGCCGTTACTTGGGGTATGGCGCACGCTATTTAAAGTACCTAAACAGCTTAAGAGACAACAGACAGGGATAATTCGGGAGCTAATCATGTTCAACGTATTCAAAAGTCGGTTGGAACTCACAGGTACTCTGTGGACAGTAACGGCTCTGCGAATAAGCCAGGGGCGATCGCTCGAACCCATCGGCTCAGATCTGCCCGTCGTCAAAGATGCATTGGGTCGTCCTCTTATTCCTGGGTCTAGCTTTAAAGGAGCATTGCGATCGCGCCTGGAAAGCTTCTTAC
>JAAUTN010000422.1 GCA_012031415.1 Leptolyngbyaceae cyanobacterium SM1_4_3 | reverse complement strand
CTAGCACTACGGTATAGCCTTGCTCATGCGATTGTCCCAGTTGGACAAACATCTCACCCGCACTCTCTCAAACCTCTGAGGTTTACTATATCCTCAGCGGCATGGGCAAGATGCATATCGACAACGAAAGCCAGGTCGTTGAGCCAGGAGATGCGGTGTATATTCCGCCTGATGCAAGGCAATTTATTCATAACTGTGGCTCTGAGCCGCTGATATTTATCTGTATCGTTGATCCAGCTTGGAGAAAGCAGGATGAGACCGTGTATGGCGATCGCCCAACTCTCTAAAATCTAGTCAATGGAATCCAGGAGCAGCGTTTACTTAAAAAGCGTTAAATTACTTTGGCTTCCGTGAAATCTCTCAAAAAGGCTATCTTTTTTAGCCTCTTAACCGCACGGTTGAAGTAAATGTATTCCTCTATACAGAATTACGCTGCTCAGAATTGGTGCAATCGTCATGTTCTCTATGTTGTTCACCTGTATCTCTTCGACATCCAGATGTAGCTTTTAATCAGGCTGTGATGGACTCACCGGAGCTACTTGGTGAACTGTAGATTCAGAATCTATTGCTTCGTTTAGCGGAGTTCAAATTTAAGATCCTGACTGCTCCTCCCAAACCCAGCACAACAATCTGCGGCTCTCTCACTGAGTCGTTGGACTTGCTTCACTCATTAAGGAACGTCCAGTGATGTCTAAACTGTTGCTCAAGAAAAGAAGAAGAAATAGGCGATTCTCGCTCCGAGATGCGTCAATGCCACCTAATCGGCAGGTCAATTTATCTGATCCTGCAACTCTATTTGAACAAATTACAGCCGGAGTCAAGCAACTCTCTCCAAGTTGGCAAGCTTGTATTCCTTTAGCCTGCATTCTCGTCCTGATCTGCGCTTTCGGTGCAACTGCTCAGGACATTTCTCCTGAAGAAGCAGTTGCAGAACTGAGAGTCGGCTTAGATACTCTTTGGGTTGTCATTGCAGCAATCCTGGTAATCTTCATGAACGCGGGTTTCTGTATGTTGGAAACCGGGTTCTGCCGCCAGAAGAATGCGGTTAACGTTCTGTCTAAGAACCTGATTGTTTTCGCTCTGGCAACCATCGCTTTTTGGGCGATCGGGTTCGGGCTAATGTTTGGCGACGGCAATGGCTTCATTGGTCTGAGCGGCTTCTTCCTCAGTGGTGCAGACAATAGCCCAGCGACAGGCGACGCTTATGAGGGCGTTTTTGGTGCCCTCAATTGGACGGGCGTTCCCCTTGCCGTTAAGTTTCTGTTCCAGGTCGCTTTCGCCGGAACCGCAGCCACAATCGTTTCTGGTGCGGTAGCCGAGCGCATTAAGTTTGTTGACTTCCTAATTTTCAGCTTGCTGCTCGTTGGAGTTGCTTATCCCATCACTGGACACTGGATTTGGGGCGGCGGATTCCTTTACAGCTTTGGTTTCTGGGATTTTGCAGGTTCAACCGTAGTTCACATGGTCGGCGGTTGGGCAGCCCTGATGGGAGCAGCGCTTCTTGGTCCTCGGATTGGCAAATACCAGGATGGCGGTACATCGGCTCTACCGGGGCATAATATGTCGATCGCCACTCTGGGATGCTTGATCCTGTGGATCGGTTGGTTTGGTTTCAATCCTGGTTCTGTGATGGCGGTCAATGACAGCATCGGACATATCGCTCTTACCACTAACTTGGCAGCAGCAGCAGGCGGAATTGCTGCAACCGTTACTTCCTGGTCGCTGTCTGGAAAGCCCGACTTGTCGATGATTATCAACGGCATTCTAGCGGGTCTGGTCGCAATCACTGCACCTTGCGCCTTCGTGGGCTATTTCCCATCCATCATCATCGGTTTGATTGGCGGCGTTTTGGTTGTCTTCTCGGTGTACTTTTTCGACAGTATCAAGATTGACGACCCTGTTGGCGCGACTTCGGTTCACTTGGTTAACGGTGCCTGGGGAACTCTAGCTGTCGGGCTGTTTGGCAACCCAGAAATTTACGAGGGAGGCCCCGTTGGCTTGTTCTATGGCGGTGGCATCAATCAGCTATTCATCCAGCTTGTCGGCGTTTTAGCAGTGGGCGGGATGACTGTTTTACTGTCAACCATCTTCTGGCTAGCGCTGAAGGCATCTCTGGGACTCCGCGTGACCGAAGAAGAGGAGCTAATCGGTCTAGATATTGGTGAACACGGGATGGAAGCTTATAGCGGCTTTATCAAAGACACGAGCGGCATTGCTGGCAGCACAGCCAGTGTCCACAGTGGCTCACCTGGCATTGCTGGCAGCTCACCTAACCTCTAATACCGTTTCTATGAGTGTTGTTCAGATTTTTGTGTAAATGTGGGTAGAATGCTCACATTTACACAAAAATCAAATCAGTCTCGTTTCTATACGAAGCTGCACATTTTGAATATGCAGCCTTGAAGAGAGTTGGTATGAGGTCTGTTTGAGCAAGTTTGGCTCAGTACAATAGGCGGCGGCGGGAATTTTTAGGATCTGAGATCCCCCTGCCGCTTTTTTCATTAAGCTTGGTGATCTACCATTACGTCGGTTTAAACTAATCAGTGAGTATTCTTTAAGCCACAAAAGTTCGGAAAACCCGATGGGCGATCGCCGTCTAAAGCCAGTTGCGAATCTCATCAAATCTGCTGCACTTTGTCAGCACTTAGGCGATTTGCCGACATGGGCACTTCTCTCTCTGATGACCAATAGTTTTTTGCTGGTGTCGGTCGTGTTGCTGCTGTTTCGCGACTACAGTGCAGATGTGACCTTGCGTACCCGTCCACCTTCAGAATCTTCCAGGCTGGTTCAGTCGAGCTTGTTTCAGCCCAGTTTGGTCAATCCAGCTTATCCTCTGATTGCTCAGTTGGGACCACGCCATCAGCTAACCTATCAGCAGTGGGTTAACCTGCTCGCGCAAGAAGCTCAGGCGGCAGCAGAAAATCCGCCTGACCGCCTGACAATTTTGGTAGGCGACTCGCTCAGTCTTTGGTTTCCTTCTGAACTGCTGTTGTCTGAACGCGTCTGGCTAAATCAAGGAATTTCAGGCGAAACGTCTACTGGCTTGTTGAGGCGGCTCGATTTATTTCGCACGACCAAGCCAGAGACGCTGTTTATTATGATTGGCATCAATGACTTGATTCGCGGTACGTCTGGCGAGACGCTCTTGGCAAACCATCGGCTGATTATGCAGTCTCTAAAAGAGCAGCATCCCCAAGCAGAAATCGTCGTACAGTCAATTTTGCCGCACGGTGCAGAGCAAGCGGTGTGGGAGGGGCGATCGCGGCTTCTAGAAATTCCCAACAGCTACATTCGAGAATTAAATCAGCAGTTGGAGGCGATCGCTCTGGAAGAAGACGTATATTATCTCGACTTACATCCCTTGTTTACTGACATCACAGGCAATCTGCGCCCCGAACTCAGCACTGACGGACTCCATCTTAGCCCACAGGGATACTTGATCTGGAGTTCAGCCCTGCAAATCTTCAGTCAAACGAAGCTTGAGGTAGACGAATAGCAGTAGAGCAGGTGAATCACTATGTTTGAGCAACTGTTTAGCGTTCCATCTGAAGGCGATCGCACTTCAACAGGTCAACGGCGCAAAGGCGTAATTATCGGCGCAGGGCAAGTCGGTATGGCTTGTGCCTACTCTATGCTGATTCAAAATACCTTTGACGACCTGATTCTGGTTGACGTAAACCAGCGAAAACTCGAAGGCGAAGTCATGGACTTGTCTCACGGGCTACCCTTTGTAGAGCCGATTTCGGTTAGGGCCAGCACCCTTGAAGAGAGCAATATAGACGCAGCCGACATCGTGATTATTACGGCAGGAGCAAAACAAAACCCAGCCGAAAGTCGGCTAGCACTGGTGCAACGCAACGTAGAAATTTTCAAACAGCTAATTCCTCAAATCGTCCAACGCTGCCCCAATACAATCCTGCTGATCGTCAGCAATCCAGTTGATGTCATGACCTATGTATCGTGGAAGCTGTCAGGCTTACCTAGCTCCTCCGTCATCGGATCGGGCACCGTGCTAGATACTGCTCGTTTCCGCTACCTGCTAGCCGAAAAACTGCAACTCGACCCGCGCAGCCTTCACGCTTACATCATCGGTGAGCATGGCGACAGCGAGGTTCCTGTGTGGAGCAAAGTCAACGTCTCTGGAATGAACCTCTGTGAAGGAGGGCTAGAAAATCGCACTGATGCAGAAGCTAACCAACTCCACGCTATCTTTGAGCAGGTCAAACAAGCAGCCTATGAGATCATCGATCGCAAAGGCGCAACTTCTTACGCGATCGGACTTGGAGTAACTCAGATCGTCCGAGCCATTCTGCGCGACCAAAACCGAGTCTTAACAGTAAGTACCCTGATTCCCGGATTTCATGGAGTACAGGACGTTTGCCTGAGCCTACCCACCGTGATCAATCGTCATGGAGCCAGCCGGGTTCTAGACCTATCGCTAACTCCCTCCGAAGAAAAGCAGTTCCAGCAATCTAGCAAAGTTCTGCGAGAAATTATTGCTCAAATTAAGCTCTAGCAAACTCAAATCTAGTCCCGCCAAATCTCCCAATCAGCACAATAGCTAAACTCTGCGACTGCAAACTGTAAACTGTGAATTCCAAAGGAGTATTACCTTTCGATGGAGTTTACAAAACTCATGGATCTGCCCTGTGTCTCTTGCAATTGCACAAACTCTGCTTTAGTGTCAGGTATGTTTGAGCAATTTGATCGAGCATACTTGAGCAAATTTGAGCAAAAAGGAGGAAATTCCTGGCTTTGCTGTTAAGCAACAGCAAGTTGAGATATCCTTTAACAAAAGTTTATTTAAGCTGTTTCAAGGTGTAACTATGGAACCTGAAGTGAAGCAAGATATGAATCCCGAAGTAGTAACCGAGGTTGAAACCACCAAAGTCAGCCTTGACGGAGAAGATGCTGGAACCATTACTCAATTCACAACAACGACTGAATCGGAAGAGCAATGGCGGCAAATTGGAGAAAAAGTCTCTGGTTTTTTAGCTGATTTACCAGACTATCTAACCGAGTTTTTCAGCGAATATAGACGGCCAATCATCTCAATCGGCTTGATTTTTGCGGCGATTATTTCGGCAAAGCTAGTTCTAGCCATTCTAGACTCGCTTGACGATATCCCACTGCTTGAGCCAGCGTTGAAGCTGATCGGGTTAGGCTACTCTGCCTGGTTCGTTTACCGCTATCTGCTGCGGGCTTCTAATCGCAAAGAACTGGCTGATGATTTTAACTCCTTAAGGGAGCAAATCTTGGGCCAGGGTTCTCCTAAAGTTTAGCGATCGCCTTTGAGTAAAATCTGAAAGCGAGGGCATTCGGTAATGCTCTCGCTTTTTTAGTTTTTAGTGATCGATACTGGTTAATTTCTCACTGTCTCAAGAGGAAAGCTTAATTGGGTAATGAGTCTGCGATCGCCACAAAATGCTTATCAACTAAGTCTGGGATGTCTTGCGGACGAATTCGCGAATAGCGGGTTTTGTCAGGCATAACAATGTTTGGGCCAGCTTTGCATTGCTTCATACAGCCCGTGCCTTTGATGGTGACTTGATTGGTCAGGTCGCGATCGCTCAGTGCTTGCTCCAGCGCTTGAGAAACCGCCCGACCTCCCCGCTTGCAGCAGTCTGACTTTTGGCAAACTAGAATGCAGGAATTCTTACTTGCAGAATTTGCCGATGGAGCAGGCATAGAGGGCTGAGCAGCCGGGTTAGATTCACGGGGGGGGAATGGCGATCGCCGCCTGACTGGGAGCCACAGAAACCACCTGATAAGCTTTGAGCTAACGGTTCCTGCT
>JAAUTN010000071.1 GCA_012031415.1 Leptolyngbyaceae cyanobacterium SM1_4_3 | reverse complement strand
CTGTCCGTCTGGTTGGCGCAAACTTAACCAACGCTATTTAGAAGGCGCATTTGCCTTCAACGCCAAGTTTGATGGAGCAATTCTGGATGGCGCTGACTTCACGGACGTACTCTTGCGGCAAGACACCCAGGACAAACTTTGTGAGCTTGCCACAGGCACTAATCCTGTAACTGGACGAAAGACCCGTGATACGTTGGAATGTTTTTAGGAACTGAAGACTAGGGATTAAAGAGGGCAACAATCCTTGAGTCACCACCGATGGGCGGCAAAGGGTTTGTTGGTTTGTGGTGAAAAATTCAATTCGTGACAGATTCTAGGGATTGGTAGAACTCTCCAACCCAGGGGACTTGGGCTAGGTCTGCAAAGGTGGTTTGGCGCTCTTGCTGGTCGAGTTCTTCGATGCGCTGTTTTTCGGCGTAAATTTGCTGCTGGTAGTACTGGCTGAGTTCGCCTGCAAGGGCACAGTCAGTTTTTTCCCACAGGCTGAGAAAGTGGCGGCAGCGTTTCTCACACAGGACTCGCTCCATGCAGGCGGTTGCGGCTCGAACGACTAGCGGCGCACGTAAGATGTCTCGCTGAGTTTTTTCATCCAGGTGAAAGAGTGGAGTAACCTGAATGAGGCGATCGGGAAATTCGGTGAGGCGATCGCGCAATAACCCAACCAGATCACCTTCTACCGCACCAAACTGCAACTCTAAAATATGCTGCCACAAAAATCGATGATGGGAAATGCTGAAATCAATGTCTCGCTCTTCTAGAGCTTCCGTAATCAGAGTTCGATAGTCTGACAGATGCAGATACAGCCGCAATAGCTGCGCTTCTGACTCTTCTAGCAGAGTGCGATCGCCCGGAGTCTGCCACTTTTGCGATCGCCCATGCCACCGCTGTCCTCGGACCTGGGTTCGCAGGTCTTCCTCTATCCGCAGGGTGAGCCGCGCTTCCCCTCGACTCAATAGTTCTGCACAGCGATGAATATAATGGGTCCGCAGCGTTGCATTTGGCAAATTGCCCAGCAGTTTTACGATCGCCTGAGTGCTTTGCTGAAACTGGTCTGCCTTGCTCAGATCGGCATCTGCCAAAAGCTGCTGAATTTGCCAGTCTAGCCACAGCGGTGAATCTGCCAGCAGTGCCCGGTAATCATCGGCGGAATGGTTCTGGAGAAACTCATCCGGGTCTTTGCCCTGGGGAATGTTCAAGACCCGTAGCTGCACTTCCCCTTTATAGGCCAGATCTGCAACTTCCCCGATCGCCCGCTCTGCCGCCTTCGCCCCTGCCGCATCCGCATCAAAGTTCAACACGACCTGCTTGGACTCGGTATAACGCAACAGCAGCCGCACCTGCGCCAAACTTAAGGCTGTTCCTAAGGAAGCAACCACATTGCTGATCCCCGCTGTATGCAGGGCAATCACGTCAAAATATCCTTCTACAACAACGGCGCAATCCTGTTTGGCGATCGCCCCCCGCGACTTGTCCAGCCCAAACAGCGTTTTACCCTTGTCAAATAGCTCTGTCTCAGGAGAATTCAGGTATTTGGGCTGCTCATCGGTCAATGTTCTGCCGCCAAACCCAATGACTCGTCCCTGGAGGTCGTGAATCGGGATCATCAGGCGATCGCGAAACCGATCATAATATCCGCCGCCGCCCTGCCGAGGCACAATCAGCCCCGCCTGCTCCACCAGTTCCACCGGATAGCGCTTCTGCTCCACCAGATAGCCATAGAGCGTCTGCCACCCCGCCGGAGCATAGCCCAACTGAAACTGTTGAATCGTCTCCTCACTCAGCCGCCGCGCCTCTCGCAGATAGGTCAGTGCCGCTTCATTCTGAACCTGACGCAAAGCGTGTTCATAAAACCGAGCCGTCAGCGCCAAAATCTCATAAAGCTGATCCCGCAGTGAAAGCTGTCGCTGTAGCTCTTGCCGCTGTGCGGGTTCCAGCGTTTGCACCGACACCTGATAGCGCCGCGCCAGATCCAGCACCACATCACTAAACGATCGCTTCCCCAACTCCATCAAAAACTTAATCGCATTCCCCCCCGCCCCACAGCTAAAGCAGTAATAAAACTGCTTGCCAGGACTCACACTGAAGCTAGGCGACTTATCATCATGAAACGGACATAGCCCTGTAAAATCCTTTCCCCGCTTCCGCAGCACCACGTGTTCTGAGACGACATCTACAATGTCAACTCGCTGCTTCACCTGCTCAATCGTGTCAGGATGTAACCGGGGAACGTCCATCAGCACCAAAATCAAAAACAATTCCCTACATTGTCAGACCTAAAGACCAAAGGGTAAAGGGCAAAGCTGGAAAAATAGTGATTCTAAGTCAACTAAAATTTGAGAAGGACAAAACTTAGCACATGGGACGAATTTTTATTTCAGCCGCTCACGGTGGGCTGGAGAATGGCTTGACCGATCCTGGCACCATTGCAGGGGGCGCTACAGAAGCCAGAGAAATGATCTTGACTCGCGACTTAATTGCCACTGAGTTGCGATCGCGCAATTTTGAAGTGCTGACTGTTCCTGATAACCTCAGTGCCGCAGAAACGATCGCCTGGATCAATGCACGTGGACGCAGAGACGATGTAGCCCTGGAAATTGGCATGGACGGCTCTCCTAACCCCTCCCCGCGCGGAGCCAGCGTCTACCACATTGCCAACAACGACCAGCGCAAAGCCCACGCTGAACTGCTGCTGCTAGCGTTGCTACGGCGAGTGCCCCAACTGCCCAGCCGAGGAGCCAGACCTGACACCAATACAGGGTTAGGAAATTTGCCCTTCTGCCGTCAGGTTGTGCCGCCTTCGCTGCTATTAGAAGTCGGATTTCTGACCAACCCAGAAGATCGCCTGCTGCTGCAAAATCGCCGCCGTGACTTTGCCATTGGCATCTCAGATGGTCTTGCCGCCTGGAGCCGAGCCGTAGCAGGCACTTCGCCTTCGCCCTCCCCATCCCCAACCTACTCATCCATTGACATCAACATCAATGGTGGAATTTATGACGAACAGGGAATTATCGTCAGCGGCAATGCTTACATTCCTATTGATCTGGTTGATCGGCTGAATATTGATCTGTCGAGTGCGCCTGGTGTTACTCGCATCAGCTACCGTAATATCGTCTACGTCAAGGCGGTTGACCTGCGCGAATTTAATATTTCTGTTAGTTGGGATAGCGCCTCCCGCACGGTTGTCTTGCGCTCATCTGGCACGGTTTGCCCAGGACTTGTCGATCGCATTATGGGACGTGGCTCCACCTCTGAAGTGCAGCTGATGATGTTTCTCAAAACCAACAACGAGAACGCTCTCACCCAATTTCCTGAATTGCCCAAGCTTTATCGTGAAGAAGCCAGCATCGAAGGCGTTAACTACGACATAGCTTTCTCACAAATGTGTCTTGAAACGGGCTTTTTACAGTTTGGCGGAACTCTTAGACCTTCTCAAAATAACTTTGGCGGCTTGGGAAGCGCTATTACGCAGGAGGAAATTGCCTCCTTTCCCAGCGCTAGAATTGGAGTCAGAGCGCACATTCAACATCTCAAAGCCTATGCCAGCACAGAGCCGCTGTCGCAAGAACTGGTTGATCCAAGATTTCGCTTTGTCAGACGCGGCATCGCCCCACTAGTTACTCAACTCAGCGGTCGCTGGTCGGCTGATGCTCAGTATGGTGAAAAAATCGTGGCGATCGTTCGACGGCTATACGAATCAGCAGGTCTACTCTAAAGCAAACTCTGAGGAGAAGTTCCTGACTCCCAAGCTGGAGCGTAAGCATGAGCAAAGCAGCAGAGAATATACCTCTACCGCTTCACGCTAAAGCCTCAACAGGTTACATTCCGGGCAAGTTTAACCCGCCTGTTAGCTCTTCCATGCGTTCGCGCATGGTTGCCGTAGATTTGTCGTAAGCATCTTTCATTGCAGCAGCCACTAGATCAGAGAGCAAGTCTGCCCCTTCCTCTAGAGCTTGAGGTGAAATCTCAACTCGACGTGGCTCCTGGTTCCCACTCAGTACAACTTTTACCAGACCGTTACCAGAAGTTCCTTCAATTTCCATTTCCTCAAGTTCTTCTTGCAGCTTTCTTGCGCCTTCTTGAACCTGCTGAGCTTTCTTAAACGCTTCGGTTAGCTCTTTCATCTTGCCTAAACCGAAGCCAAATCCTTGACCTTTTGACATAGCTTTCTAAATCTTGCTGTTGATGTTCAGTGTAACCCTAACACCTAACCTTAACATTGGTGTTTGGCGATCAAGCGTTCCAATTTTGATTTTGAAACTATGGCGAACCTAAAATTCGCCTAACATCTTGACCTCTGGTTCTAGCCAGAGCAACCACTGATCGGCGACCTGCTGCTGAACGTAACGGATTAACCGGAAAATGTCATTTGCCGTTGCGCCGCCACAGTTCAAGATGAAGTTGGCATGACGTTGAGCAACCTGTGCCCCGCCGATTTGATGTCCCTTTAGCCCCGTTTGCTCAATCAGCCAACCCGCAGAGTGGGGACTGGGGTTGCGGAAAACGCTGCCGCAGCTAGGCAAGTGGTAAGGCTGAGTGGTATGTCGCTGCTTCATGTGGCTTGTGGTATCGGCAAGCACCTGCTTGGGGTCGGCTCCGGGCTGAAGCTGGAAGGTGCTTTGGGTAACTAGGCGCTTGTCTCCCTGTAAGGCGGAGATGCGGTAGCGATAGTTGAGGTCTTCGGGGGTGAGGACGTTGATGCTGCCGTTGCTCAATAGCACTTGCGTATCTACCAAAATATCGGCGGTGCAAGCGGCATGGGCACCCGCGTTCATAACGACAGCTCCGCCTACGGTGCCAGGAATGCCGACTGCCCACTCTAATCCCTGCCAACCCTGTTCGGCTGCTTTCCAGGCAAGGCGGGCAATGGGTTCGCCTGCCCCAGCAGTGACTCGACCCGTTTTGGGATCAAATTCTGTGTGACGGAGGTGGCGAGTGCAGATGACTAAACCCGGTAAGCCGCGATCGCTCACCAACAAATTAGTCCCCGCTCCTAGCAGGGTGACAGGTAGCCCCTCTGCCTCTGCCCAGGCAAAGCTAACTTGTAAATCTTCTAACGTTCGGGGTGCAATATACAGTTCTGCCGGGCCACCCACCCGAAACGAGGTCAAGCCAGACAACGGCACCTGAGGCTTGATTAGACAGCTTGTTCTGGGTAGATGCAGGGCTGCTGTACGCGGCTTAGAAATCAAGGTTGGGCTGGCTGTCGAAGTTAAAACAGGTTTGAGATCGGGGCTAAAGGTGTCTTCGCTAACTGGGTAGTCGGAGTAGTCGGATTTAGGACTTGCGATCCCTGAAGCGGGTTCACGAGCGCTGGGGGAGTCACAGGAGAGAGTCATAGCTTTTTGAGTTTTGAAGAAGCTGA
This sequence comes from Leptolyngbyaceae cyanobacterium SM1_4_3, assembly GCA_012031415.1. Lineage (GTDB taxonomy): Bacteria > Cyanobacteriota > Cyanobacteriia > Elainellales > Elainellaceae > JAAUTN01. The sequence continues at coordinate 17,533 of JAAUTN010000071.1, read as the reverse complement.
GCTAAAGGGGCGCTCCAAGTTTGAAAGATGAAGCAAGGTTAGGGAAACTGCGATCGCCAAGAAGACGACAGTTCAATCGGGGAGCCGCTTAATGGCACTGCGGTTGAACCTTAGAATCAGCCAGTTGGTAGTATGCGTTGAGCTGAGGAATCACCTGATTCAAGTTCCCTGCTCCCAAAAACAAAACCAGGTCGCCCGGAGCCAGCGTCTCAGTTAAATAAGCGTAGACATCGGGCAGGGTGGGCTGATAAACCGCTCTGGGGTGGTGCATGGCGATCGCCTCTGCCAACTGCTGACCGCTGACCTGTTCTAGCTTTGGCTCACCCGCGCTGTAGATTTCTGTGGTAATTACCAAATCAGCATTTCCAAAAGAACGGGCGAACTCTGGCAAGAAGGTCAACGTGCGGCTATAGCGATGGGGTTGAAACACAGCTACAACCCGTCGCGGCAGAGGATCTGAAGCCGCTGCCTGAAGCCGAGCAGCCGTCAACGTTGCCTGAATTTCGCTGGGGTGGTGAGCATAGTCATCAATCAGCAAAATATTGTTGAACTCACCCCGTAACTCGAACCGCCGCCGTGCGCCTGTGAAGGTTGCCAGGATCGGGGCGATCGCCTCAAACTTTAATCCTAGCAAACGCCCAATCGCAACAGCCGCCAGTGCATTGCTGAGGTTGTGCTGCCCTAATAGCTTTAGGTTCAACACACCTAGCCGCGTACCGCGCTCCCAAACCTGCGCTTCCGTAGTATTTGGATGATAAACAATATCAGTCGCCGTATAATCTGCCTCAAGTTCGGGACTTAGACTGTAGCTGACGGTAGGTTTTAACTTGTGCCGTACCGTATCACAGTCCAGGCTTCCCACTAGAATTTCACACCGTTGAGCAAAGGTTTGAAAGGTTTCAACCACCTGCTCCAGGCTGCTGTAATGGTCGGGGTGGTCAAGCTCAATGTTTGTAATCACCCCAACGTAGGCAGAAAATTTCACCAGAGAACCATCTGACTCGTCTGCCTCTGCGACCAGGTAGGGTCCTTCCCCCAAACGAGCATTTCCCTCCCAGGCGGCTACCTCACCGCCCACGATGATTGTGGGGTCGAGTTCCGCTTGCAGCAGCAAATAGCTAATCATGCTGCTGGTGGTTGTCTTACCATGAGTTCCAGCAACGGCAATGCTTTGATAGTCTTGCATTAGCGCTGCTAGCAGGTCAGAGCGATGAAAGATAGGACAGCCTGACTCAAGTGCTGCTCGATATTCAGAATTATTTTTAGGATCGATCGCGGTTGAGCAAATGACTTGGGGAAGGACAGCCTGCAACTGAGTCGAATCGGTTGAATCTAATTCTTGTTGCTTTGAGGTGCCATTTGCGCCCTGTCCGTTGCCATTTCTGCCAGTTTCTTGGGGTGCTGCTGCTGCTGAGATCAGCCTCTGACTGGGTTGAAAAAACCTCAAATTCGCAGCGTCTTGGCTCCAAAAGATATGAACGTTTTGTTCCTGTAAACGCTGCGTAATGTGGTTGAGACAAATATCTGACCCTGAAACTGGGAGTTTACGCTTAGCTAAAATATAGGCGAGAGCAGACATTCCGATTCCACCAATGCCGATGAAATGAAATGGTCTCCCGCTGAAATCGACAGAATTCAGCATTCTAGCTCCTCAAACACCACACCACACCAATAACACGCGATATCATAGCAAGAATTGCTTTTTCGCGATATAACCCCTTGAAGAATTGGGCTGTCTACTCTTAGCTAACGTTCTAGGTTCCTATTAACTCTTACCAGTTAAGTTTGATGGATGAGCGGTGGTTGCGTGACTTCCATCTGTAGATTGGAGAAGATTCAGAGATTGAACTAGAAGCTGGTTTTGAGCGCGATCGCATCCTTTTCAAAAGATTTTGCTTGAAAACCAATGTTTAATCCTACTCATTGAACCTGTTGCCAATCCGGAAAATTCTCAGGGCGATCGCCATTCTTTTACCATGCCAAAGTTAGCCGTCCTCGGCGGCAGTTTTAATCCGATTCATCAAGGGCATTTGCTGATGGCAGAAACGGCTCTCAAACAGGTAAACCTGGATCAGATCATCTGGGTGCCTGCCTATCACCCGCCTCACAAGCAGTCGGAGAAGCTAGCAGACTTTCAGCATCGGTTTGAGATGGTGAAGCAGCGATCGCCTCCTACCCCGCTTTTTGCCTGTCTACCGTTGACCAAAATCATACCGGTCCTTCCTACGCCATCGATACTCTACTAGATCTGCAACCCTGCTATCCAGCTAGCCAGTGGTATTGGATTGTCGGCTTAGATGCCTTTGCCTCCTTGCCCCGCTGGTATCGCCGTCAGGAATTGGCAGCCCAGTGCAGTTGGCTAATTGCTCCCCGTTCAGGACAGTCCGTAGCCGCGATCGGTCAGCAGGTTGCCCAACAGATGGCGGCACAGTCCATCAAAATTGATTGGCAGATTTTGCAGATGCCTTTAGTCAAAATTTCATCTAGCCTGGTTCGGCAATATCGCCGCGATCGCCGAACCATTCAGGCTCTCGTGCCTAAATCCGTAGAAAACTACATCCTTGCTCACGATCTGTACCGATTTTGAGTCCTGGCGGCTAAACCACTCCCCAAAATTGTCAATTAGCTCAAAATAACCAAACTGCAATTCTTTAGGTACTGGTGCCAAACCCTTCATTAGTGGCTATTGAGAGGGGGCCACCTAACGTGTATGATCGGGTTCATTACTAGCAAGTATTTTAGTAGACAGAGGGCAAGACGCAGTGATTAGAGTAGCAATCAACGGGTTTGGGCGCATCGGGCGCAACTTCATGCGATGCTGGCTGACTCGACAAGACAGCCAGATGGAAGTCGTTGCCATCAACGACACGTCTGACCCTAGAACCAACGCCCACCTGTTAACATACGACTCAATGTTGGGTAGGTTTGACGCTGAAATCAGCGCCGATGACAACACCATCACCGCCAATGGTAAGACCATCAAATGCACCTCTGACCGCAACCCCCTTAACTTGCCCTGGGGAGATTGGGATATTGACCTGATTATTGAATCGACTGGCGTTTTCACTAGCAAGGAAGGAGCTTCTAAGCACCTCAGCGCAGGCGCTAAGAAAGTGCTGATTACGGCTCCTGGAAAGGGTGATGACGGTACTTTTGTGGTTGGGGTCAATGATCAGGATTACGACCATGACCAGCACATTGTCATTAGTAACGCAAGCTGCACCACAAATTGCCTTGCTCCAGTCGCCAAGGTGATTCATGAAAACTTTGGCATCATCAAAGGCACCATGACAACAACCCACAGCTACACGGGCGACCAGCGCTTGCTTGACGCAAGCCACCGCGATTTGCGCCGTGCTCGTGCTGCTGCACTCAACATTGTGCCAACAACCACAGGAGCCGCAAAGGCAGTCGCTCTAGTATTACCCGAACTGAAGGGCAAGCTAAACGGCATTGCGCTGCGAGTTCCCACACCAAATGTCTCCATTGTAGATTTGGTTGTTCAAGTTGAGAAACCGACAATCTCTGAGCAGGTCAATGATGCCCTCAGAGCAGCCGCTGAAGGACCCCTCAAAGGAATTCTGGCTTACAGTGATTTACCGCTGGTTTCCTGCGATTATCGCGGTACTGACGAATCATCCATTGTTGATGCAGCACTAACGATGGTGATGGGTGGTGATATGGTCAAAGTCGTTGCCTGGTATGACAATGAGTGGGGTTACAGCCAGCGGGTTGTGGATCTGGCTGAGCTGGTTGCCCAGAAGTGGACAAAGTAGAGGCACAGACAAAGTAGAGGGGTGGACAAGCCAGGGGCGATCGCCCCTCCACCCGTAAAGCGGCAATCAACCAGAAAAAGCGTATCTCCCAGGAAATACGCTTTTTCTGGTTTTGTGAGTTGAAAGTCTGCCTACTGAACGGCAACGCTCTCCTGCCCCGCTCCAGGAGCCTCAAACTTGTAGCCGACTCCGCGCACTGTTTGAATCAGCGCAGGCTGAGTGGTGTCAATCTCAATCTTTTTGCGAATCTGCCCAATATGCACATCCACAACCCGCTGATCGCCCACATACTCATAGTCCCACACCTTCTGAATTAGCTCAGCCCGTCGCCAAACTCTTCCCGGATGGCTAGCCAAAAAGTGTAGCAGGTCAAACTCCAGCGCTGTCAGCGGCACAATGTCATGGTTTAGCGTCACCTCTCGCCGCACCGGATCGATCGCTAGCCCGTTAAAAGTTAAACACTGTTGCTCAGCCGTTGTCACCGGACGCTGACGCTTCAAAATTGCTCCCACCCGGACTTCCAACTCCCCCAGGCTAAAGGGCTTTGTCAAATAGTCATCTGCACCCTTCTTGAAACCTGTAATTCGATCAACTTCATCTGTGCGACTGGTCAACATCAGCACAAATACCCCAGTACGGCTTTGCATCTCCTGGCAAAGCGTGTACCCAGTTGAATCCGGCAAATTTACGTCTAGAATCACCAGATCTGGGTTAAATTGCTCAAAAATTGCCAGAGCGGTCTTACCGTCCTCGGCAGATTCCATCTGATAATTCTGCTTTGACAGAAATCGATGGATTAAAGTGCGGATAGAGGGGTCATCATCAACGACGAGAATCTTGGCTGGAGCCATGACCATAACCTTACATTGAGGAGTGGATGAGCATCGGTAAACGGGAGCGAAGCGGATACAACGGCAGATGAAACAATAGCCTACAAAAGGGTAGCTGCGTCAATAGACTTCACTAGACTTCATCAGATAGGCTTTAGAAATGGATACCTGTTATATTAAGCGCTTAATAAAACAATTATCCGTACTAGAAATCGGCAATGCAAATACTTGCCTGAGCAAATCTAACGAAATTTGTGACTATATGCACTACCTGAACTAAACTTTTGCGTCCTTAGTTTGCGAAAAGAAGGTAGACAGTTACACTATGGCTAGCAGCAAGTAAGTAGCAGTCGATGATCAGCGGCGATCAGCGGCTAGGTTGGATAGGGCTGCTAACTAACTGTGGGCTTCCTGATTTTCTTATTGCCAATCATAATCGAATATATTGGGGGTCTTTTGGAGGTTGTAGATGAGTGACCAAAATCACTACTTAAAGCTTGGGGTAGATGAAAACGCTTCATTTGAAGAAATTCAGGATGCTCGTAATCGTCTCGTGCAGGAACACAGCGGCGATCGCAAGCTAGTAGAGTCGATCGAAGCAGCCTACGACGCGATCCTGATGGATCGATTGCGGCTGCGTCAAGAAGGAAAGATTAAAGTGCCCGACCGGATTCGCTTTCCAGAGCGGTTGGTTGAAGCACCCCCTGAATTTACTCCAATTCCAACCAAGCAAACTCCGGACTGGTTACAGCGTTTTATCGATACGCCCAGTCGAGCCGATATTCTCTGGCCCGCTGCGCTGTTTCTTGGAACGGCTCTTCTTAGCTTGACTTCAGCTTCGGTTGGGTTAGCGCTAGGAGTTGGCTTTAGCCTCTACTTCTTGAATCGTAAAGAACACAAGTTTGGCCGAGCTTTCCTGATTACTCTGGTGAGCCTGATTTTGGGCGTGATTTTAGGATTGCAGGCGGCTAGCCTGCTACAGCCCCAACTCACCGAGCTACAGATAGAAAGCGACACCTTTGCAGCCTGGATAACTTTTTTCATCCTCTGGCTAACCGACAGCTTTCTGCGCTGAAGGCAACGGGGATCATGCGATCGCATTGCCCCGCTATTAGACATTGCAAGCTAGACATTGCAAAATGGCTAGCTGCTACACGGCACTTGCCTGCTTAACCGCCGACTCTGCAAAGATTAAGTCTACTGCCTCGCTCAGATCGTTCACCATGCGATCGGGCTGGTGCTGTATCAGTTGGGTGCGATCGCGAATGCCACACAGCACGGCGATCGCCTTGATCCCATGCGTTTTTGCCGCCACAATATCAGCCTCCGTATCCCCAATCATCCAGGTTTCTTCAACCGCTGGAAGCTGTGTCAACGCCCGCTGCATCAGTAGGGGTTTATCTTTTACGTCAGCCGTTTTAACGTAGTCGTTGCTAAGGCAAAACTGCCGACTGAGCGGAAAGAATTGAGCCAGGTCGTATCGACCCAAAGCGTCTTCTAATTCGCGCACCCGTCTCATAGTCATCACGGCCAGGTCAACCTTTGCCTGCCGAATTCGCTTGAGCGTGTCGATCGCCCCTGGAATAGGGGTGTCATAGACCAGGTAAGGCATCGTGTGGACGGTGCGCTTTCGCAGTTGAGAAAACTTTTCTGCCTGAATTTCATTTAGCCCTGAGATCTGCCCGATTTGGCGTTCAGGAGTTTGCGATCGCTTCAGTGCCCAAAACTCCGGTTTGGAAAGCGGATTAACAGATTGGTCAGGGTATCGAACTTCTCTTAAACAAAATAGATAGGCCCGATAGTAACGTTCAGAAACGTTCATGATTGGCCCATCAAAGTCGGTAATAATTCTTAACATTTGAAAGCGTTGTTTTGTAAGATTAGTATTAACTTTTATTAAAACATACTAACTTTACAACCGACAAAATTACGCTTTGTTTTGATTCAACCTTTAGGTAGCCTGTCCTGTAACAATGCCCCAGAGGAAGCGTTCAAATGGACCTTCTCCAGTGTCAACGTGCATCTTTTTTGCCCAGGTAAAGATGTCAAAGCTGACGTGTCCGCTGTCATGCCGTCCGAAAGTGCCCTTTTGAATCGCAACGTTGCTGATGAGCGTGATCCAGTGGTTAGGCAGGGCAACGGGTAGCTCTTCTTTGCGGGGGGTAGCTTGCCCCAACAAGCCGTCAGCCGTCACCAGCATGAAGGCAACGCCGCCCGTCTCAATCACTTGAGCCGCATTTCGTAAAGCCCCTACGTCTCCCAGGAGATAGGTGTGGTCGTACTTGACTCGTTTGTAACCCAAAATTTCTCTGACCCAGCCTTTCATTTCCCAGGATTTAGTCATGCCGCTGAGGTTACGCATGATTTCAGGCGCATCGGGATCAACGGGAAACAGCAGATTTTCTGCGTCTCGCAGGGTTGCCAGCACCAGCCAGTCTGCCTGTCCCATTTGCAGATCGCCTTTGCTTTCCTGACGCAATCGAGTGGAGGCGTTAATTTGCTTTGTTTTTGCCTGAAAACCGCCCTGTTCAAATAAGTCTCTACAGATCTGAACGTAGCGCAGCGGTTGCTTGCGAACTAGCTCAAACAAGATGGAAGCGGGTCCGCAAAAGGGTTGCTTGCCTTGATTGACTTTGAAGGGGTCATTCACCCGCGATCGCATCTCTGCCACAAGCTTTTGCTTATCTAAGTGTGGCCACAAACTGGGTACCGTAGACTGCCCAAAGGCCGCGATCGCGGCCAGAGCTTCCTGTCTAGAAGCTGAATTCGACGGCGCATTATCAGGCGCATTGTCAATAGTCATATCTTTCCCCTGTGGCTGGCGCTAAACTCGGTATCCAGCTTTGAAGATCAACAGCCTTTAATCGTAGGATTACGCAAACTTGATAGGGCTTTTGCTAATCTGACAAAAGTATGCGATGAGAAAGTATTAAAAAATTTTATCTGTGACCTCTTCAACTCCGCCCACGATTAAATTTCTTCAGCAGCCTACGTCAGCCGCTTGGGTTGAGCAGGCGATCGCCAACCTCGATACCGTTCTGCTTGACCATTCCCACTGTGAACGGAAGGCGGCAGGCGTGGCGCTTAACCTGATTTTTCGCTATCCCTCCAGCGGCAAACTGGTGCGAACTTTAACGGCGATCGCCCAGGAAGAATTAGAGCATTTCGAGCAGGTCAATCAGTGGCTCGATCGGCGTGGCATTTCCCTTGCGCCGCTGTCTGCCTCTCCCTATGCTGCCGGACTCAAAGCCGAAATTTGCCGTCACGAACCCGACCGGATGCTCGACCTGCTGCTTGTGTCTGGACTAATTGAAGCCCGCAGCCATGAGCGATTGGGGTTGCTAGCTGCTCACTGTCCTGAACCTGAGCTAGCACAGTTCTATCGAGGCTTGATGGCATCCGAAGCCCGTCACTACGGCATTTATTGGACGCTTGCCGTTACCTATTTTGAGCGCAAAGCGGTGACGGATCGGCTAGAAACTCTGGCCACCGTCGAAAGCCGCCTTCTATCGACCCTTCACCCTGAGCCGAGGATTCACAGTTAGTGAACAGCCATTTCCGCGAGTTTTGGATTCGAGACTGGCAACCGGGCGATCGCACCATTGCAGCAAATTTGATTCGCTCCGTGCTAAGCGAATATCGGCTGGAATATGAGCCAGACGGGGCTGACCGGGATGTGCTAACTGTTGAGGAGTCTTACTGGGCAAAAGGCGGCGAGTTTTGGGTGGTCGAACAGCAGCAGCGGTTAGTCGGCACGGCCGCTTACTATCCTGTTGCACGAGGCACTAATGCTGTCGAAATTCGCAAAATGTATCTTCTGCCGGAAGCTAGAAGGCAGGGATTGGGACGTTTTTTGTTACAAAACTTAGAATCGGCGATCGCCCAACAGGGCTATCAGCAAATTTGGTTAGAAACGTCCAGTGTGCTTTTTGAAGCCGTCAGGCTATATGAAAGTAGCGGCTATCAACCAGCAACAGGAGTTGAGACGCAGCGATGCGATCGCCTTTACACAAAACCGTTAGTCAGTGTCACCCGCTTAAAGAATTAGCGGGTAGGGGCAAGCAAAAGCGTTTAATTACGCACTACGTTGCTATCCGTGACCCGCAAGTTGTGTCACAAGCTTCATTTAATTGACACATCAACTCAACATGAGCTTGTCAGGGTGTCTCTTGAGCCTTGCGCCCCTCGGCACGTCAAGCGAAGGGCTATTTAGATGTGAAGCAAGCCGTTTCTCATGAAAACAACTGGATTGAAGACGCTAAATAGATGTCTTTGATGCGATGTGCAGCTTTTCTGAAGCCCTCACTCTAAATTCCTCTCCACAGCGAGAGGGATCGGAGAACGAGGGCTGATGATGTCACACATCGCACTTCTAGAGGTTTTCAGTGAAGCGAACACTGTAAGGAGACTGAAATGTTGAAGCAAATTCTGGCAGGCAGTACCTTTTTGGTACTGTTAGCCATTGGCAGCTTACCCGCTCACTCTCAAACCCCTGCGACTGAGCCAACTGAACCCTCTACCCAAGAGCTAGAACCCTCTGCTCAGCCTGCTCCCCCGGCTCAGCCTCAACCCGCTGCTGAAGTGAGTTCAGAAGAGATTGAAAGATTTGCCAGGGCGATCGCCCAACTCCAGTCTATTCAGCAGGAAACTCAAACTGAGTTGCTCCAAATTGTTGAAGGTCAGGGGTTAACACCAGATCGTTTCAATGAAATTGCTGAAGCTCAGCAGAATCCTGAAGCTGCGCCTGAGGCAGAAATTTCCGAAGCAGAGTTACAAAGCTTTGAGCAAGCTGCAAACGAGATTACAACCATACGCCAGCAAACTCAGGCTAGATTTCAGGAAGCGGTTCAATCTGAAGGGCTAGAGGTTGAACAGTTCAATCAAATTCTGGCTGCTGTGCAGCAAGACCCCGCCTTGCAGCAAGAAGTTGAGCAAATTCTTCGGGAAGCTGAACCTGCACCAGCCCAGCCCCAGTAGAAAAGGAAATGAGTCTGGCAAGGGGCTTAAGCCCCTTGCTCTACAGGGCACTAAGCCCAATTAAAGCTGGAATAGGAAACAGTTTCGTGAAGGCAAGTCTGCTTTTACAAGCGTGTTTACAACCTTTTGTAAACCTTTAATTTAGTGTGTCTAAAAGCCTGGCTTCCAGGCGCTTCTCAGTCACTTTGGATGGTGAATTTGAGATTCTCCAGCATTGTTTATTGCTGCCAAGAAACTAGCCCTCAAGTTAAGCCGCAACTTGACTGATCTGCCCATTGGAAGAGGCTTTTAAAAAGCTAAATTACTCCTTACGGAGCATAGGCTAGCTTCAGGTTTTCTGACAGATTGATTGTAGGGATGGATGACAAGATTATCAGGAGATATTGCAATGAAGTTGAAGTTTCTCGCTCTACCTTTGTTCCTCGGCATGGCACTAGCTGTAGGTGCTTGCGCTCCTGCGGGTACTGATGCTCCAGCAGATACTACTGCACCCACTGAAGACCCCGCTGTAGCTCCGGCTGAAGATCCTGCTGTAGCTCCGACCGAAGAGCCAGCAGAGGCTCCCGGAACTGAAGCTCCTCCCCAATAGGCAGATTGAATCGCCGTCTATAGATGTTCTGATTTGAACTTTGAAGCTGTTTTAAGGCTGCATCCCAGGTGATGCAGCCTTTATAGTTTTTATAGTTTTACGGCGCTACACGCTATATCGTTCAGGTTAAGACTCAAAAGGAAGGTAGCCTTCGATCAGGTAGTCAGAGCCAAGCGATCGCCACTTTACTCGCTCCAGCACCAGCGCCTCTGACATCAGCGACAGTCCCAGTTCGCCTACGGGGGAAGGAGCCGTTGCGCCGCCAATAATCTTGGGAGCAATGAATGCCCAGACTTTTTGAATGGTGCGGTGGGCGATCGCCTCAGCCGCCAACCGCCCACCACACTCCCACAAAACACTGAGGCAACCTCGACTGTAAAGATGAGTCATTGCCTGACCAGGATTCAGCGATGACATTTCAACAACCTCAACCCCCCGCTTTGCCAGAGCCGTTTGAAAGTCAGGTCTGCTGCCAGCTTCAGTCAAGACCAGCGTTGCGGCTTCTGCGGTATCCCACAATTTAGCATCATCGGGCAGATCGAGGCTGCGGCTCATCACCACCCTGAGTGGATTGTGTCGAGCGACTTGATGAGTGGTTAGCAGTGGATTATCACGCCGAACTGTGTTTCCACCTACAACAACCGCATCACAAGTGGACCGCAATTGGTGAACTGCTGCTCGTGCAGTTTTTCCTGTAACCCAGGCGCTATGTCCGGTGCTAGCCGCAATTTTGCCATCTAGAGTCATTGCATATTTCAAAATGCCAAAAGGCTGGTGATGCAGCACCCGATGCACAAACGCCTCATTCAACTCCTGGCAGGCTGCTGCTTCAACGCCAACCCTAACGTCTATTCCTGCCGCTTGCAGTCGGGCAATGCCGCCTCCGGACACACGCGGATCGGGATCAACCATTCCCGCAACCACCCTGGCAACTCCCGCTTGAATCAGAGCTTCGGTGCAGGGAGGGGTTCTGCCGTGATGATTGCAAGGCTCTAAATTGACGTAAACCGTTGCCCCTTGTGCCTGCCCGGCCGCCGCTCTCAGCGCAAAAACTTCAGCATGGGGCTGTCCTGCTCCGGGGTGAAAGCCCTCACCCACAATTTGACTGTTTTTTACCACAACGGCTCCCACCATTGGATTGGGGGCTGTTTGCCCTGATGCTTGACGCGCTAAATCTAGACAGCGCTGCATCATAGCTCGGTCAAAAGTAGAGTCCATAGAACGATTGGTCAGGTGGTCAGGTAAAACGAGGCAATCAAAAGGAAAGGGACTGTGCCTTAGAGGGAGAACGGTCTGTTACTGAGAAAAACTGCGATCGCCCAAAGCAACAGCGTCAGGTTACTCCATGCGATCGGTGTATTCCTTAGCAACATTGCTCTGTTCTAAAGTAACGCTGTCTTGTTTCTAAGTAACAACGCAACTGCACAAAGTAACACTGTCTTGTTTCTGAGTAACGACGCAACTGCACAAAGCAACACTGTCTTGTTTCTAAGTAACAACGCGATCGCACAAAGTAACGCTGTCTTGTTTCTAAGTAACGACGCGATCGCCTTTTGCGCTGATGCTTTAGTCTCCGACTCCTGACTCCTGTAAACTCCTATCCTCAAGCTTTTCTTGCTTAAGCTGCTCTAGAAGCCAATCAATCTCAAAGCGCAGGTTTGCCAGATGCCGTCGCCATGCCGTTGCCTCGTAGCGATCGCTGCTGCTGGTAATATCCTCTCGTTCTAGATCCTGTAGCCGCAGACGACAGACCAGCAGCCGTTGCTCTAGCAGCTTAATTCGCTCTATCGGATGCAGGTGGCTAAAAAAGAAGTATTTGATGATGAAGCGGGAGCGGCTGTTAACCCAGCTTTCATGCGGATATTCCAGCATCTTTTGTCGCCAGCGATCGCGCCCTGCGTCAGTGATGCAGTATTCCTTACGGCCCGAATTCGATTCCCCTGTTTCCTCTACCAGGGTGACGATATCGCCCCGCGCTTCTAAACGCTTAAGCAATGGATAGATTGCCCCATAGTTGACGCTGATGCAGCCACTCATAAATAGCTCTAGCTGCTGTTTCAAACGGTAGCCATGCAAAGGTTGCTTCTGTAAAAAACCGAGGGTTGCTAGTTCCAACATTCTTTCTATGTTTCTATATCAGGTTGATATTCTTACTCCAAATTGATATACCTATTGAGGATACAGCGTTTACAAAATGCAACAAACTCTTGGCATTTTTAAGCAAGCGCTTGATCAGCTAAGGCAAAGTTTTTTCCAGTCATCAGCAAAAAAATTATGTTGCAGGTCGCTCCTTCTGTGCCCCTGGCTGCTGCGCGTAAACCTGTGTCGGCGATCGCCAGTCGGGTCATTCTAACGTTCAGTCTCTTATTGATTTCCGCTGGATGTGAACTGCTTCCCCGCAGCGAAGCTCAATCGGGTCCTCCTGGTGCAGAGCAGGGCGGACCGGCCGCCGTTGATGTCAGGGTTGCTGAAGCCCAGCCTTTGGAGGCAGCCACAGAGTATACAGGGACAACCCGCCCCTTTCGGGAAGTCTCGCTGCGATCGCAAGCCGAAGGGCAACTGCTAGATGTAACGGTGGATGTGGGCGATCCGGTTGAGCAGGGGCAAGTGCTGGCGCGACTCGACAGCAATCTGCTAACCGCCACCGTGATTGAAGCACAGGCAGAAGAAGCCGCCCGTCAGTCTGAAGTGGCCAGCCTGCAAGCTGAAGTCAGTGATGCTAGAACGCTGGTAGAGCAGGCGCGGCTGGAGTTGGCTCAAGCGCAGTCAGATGCAGCAAGACAACAGCAATTGTTGAGTGAGGGGGCGATCGCCGAGCAGCAGGCAGAACTCGCCCAAACCGCCGTCGGCACCGCAGAGCAAGCGCTCAGATCGGCGCAAGAGCAAGTTCGCACTCGTCAACAAGCCGTCCGAGCGGCGGAGCGGCGAGTCATTGCTCAGCAAGCCCTGGTTGCCCAGGAGCAAGAGCGACAATCCTACAGTACGCTCGTTTCTCCGGTGTCTGGGGCGGTGTTGTCACGGGTGATAGAACCGGGCGACCTGGCTCAGCCAGGGAGTGAAGTTTTGCAACTGGGAGACTTCAGCCAGATCAAAGTAGAAGTGCAAATTTCGGAACTAGAACTGGCAGGCATTCAGGTTGGGCAACGGGTGCAAGTTCGCCTTGATGCGCTGCCCGACCAGACCTTATCCGGTGAAGTAACACGCATTTCTCCTGCGGCTGACCCGACTGCTCGGTTGATTCCAATCGAGGTGACAATGCCGAATCCAGATGGAGGCATCGGCAGTGGGCTGCTGGCCCGAGTGAATTTTGCTCAGCAAACGGCCGAGCGGGTAGTTGTGCCTGTGACCGCAATTGAGATTGGAGAAGATGAGTCCGCAGAAAGCTCAGACGCAGAATCATCTCAAGCAGCAGGCTCAACAGAAGCTTCGGCAGCAGGCTCGACGGATGAGCAATCTGGCGGAACGGCAACTATTTTTGTCCTGGAAGGCTCTGAGCAAGCGCCAACCGTCGCTGCTCGAACGGTGCAATTGGGCGATCGCGCCGACGGTCAAGTTGAAATTCTCTCTGGACTAGAACCTGGAGATCAGTACGTCGCTCGGAGTAGCGGCAGCCTGCAAGACGGGTCGGCCGTGCGCCTCAGCATCATTTCTGAAACTTCGTCCTAGTTCCAACGGTTTCTTTCACCGCCTGCTTATTCACCTGCCTTTCTTCTAGGTTGCTGACAGTCCTTCCTCACCCCTGACGCAATGCAAACCTCAAAACCTTCTGGCTTTAGCATTAGCAGCATTTCGATTCGCCGCCATATCGGTACGCTAATGCTGACTCTGGCAGTGATCGTCGTTGGCGTGTTTTACATCTCCAACCTTCAGGTTGATCTGTTGCCATCTATTACCTATCCCCGCATTGGGGTGCGAGTCGATGCACCTGGAATCTCGCCCGAAGTCGCAATCGATGAAGTCACCCGTCCACTCGAAGAAGCCCTTTCTGCAACGGAAGGAGTGGTGCAGGTTTATTCCCAAACCCGTGAAGGGCAGGTGAGCTTAGACCTGTACTTTCAGCCAGGTGGAAATATTGATCAGGCGTTAAACGATGCAACGGCGGCATTCAACCGCGCCAGGGGGCAACTCCCCGACACCATTGAGGAGCCGCGTCTGTTTAAGGCTGATCCTTCTCAGTTGCCAGTTTATGAATTAGCGCTAACCTCGTCCTCGCTGGAATCGGTTGACCTGCGGGTGTTTGCAGATGAAGAGTTGGCTCGTGAACTGGGCGTGGTTCCGGGTGTTGCTTCAGTCGATGTATCTGGAGGCGAGGCAGAAGAGGTCATTGTCAATGTCGATCTCGATCGCCTGCAATCATTGGGCATCGGATTGACGGATGTGCTAGACGAGCTAGAGCAGACCAACCAGGATGTTTCGGGCGGACGGATTCTAGGAGAGAATACTGAACCCTTAACCCGAACGATTGGGCGTTTTCAAGATGCTGAAGAAATCAACAACATCTCCTTTGTCGTCGGTGGAGGCGGGGCAGCAAGTAGCGAAGAAGCTGACAGCGATACAGCATCTAGCCTGCCGCCTCGTCGAGTTTACCTGCGAGATTTTGCAGAAGTTATAGATGAATCGGGTGAGCAGCGGGTTTTTGTATCGCTCAACGGACAGTCTGCCGTCAAGGTGAGTATTCAAAAGCAGCCGGATGCAAACTCGATCGAGGTCGTTGACGGAGTTCAAAGGCGACTTGAGGAGCTTCGTCAGGCAGGAGTAATTCCTGAAGATATGGAACTGCTGCCCACCCTGGACGAGTCTGTTTTTATTCGCAATTCTATCTCTAACGTGGCGACTTCCGGTTTAATTGGGGCGGGGCTGGCGGCGATCGCCGTTCTCCTGTTCCTCGGCTCCATCCGCCAAACGCTAATCATTGTTCTCTCGATTCCCCTGGCAACCCTGGCCGCAATTATTATGATGGGCGTGTTTGGGCTATCGCTCAACGTCTTCAGTTTAGGTGGTCTGGCGCTGGGCGTGGGTATCGTGGTCGATAACTCTATCGTCATGCTGGAAGCGATCGCCGAGGGCGCTGGCATGACACCGGGCAGAGACACGCGATCGCAACTGCCGCCCGATGAAATTATTGATCGTTCTATCCAAAGTAGCCAGGAAGTAGAATCGGCACTGCTAGCTTCGACCAGCACAAACCTGGTAGCAGTGCTGCCCTTCTTGCTAATCGGCGGCTTTATCGCCCTGCTGTTTAACGAGCTAATTTTAACCATCAGTTTCGCGGTCGCCGCATCGATCATTGTTGCAGCAACGGTGGTGCCTGCGCTGTCTTCCCGATTATTAGGAATTCGCTGGTCTAGCCGCATTGGAGAACTCTGGCTCCTGCAAGAATTCAACCGTCGCTTTGAAGCCGCAACGCAGAGCTACACCAACACCCTGGACTGGGTGCTACGCAAGCGTATTCTCATCATCCTGACAGTTTTTCTGATTCTAGGAGGGGGAGGACTGCTGCTAGTCGGTCGAATTCCTCAAGAAATCTTGCCTCAAATCAGCACGGGGCAAGCCAACCTCAATGCCCAATTCCCTCCTGGAACTCCGCTAGAAACAAACCGCAGGGTAATGGCAGCAGTAGACGAAATCATTCAGGCGCAGCCAGAAACCGAATATGTATTTACGACAGCCGGGGGTTCTCTGTTTGGCAGCAACACCAACGAAAACCCGCTGCGAGGCACCAGCAATATCACCCTGAAACCGGGTAGTAATGTTGAAGCTTTTGTAGGGCGCGTCAATCAAGAAATCAACCAGCTTAACCTCGTAGATACCCGCATTCGGCTGCGCCCTGGCGAGGTGAGGGGTTTGGTGCTAAACAATTCTCCGGTGCGCGGGGCAGAAGTAGACGTGGTGCTGCAAGGTGAGGATGAGCGATCGCTGACTCAGGCAGGCTTTCAGGTACTCGACGCACTTGACCAGCAGGCAACGCTCGCAACCTTTCGCCCCGATGCTGACCAGCGCCAGCCCGAAATTCAAATCCGTCCTGACCTAGAGCGCCTGACCGTCCTCGGACTCAACACTCAAGACATCGGAGAAACCCTTGAGGCTGCTGTCGAGGGTATAGTTGCGACCCAGCTTCAGCGCGGTAATCGTCTAGTAGATGTGCGAGTACAGCTTGACGAAGACTCTATCAGCCGTCCGTCTCAGCTAGAACGGCTACCTCTGTTTACCGAAGACAACCAACTGATTCGACTGGGCGACGTTGCTCAGCTAGAAGAAGGGGAAGCTCCTGGTGAAATTCAGCGGATTAACCAGCGCCAAGTCTTTATTGCCGCAGGCAACTTAAATGAAGGGGCCAGTTTAAGTGAAGCTTTGGCAGAAGTCGATGCAATCATACAGGGATTGGAGTTACCCGAAGGAGTCAGCCGTTTACCCAGTGCTGCCGCTCAAAGTAACGCCGAAATCCAATCTGCTTTGCCTGTGCTGGGGGGTCTGGCAGCGTTCCTGGTATTCGTCGTCATGGCGGTGCAATATAACTCGCTGATTGACCCGCTAGTTATCATGTTCACGATTCCTCTGGCTCTGGCAGGTGGAATTTTAGGACTGTACGTGACGCAAACGGCGATCGGCGCAACGGTGATTGTGGGAGCCGTGCTGCTGGTTGGCATCGTCGTCAACAACGCCATCATCATGGTGGAACTAGCCAATCAAATCCGAGAGCGAGAAAAAGTCGATCGCCGCACTGCCATTCTCAAAGCGGCTCCTCAACGGCTCCGTCCTATCTTAATGACCACGATCACAACCGTTTTAGGAATGTTTCCCCTGGCATTGGGCATGGGTGAAGGGGGAGAGTTTTTGCAGCCGCTCGGTATTGTGGTGTTCTCTGGTTTATCTCTGGCGACCTTCTTGACGCTGTTCATCATTCCCTGTTTTTACCTGCTGCTCCACGATCCCCGTTGGACAGATGGAGTGACTCGGCTGTCTCGTCGCGGGCGTGTCGCTCTCGCTTTGGATAGAGTCGATCGCCAGTCTCGGCAACCTTCCAAACGCAGGGTAGTCAGGCGATTTCTCAAGGGATAACGTTCTCCTGGTAGAGGACTGGTTCTCCTGTTTTGATTTACGCTATTGTGGCGATCGCCTTGCAAAAATTCTGGCGTTATTTGGAGCATCCTAGATGTCACAACCTCCTCCTAAGCGTGTTCCGTCGGTTGTAAATCCCAGACATACCTCGCTTCAACGCTTGCGCCAGCTTAGTCACGTTTTAGACAACGCCATTCCCATTCCCGGTACGGGCTATCGGATTGGGCTTGATCCGATTCTGGGTGTTACCTGGTGCTGGAGATACGGTTGCAGGAGTGCTATCGGCCTACATCGTGGTTGAA
>JAAUTN010000421.1 GCA_012031415.1 Leptolyngbyaceae cyanobacterium SM1_4_3 | reverse complement strand
TACGTCGAGAAGAACGTTCCGTCATTTATGAGGAATTACGGGAAGAAGCGCGGGAAGAAGTGCGTCGAGAAGAACGTTCCGTCATTTATGAGGAATTACGGGAAGAGGCGCGGGAGGAAGTGCGTCGAGAGGAGCGATTGGAGGAGGGGCGATCGCTTGTCTTCCGCCTGCTAGCCCGAAAAGTAGGTGAGGTTCCAACGATAACAAAATCGCAAATTGCAGCACTCGGTCTAACTCAACTAGAGGATTTAGGAGAGGCATTGTTGAACTTTGCAACATTGGCTGATTTAGATGGGTGGTTAGAGCGACTACCAGAGTAAGAACCTTATAACCAGGACATCTGATACCAATTCTTTGTGAAGCTGCATAGAACAAGGGGCTTAAGCCCCTTGTTTCACCAGAGTTCATTCTGTGCAAGCTCAAATTGAATTGGTACGGGATATTTCTTCTGGGAAATTTCCTAAAAAGGTTGGTAGCGGATTGAAAAATGAATTCCGTTTTCCTGCAAAGAATTACCTCGATCCTCTACCTCCGTTAAGGGAATGCCATAGTCTAAACGGGCTGCTAAATCAGGCGTAACCTGCCAGCGCAAACCTAGTCCTAAACTGGCGATCGCGCCTGGGTCAGGGTCAGGATTATCGCCATTATTCCAGGCGCTACCGATATCAAAAAATGGCGCTAGCTGTAGTCGATTGGCATCTGCGGTTAAGGGAATCCGGGCTTCGACAGAGCCAAAGATGCCGTTGTCAGCGACCAACTGGTTTTGAGCATAGCCCCTAACGGTGCTGACCCCGCCAACGCTAAAGCGCTCCAGCGACAGCAGCGAATCGGGAGTTAATTGGGCACCAATCTGGCTGACCAATACAATTCGGGATGGGGTTAGCTGCTGTACCCACTGAAACTGTCCCTGCCAGGACAAAAATTGTCCATCTGGACCTGTCTCGTTGATCGTTGCATCAAAGGCATCAATGCCCAAACTAAACTGAGAGCGAGCCGCCAGAACGGATGTGGCATTGCGATCGACCCACTCCTGGGAAAACCGCAGCACCGCCACTCTCGATTCCCCTTCCTCTGGCCCTACTGCAAAGGAAAAGGGTTCATCGTTCAAAAAAGTTTGGCTGCGGCGCAGGTCGAACGTTAACCCTAAGGCAATCTCTGCCTCTGGCGATCGCACCACAGGCTGACGAAACCCCAAAGAAATCGTCTCAGATTCACTGCGAATATCAATATCCAAATCCCGCAGTTCATCTTCAATAATGCCGCTGTCATCCTGCCCATAGCGCAACGTCAACGTTCCATCCCGCGCATTTAGCGGAAGCGCATAGCTCACATCATAGGCATCCAGCCCTTCCGTGACACCATAGCCACCCGTGAGGCGATCGCCCCTTCCCAATAGATTCGCATAAGAAGCCGATACACTGAGTTGCTCTGAGCCAATGCTGGACGACTGGCTATTGTCTGTCAACACACTCGCTTGCAGCGATGGCGCTTCTTGCACATTCAAACGGAGAACGTTTTGCCCCGGAATCGTGCCTGCGGTGAGTTCTGCATTCACCTGCTCTAATAGCGGATCAAGCTGAAGTAACTGGAGTGCCTCTTCCAGGCGATCGCGGTTGAGCGGTTGGTCGGTTGCCAGTTCAACGCGATCGCGCACGTAGCTATCATTCAGACGATTCAATCCACCGACATCAATTCGCTCTAGTTGTCCCTCAACAACCTGAATCTGGGCATCTCCATCACTCAAATCCTGATTGTTTGGCAGAAATGCGCCCGATGTAATGTATCCATTATCGATATAAAGCTGAGTCACTGCCGAACGTAGCTCAACTAAAGTCGCAAACGTCATGCGCTGTGGGTCAACCGTTGCCCTTAACCCGCAAGACTGCTGATTATCACTTCCCTCTATTACAGAATCATCTGCACTCATGGAATCGCTCACTGAATCGCAGAATGGCACCACCGCTTCGACTCCCTCAAATTCACCAAGCGCTGCTGCAATCTCATCCTGCAATACCGTGAAGCCCACAATCTCTACACTGGTGATGGGTAATGCCGTACCTTCCGGCAGGGCATCCTCAGCAGGGGGTGGAGCAGGGGTTTGCAGACTCGGTTCCGGTAGCGGAGCAGGGAGTTCCGGCAGCGGAACCGATGGCTCTAGTCTAGGAATCGTTTGCTCAATCACCTCTGGAGCTTCTGGTGGAATCTCGCTGGGTGGCGAAGATTGAGCCGCTGCTGGAAGTAACCAACTAGAGGCGATCGCGATCCCAACACTAAGAAGAGCTGCTTTCAACATTCTCGTACCTGTCCTGCCACATCCCCTTGTGATCGTCGCATAGCTACTCTAAATATCCAGGTGTTTCAGTTATCACAAACAGGACTTACGCACTCACCTGTGGAACAAGGGGCTTAAGCCCCTTGTTAACGTGGAAATTGCTTGACATCACGTTCTGTTTGCGTAAGTCCTGATAAAGTTTTATGGAAGTAGACTTCATGATTTATAGGATAGAGGGAAGTCCTAGAGGAGTCACTGAATATTCATGCCAGGTTAATTTCAGAAAAGTGGTGATCGGATCGGGCGATCGCGTCATGTACTACAGACAGAATCGATACCTATGAATCATTAACTAGATTTGTGTAGTAGAGTTAGTTGCTGTGAGTAGATTTTGGCTGGGGAACCGCCATGCGTCGTCGAGTCACTGTCCGTCGTCTTCTCAGTGTCCTATTCCTGAGCAGCTTCACTTTTTGTCTATGGTTAGGCCAGTTGACTGCAACGTCTACACCGGTCAATCTTGGACAAGTTGAGGTCGGACAAGCTGCAAATGCTCAGTTTTCAGGCCCCGATCAGTTAGTCCAGCAAGGGGTAAATGCCTATCGTGCCGGAGATTACCGTAGCGCGATCGCCTCCTGGCAAACTGCCTTAGAAGACTATCAAGGGGAGGGCGATCGCCCCAACGCAGCAATTGTACTGGAGAATTTGGCAAGAACAACTCAGCAAATCGGGCAATCTGATCAGTCCATTGCTTACTGGCAACAGGTGATCACGATGCAGCAGCAAGCTGGAGAGTTACAGCAGGTCGGGCAACTGTTGACCGAACAGGCTCAGGTCTACAGTAGCTTGGGACAACACTGGCAAGCGATCGCTCTGTTATGCAACACACCAATAGCATCCTGTACTCAGCCTACTGCCGTAGGAATTGCTCGTACCTATGGCGATCGCGAGGGAGAAGCAGCAGCATTGGGGAGTTTAGGGGAGGCGTATCGTCTGCGAGGTGACTATGACGAG
Organism: Leptolyngbyaceae cyanobacterium SM1_4_3; assembly: GCA_012031415.1. Classification (GTDB taxonomy): domain Bacteria; phylum Cyanobacteriota; class Cyanobacteriia; order Elainellales; family Elainellaceae; genus JAAUTN01. The sequence goes on along the minus strand of JAAUTN010000421.1, from coordinate 2,532 downwards.
CGATCGCAATTCTGCAAATGAGTGTAGAGATTGCCAGAGTAATTGAGCATCCGCTTTACCTCTCCTCTGCTCTCAGTAGTTTAGGCAGCGCTCACGCCAACCGCGCTCAGGTTAGCTATCGTCGCGCCCTCTCCGCTGATCTCATAGGAGACACGGGCCCAGCCGAAGAGTTTCGAGCAGAGGGGTTAAACTCCGAATTTGAAGCACTCACTGATTTTCAAGAAAGCCTTGCTCTCGCTCAAACCCATGACTATCAGGCAGGCGAACTGCGAACCCTGATCAATGCGATTCCGTCCTACTACCGCACTGGAGACCGGACAACGGCTACTTCTACAGTTCAACAGGCGCTATCCCTGGTTGAAGCACTGCCAGATTCCCAGGACAAAGTGTACGCCGTTATCACACTCTCTCATCTGCTCCAACCTGTTACGGTGGATGCCGTCATCTCTAAAACTCAATGCCCCAATTCAACTGTGACTCCTCAAGTGATTGATATGCTGCAACAGGCGATCGCCGTTGCTCAACGCATTGCCAATCGCCGCGCCGAATCCTTTGCCCTGGGAGAACTGGGGCACGTGTACGAGTGTCGCTCAGAGTACAGCACAGCAATGACGTTGACCCAGGCGGCACGTTTGGCAGCCGAGGAAGCAAAGGATAGTCGGTACCTGTGGGAATGGCAAACCGGGCGAATTTTGAAGGCAGAAGGAGAAGTAAATGAGGCAATCTTGGCGTATGAACAGGCGATCGCCACTCTAGAAACCATTCGGAGCGATATCCTTACCGCAAATCGAGACATTCAGTTTGATTTTCGTGACATTATTGAGCCTGTTTACCGACAGTTAGTTGAGTTGAGATTAAGTCAGGAACAGCCTTCAAGCACTGCTGAGACAGAGGCAAGTAAAAACCTAGATGCCGTCCTCGGCACGGTTGACTCACTCAGACTAGCAGAATTGCAAAACTACTTTGGTAATGACTGTATCGTGACCGTTGTTAACCCAGAGCGAGTAGATTTTGTCGCAGCTAATAGCAATACGGCTGTGTTTAGTTCCATTATCCTGGACGACCGGGTTGCAGTGATCGCCAGTTTTCCAGATGGGCGACAGCAGCTAGAGTTGATTGATGTGAATAGTGAAACGCTGAGAGCAGAAATTAATCAATACCGCCGTGAGCTAGAGCGCTATTACGACAACTACACACCGCAGCAAGCCCAGAAAGTTTATGACTGGTTGATTCGACCATTCGCCCCCGCATTAGAACAAGCCCAGATCACAACGCTGGTCTTCATTCAAGATGGCATTCTCCGCAGTGTGCCAATGGCAGCTTTGCATGATGGTGAGAGTTTTTTGGTAGAACGTTATGCGATCGCCACCACCCCTAGCCTCACTCTAACTGACCCAAAAGCGCTAGATAGGCAAGAGCTACGGGCATTAGCGCTGGGGTTAACAGAACAAGCCGTTGTGGATGGCCGTCCCTTTGCAGCATTAGAGAACGTCAATACCGAAATTAGGGCAGTGAAAACAGAGTTACCGGAGAGTACAACGCTGCTCAATCAAGAGTTCACCCGCGATCGCTTGCAGCAGGAATTGGCTCAAGAGACATATCCAATTCTTCACATTGCTACTCATGGGGAGTTTGGCACAGAACCCGAAGACACATTTCTAGTGACAGGAGACCAACAAAAACTAACAATTACTGATCTAGATGCCATTCTTCGTAGCACTAACCGCGTTGGCGAGATTGAGCTACTGACGCTAACCGCTTGTGAGACGGCAGTAGGCGACGATCGCGCAGCGCTAGGGCTAGCGGGTGTTGCTGCCCAGGCTGGAGTCAGCAGTGTGTTGGCATCACTCTGGTTTATTGAAGACGCAGCCACAGCAGAGATGGTGGCTCAATTTTATGACGGCTTGCTAAACCCGAACTTAAGTAAAGCAGAGGCACTGGCTAACGTTCAGCGATCGCTGATTCAGGCGCAAAACCATCCAGCAACATGGGCACCCTTCATCTTGATTGGCAACTGGATGTAGCACTGTTGTTAGGTGCAATCAGGATACGTGTAATTTAGTGCCACGAAACGTTTGCTTGAGCAAGATTGCAGTTTCTAAGTTTGCTGACGTTTAATCAATTGGCTAAATAAGCCGTTTTGTAAAGCAAGCTGCTCAAAGTCACCGGATTCCACAACTCGACCGTTTTGCAATACATAAACCAGTAGCTGACGATGAAGCTTTTCGCAGCACTGGGCTGTGGACTGATAACTGGGGTCTTTTTTGCTTTCTCAACCTTCGTAATGAGCGCCCCAGCCCGACTTCAGCCAGCACAGGGCATTGCTGCCTTCCAATCCATTGATATCACGGTTTATAGTTCGTGGTTTATGGGGGCTTTCTTAGAAACAGCCGTGACTTGCTTCTTTCCGTTATTCCTCGATCTAAAAGCCGAGTCAGTCAGCGCTAAATATTCATGAAGCCACCATCAAGCATCAAATTCGCTGTCCTGAATGTAAGCGGCAGTTCCCATATTTTTATCCTCTGGAAAGGG
>JAAUTN010000420.1 GCA_012031415.1 Leptolyngbyaceae cyanobacterium SM1_4_3 | reverse complement strand
GCGCTCCTTTCAACACCTGTATCAAATAAATCTGCGCTGGGAAAATAACTGCACGATTGAATTCAAAATCACCACATCAAAAGAATGCGATATCAATGCCTTCAAAGTCAGTCGCAGTGCGGTGCAGCAGTTTAACCTGAGGTAAATCAAGCGCTGCTAACTGGTGCTGAATGGATTCCAAAGAAACAGTTGAAAAATCAGTTCCTACATATTGCTGACAGTGAGGAGCAATTTGAAACAGCAGTAAGCCAGTCCCACAGCCGATTTCCAGTACTCGTTTGGGCTTAAGGGCAAGAATTTGCTGAACGCGATCGCTTACCCACTCCTGCATCTGCTCTAGAGGAATGGGTTCCCCCGTATAGCTACTGTTCCATCCCGTGATGTTAAATTCCGAATTTTGAACTCCAGGTTCTAAATTAGAAAGTTCCAAATTGGAAATTGGGTTCTGGTAGGTTTGGTCGTAAAGAGTTTGCCAATGTTCGAGGTGTTGCGTTTGGAGGGATGGTTGAAGCGTTTGCTGAGAGTGTTGACGATTGAGGCTAAAGTAGGCAATTAGACGAGAGTTGGAATCGCCAGAAGCAATGACTACCGCATCTTGAACAGCGGCATGGCGTTGTAGCGTTGCTTCAATCTCACCCAACTCTACTCGAAACCCCCGGATTTTAATCTGGTGATCGACCCGTCCCAAAAACTCAATCACTCCATTGGAATGATAAAGGGCGCGATCGCCAGTTTTATAAAGTAAGTCCGCAGGGAGCAGACAGTCAGGAATCAGTTCTTTCTCCTGCTCCCTTTCCCTTTTCTCCTGTCCCAAAAATGGATTTGGAACAAACCTTTCACGGGTCAACGCCGGGCGATGGAGATAGCCCCGTGCCACTCCTGCCCCGCCAATGTATAACTCACCTGGAATTCCTATGGGAACGGGATTTAAGGCAGCATCCAAAATATACACCTGAGTATTAGGAACGGGGCGGCCGATCGTGAGTGGGCGATCGCCCGGATGCAGTCGAGCAACGGTTGCCCAGATAGTAGTTTCAGTTGGCCCATAGGCGTTAAAAAAATGACGATTTGCCGCCCAGCGATCGACGACTTGACTGGAGCAAGCTTCTCCCCCCGTAATCAATACCTGGAGGTCGGGCAGTTCCGCTGATGGCAGAACCGCTAACACAGATGGAGTCAGCAACGCATGGGTAATGGCATGATCCTGTAGAAACTTCACCAGTGCCATTCCTGGTAGCTGAGCGGATTTGGGAGGAATGTATAGCGTGCCACCAGAGGCGATCGCCAAAGCTATCTCAAAAACAGAGGCATCAAAACTCAAAGAGCTAAATTGCAGAATGCGACTGTTGCGGGATGGCTGAAACAACTGCCGCTGTGCCTCCACGACGTTACACAATCCTCGATGAGTTAGCAAAACTCCTTTAGGTGTGCCCGTAGAACCAGAAGTGTAAATCACATAGGCAAGGCGATCGGAAGTGACTGTGCAATCTCCCATGTTGATAGACTTTGAGCCGTTTGGAATCCCTTGATGATCTAAAGGATTGGCAGTTTCTCTCTCCAGAAAGAAGAATTTAGGGCGAGGGCACAGAGGCTGATCCAAACAGAGTATTTGCGCTGGCGGCACAGGTAGCTTTTCCACTAACCAGGATTGCGTCAGCAAAATTGAAACCTGGGCATCGGTCAGCATAAAGTGAAGGCGATCGCCCGGATAACTCGGATCGAGCGGCACATAAGCTCCTCCCGCTTTAAGAATTCCGAGAATTCCAATCACCATGTCAGCCCGATCGACACATAAACCAACCAAAGTATCGGGCTGGACTCCCAAATGCTGTAGGGTTTGCGCTAGAAGGTCGGCTCGACGGTTGAGTTCTGCGTAGGTGAGTGACTCCCGTTCTGAGACCAGGGCGATCGCCTCTGGAGTAAGCTGTACCTGTGCCTCAAAGATGTGATGGAAGCAGAAATTCTGTACTGATTCCCCTGATCCCTTCAAAGGAGGAATTGAGCCTCTGGTTCCCCCGGTTTCAAGCGGCGCTAGAGGGGATCGACTCCACTCAACGATCTGTTCTTGCTCTGCGAACGTCAGTAAAGGTAGCTCTAATAATCGGGCATCAGGATTGGCAACAATACCTTCCAGAAGGGTCTGAAAATGTCCAACCAGACGTTGGATTCTGTCCCGCTCAAACAGGTCAGTGCTGTACACAATAAAACCGCTCAGACCTGCCTGAGATTGCCAGACGCTCCGCAGTCCGTGATTGGGTTCCCACAGGTGAACCTCCAGATCAAACCGAGTGCTGCCCGACTCCAGGGGCGCAGGCTCCAGCTTTAATCCTGGTAGTTCTAGCGGCTGCATTGGGGCATTTTGTAGCGCAAAGGCAACCTGAAACAGCGGATTACGGCTGAGGTCGCGATCGGGGTCTAGCTCTTCTACTAACTTCTCAAACGGCAAGTCCTGATGCTCGTAGGCTTCCAGGGCAACAGTCCGCACCTGTTCCAACAGTTCACGAAAGGACGGATTACCCGACAGATCCGATCGCAACACCAGACTATTTACAAAAAAGCCAATCAGCCCTTCCCACTCACTGCGATGACGGTTAGCAATGGGAGAACCGATCGCCACATCTTCCTGTCCGGTGTAGCGATAGAGTAACGTTTGAAACGCCGCCAGCAACGTCATAAACAAAGAAACTCCTGACTGCTGACTTAATGTTTCTAGCGCTTGAGTCAGAGCCGGAGAAATTTGCAGCGAACAGGTTGCACCTTGATAGGTTTGAACAGCGGGACGGGGGCGGTCTTGGGGCAGCTCTATGACTGATAAATGGTGTAATTTTTTGCGCCAGTAAGTGAGTTGTTTTTCTAAAACTTCTCCCTGTAACCAGTGGCGCTGCCAGTTGGCAAAGTCGGTGTATTGCACGGGTAGGGGAGGAAGAGTAGGCGATCGCCCCTCCACCCATGCGCTATACAAATAGCCTAGTTCTCGAAGAAAAACCCCCAATGACCAGCCATCTGCGACGATGTGATGCAGAGTCAGCAATAGAACTGCCTCAGCCGAATCAAATTGCAGCAGCGTCATTCGCAACGGCGGATCGGTCGCCAAGTTAAACGGGCGCTGGGCCTCGATTTTAGCCAACTGTTGACTGATGCGTTCTCGCTCACCGCTAGCGACGGTGTGTAAACTCACGACCGACAGCTCAACGTTGCCATGGGTAACAACTTGAACAGGCTGTCCGTTTAACGTTGTAAAAGTAGTGCGAAGGGCTGCATGACGACGCACAATTTCACGCAGCGATCGCTCCAATGCGGGTCGATCCAGCCTTCCAGTTACACGAATGGCAGCAGGCACATTGTAAAAGGGGCTATTGGGAGTGAGTTGATAAAGAAACCATAGCCGTTGTTGAGCAAAGGAGAGCGGGATTGGGGAAGGGGAACTGGGAAGCAAAGAAGCTTCTTCGCCTGTCTGTTGCCCTTTGCCTGCTGCCCTCTCATTTCTCTCATTTCCAGATGAAACCAGTTCAGCTTCGCGGTTAGCGAACTCCTGCCCTTCTAGTATGGGGTGTTTTAGTGACTCAATTTTTTGAGCCAACTGAGCGATTGTCGGAGTTTCAAACACGTTGCGGAGCGGCAATTCTACCTGAAAGCGATCGCGAATCCGTGAGACTAGCTGCGTCGCTAAGAGGGAATGTCCTCCCAGTTCAAAAAAGTGATCGTGAATCCCCGCTGGCCGCCCCAGGAGTTGAGTCCAAAGTTCTACCAGAGACGCTTCCAGAGAAGTAGTCGGTGAAACAGGAGCTTCTCCAATCACGGTTAGATCAGGGGGAGGCAGTGCCTTTTGATCGACCTTGCCGTTGGGAGTGAGTGGCAGAGCGTCCATTACCACAAATGCGGCGGGCACCATGTAGTCTGGCAATGTCTGCTTGAGGAACGATCGCAACTCTCGCTCAGCCAGTTTCCCTGTACCTTTGGGCACCACATAGGCTACTAACTGACGGTCTTGCGAACCATCTTGCTCACGCACAATCACCACTGCCGTTTGCACTGCCGAGTGGTGAGCGATCGCCATCTCAACCTCTCCCAACTCCACCCGAAACCCACGAAGTTTGATTTGATGGTCCGTCCGTCCCAAAAACTCAAGATTGCCATCGGCACGGTAGAGGGCGCGATCGCCCGTTTTGTAGAGTCTTTTTTGCTGGGGTGGGGCATCTGGTCTTGGAAATTTAACAGTCATGAACCGCTCTGCTGTCATCTCTGGGCGATTCAAATATCCCAGTGCTAGCCCATCTCCACCCAAATAGATTTCGCCCCAAACGCCTGCTGGAACGGGCTTTAGATGAGCATCCAGAAGGTATACCTGAGTGTTGGCGATCGCCTGTCCAATGGGAATAGTGGTAGCGTTTTCTGGAACCGCTGCTATCTCATGCCAGGTAGAAAAAGTTGTGTTTTCGGTGGGGCCATAGACGTGAATTAAGTGTTGAGGTTTGCCCTGTTGCACCAGCGATCGCACCCGCTCAACATTCACCATCTCCCCCCCAAACAGCAGATATTTGAGGGAGCGAAAACCAGCTGGAATCTGACTTACCGTTTGATTGAGGAGTGCTGTCGTGAGAAATAAGATATCAATATTTTGCTGCTGCAATTGACTCACAAAGTCAGGCGGTGAAAGGGTGGTTTCTCGATCTATTCCGATGAGTTGTCCCCCATTTAGGAGTGCGCCCCAAATCTCAAAGGTGGCTGCATCAAAGGCAAGGTTTGCCACTTGTGCAATGCGATCGCCCGCTTTGATCTGCACATAATTTGTCTCACACACCAGTCGGTTGACGGCTCGGTGCGGCACCATCACTCCTTTGGGCGTTCCGGTTGAGCCAGAAGTGTAGATCACATAGGCAAGCTGATCGGATGTGCAGGCAGTAGACAAGTTCTCATCGGACTCCTGGGCGATCGCATTCCAGTCCTGCTCCAGGCAAACAACCGTTACGCTGTTAGTTTGGAATGATTCTGCCCAATCTGCCTGAGTTAAAACGATTGAGATTCCAGCATCCTCCACCATGAAATGCAGACGTTCTGGAGGATAGCTGGGATCAAGCGGAACGTAGGCTGCGCCTGCTTTGAGGATGGCTAACATGGCGGCGATCGCTTCTACCCCACGTTCTAAACCAATTCCAACGCGCATTTCAACCCTGATCCCTCGCCGTTGCAGATATCGTGCTAGCTGATTGCTGCCCTGGTTTAAAGTTTGATAGGTAAACAATTGACCGTTGAATCGGAGGGCGATCGCATCGGGTTGCTGTCTCACCTGTGCTTCAAATAACTCCTGAATACAAACATTTGCAGGATAGCTAGATGATTTGCTGTGCCAGCGTTGCAGCAATTCCTGCTGGGACTGATCGGTTAACAACGGCAGTGCAGAAAGAGGAGTTTCTGGATTTGCAACCATTCCCTCTAACAGCGTGTGAAAGTGATAGCGAAGAGAGGCAATAGTTGTCGAGTCAAATAAATCAGTATTGTAAACGAGGACTCCGCGCAACCCATCCGACTGCTGCCAACCCTTGCCCCACAGATTTCTAAAGTTATCGCTACACTTCCAGACATATAGCTCCAGTCCAAATCGTGCAGTCCTGGTTTCCAGTTCCACAGGGCTGAGGACTAATCCGGGTAACACCAGTTGCTCCATTGGCGTATTTTGCAGCGCAAAAACACCTGAAACAGTGGATTCTGACCGAGACTGCGAACGGGCTGTAGTTCCTCCACCAGTTTTTCAAAGGGCAAATCTTGATGAGCATAGGCGGTTAAAAGTGACATCTCGCACTCGCTCTAACGAGTTCGACGA
>JAAUTN010000419.1 GCA_012031415.1 Leptolyngbyaceae cyanobacterium SM1_4_3 | reverse complement strand
CAGTCGGTGATGAATTTGCCAAGCTTAATTACGACACATCACCACTCGCGGGAAAGTACTTACCCAAACGAGTGTCGCCGCGTGACTTGCCAGACGATCGCACTATTGCTGAAATTGGATTGAGCATCAAAAACTCATCCTGGCGATGGGTCTACGGCATGATGGCAACCTATGGACTGAGAAACCATGAAGTGTTTCGACTTGACTTTGATTTGCTGCAACAGGGCTGCAAGGTCGTGTCGATTTTGGAGAATACCAAGACTGGCAGCCGCCGCGTGTGGGCTTGCTACCCAGAGTGGTTTGAACAATTTGATTTGGCTAACGTGCAGCTTCCCAATGTGGACCTATACCGCGCCAATGAGCGAGTAGGACGCAGCGTTACCAAGTATTTCAAAAACATTGGCATCCCGTTTTCACCCTACAACTTGCGGCATTGTTGGGCAGTGAGGACGATCGAGTTTGGGCTACCCAGCGAGTTAGCTGCACAGCAAATGGGGCACAGCTACCAGGTGCATAGCGAGATTTACCACCACTGGGTCAAGGATGAAGTTCACCAGCGGGACTATGAGACGCTGATGCTGAGGAGCGATCGCCCCAAAGCTCCAATCATCTAACCCCTCTTCTCCATCGGCACTTCCAGCGCAGATGCACACCGATCGCAGTGCCACTGATAGGTCGGTTTAGCCGCCTGGGGCCCGCTGACGATTCGGTAATGCTTACCCAGCTTAAATAGCCCCTGCTTCCGCAGGTCGCGCAGCCGTCGAGCGGGGATTCCTAGCTCTGCGGCTGCGGCTGTTGTGGTTTTCCAGGGTGAAGGCTTAGGCATTCTGCCCTCCCTCCTCAACCAACTCCAAATTTTCAAGCAGTTCACGACAGGAACGGCGATCGCCATTCCAGTGAACCAGTACATAGCTACTACCATCGAGCAACTTGACGATCTTGCCGCGCCAACCTCGTTTACCTCGTTTTTTGACGACGCATCCGGGGCTAAAACCGAGGTGCCCATTCGCACCTTCAAAATGTTCATTATGTACATCCGGATGATCAGGTTGCAATTCAAAAGAGGCTTCCAATTCCACAAAAGGCGGTTTGTTGAATTGCTGTTGAATAGCGGAATCGCTTGCTGTGTCTGCGTTAGGGGGCTGTTTACCCCCCAATTCAACAAAATCTACTTTTTCCGGAGGACAGCAAACCTGATCATTCAAAATGTTCGTGGCGAACATGGAATGATCAGGTTTTGAATGATCACTAGAAAAAAAGAATTATCTTTTTGTTGAATAGAGCCTATATCGCTTTTGGTGTCTGCATTTGAGCTATTCAACACGCTATTCAACTGTTGAATTAGTTGAATTGGCCTATGGTAGACAGCGGCTTTTCTTTCGCCCGTTTTGAGAACCAACTCGTCCGCGCATAAACGCGCCAAAACGTTATACAGAGAGCGTTTCGGGATTTGCGTCTCTTCCCAAATCTGGTCGATTGTGGCGCTGTTGACTTTGATCAGGTAATTCAACACCTGCTCTCGCTGGTCAAGGTTGATCACCGGGTTCCACCGGCCCAGCAGTTGCCACTCCAGACGGAAGCTGTCAATCCGGATTTTAGGTCGTGTTTGCCGTGCCCGTTCTCGGCTACCAGCCTGTAGCTGTTTTCGGCTGGGGCAATAATCAACACGCCCTGGCAGGTTGCCCGAATTGCTCCACTGCCCCGCATCGTGTCGAAGATGTCGATTGTGTTGGCGTTGTCTGCGTCGATTTTCTTGGTGTGGTGAATCAGGAGGATGCAGACGTTGAACTGTTTGGCGGCTTCCTGAAGCGGTTCTAGCACTAACCCCATTTCGGCGGAGCCTTCGGAAACTGCATCTGAGCGAATACGACTCAAAGTGTCAAGGATGACCAATTTGGGTCGTATTTCCTGAATTAGCTCGATGAGATGCTCCATCTCGGTCAGCTTGAACTTATCCAGCCAATAGACGGGCACTCCTTCACCCCATTGCTGAGATTCCTCCCGCTCTTTAATCTTTGCTTCGGAGTCTTCCAGGTTGACGTAGATCACTGGCCCTTTCATCACAGGACGGTCAAGAAATTTCTCTCCGGTGGCGACGCACCGAGCTAGCGCCATTGCCATAAGGGACTTACCACCGCGTGGTGGCGCTGCTAGGGCGAATAGCTCATTGGTGGTGAGCAGGTCTGGCACAAGCCATTCAACGTAGTCAGGGGCCCTGGCGATCAGTTCATCGTTGCTGACCAGCCGCGCTCGCAGCGGGTTCTCTTTTCTGGGTTCCAATGCTGGCTTGACGGCGTTGGCGGCTGCGGCTGCAAACTGAGCTAGGGTAAAGCCTGCATTAATGGCATCTGAAACATCCCACCCGCTGATCTGACAATCATCAGCCCTCGGTACTTGAGCAATTCGAGCGCCATCACCCAGTGCGAGCGCAACTTTACGAGAGCCTTTATCGCCTGCTTCATCGCCATCGTAAAAAATCGTGACCTGCCCTGGCAGCTTTTGAAGTTGTTCTGTCGGGGGTACGGTGCTAGCTCCACAGGTGAAACTGGCGACGGCGATGGGTGAATCTGCTTTTCGGAGCATCCAACCCAACAAAATTGCATCCCATTCGCCTTCACACAGCCAGGTTTCCTTTGCCTCTGCTGGCAGCCAGGTAAACCAGACCATTGAAGGAATGCCATATTGTGACCACTTTTTGTATTCTGGCGGCTGCTCTGACTCTGGCAGCCAGGGCATGACTCTTTTCTTTTGGTAGTAGGCGGTGCCGTCGGCGTTGGGCAGCGGAATCGTAATCGAGGGCAAGTGGCGATCGCCAATCTTTGAGCGGGTGATGCCCAGTTGATAACGAGCAATCATTTCGTCTGTGATGCCTCGCTCGTTGAGCCATTGCTTAGCGGGTCCGTCTGACTCAATCAGCCGCTGATGGGCTTCTTTGACTTTTTGAGGTGGCACGCTGACGGATTTGGAGGGTGGAGACTTGATCTGAGCCTGAGAGAGCATCTGTGGCTTGGCAACGCCCAACGCGGCTCTAATGTCATCAGTGCGGCAGTTGCGATGACATTTGTAAGCTCCACCTGTACCAGGGACAATGGAGAGGGTTCGATCTCTCGTTTTGCCTTTAGAGGCACAGCAAGGGCAGACGGCTCTGCCCTTGTCATCAAATTCGAGGTGGTCTTGAATTTTGAACATGGATGCGTCTACCTTTTTGTTCTGGGCTTCAAGGTTTCAAGGGTTTGAATTTGGCTGTTGATCAGGGTGCGGTCATGGATGCCTGTCGCCTGGTCTGGCAGTTGCAGGCTGAAATGACGTAGGAGATTGTATGCAATCAGCAGAGAGCGGTTGAGGGCTTGAATCTGGTTTTCTGCCCTGGCTAAGCGTTGGTAGAGGTCGGAGTCGTTCATCGGAGAATGGGTAAAAGGTTGACAGAAGGGGGACAGAGCATAATGGGGGAAGATGCCAAAGAAGATTAGGGAGATAAGGTCGATGCTGGCTAAGTCGGGGTTTGAGCGGAGACCGGGCAAGGGGAGCCACCAGGTTTGGTCACATCCGCGACTGGCAAGGCGGATTGTTATCGCTAGAAAGGACGGTGATGATGCTCCTCCATACTTGGAAAAGCAGGTGGAGGAGGCTTTGAGGCAACTTGAGGAGATGGAGGGAACGGAGGAATGAAGTCTCGATACGGCATTTTGATTCAGTGGTCGGATGAGGATGATTGCTTCGTTGTGACGTTGCCTGATTTTGCTGATGGGGTGATGCAGCCGTGCGCTGATGGCTCTACCTATGAGGAAGCCGCCAAAAATGCGGTGGAGGTGCTTGAGCTTTTGGTTGAGACTTACCAGGAAGAAGGAAAACCATTGCCAGAGCCAAAAACCTTTCCCCATCAGTCGTTGCAGGTTGCTTAATCTGCATTTCTGAGTCTGCATAGTGTGGAATTTCCAACGGAAGTCGGGGGTAGGAAGTGGAGGATGAGGTCGATCGCGAAGAGATACTCGCAAGGAGTCGCCACCCCCCACAGCACCAACCGAAAGATTTAGCGCTGCTGGTAGAGGCGATCGCCGAAGCGGTGATCCAAAACAACCATCAGTTGCGGCAAACGCTTCAGGCAGTTGAGCGCTTGGCTAGAGTTGTGGAGGAAGTGCGTCAGGGTGGGGAGGATAAAAATCAGTGCTGAGTTCCTCTCCCTGGGTTCTCTGTGCCACAAAGTCACGATGCTTTTGGGCAACGCGGTCAAGGGCTATTGCCATGGCCATAATTTTTTCGTCGCTGACGTGATGCAGCGGTGCTTCAATCAAGCTCTTTTCGATGAAGGCAGCGATCGTGTTCTCAAATGCTGCAATCTGTTCAGGGTTGATGTAGTTATATTCGGTAGATTCCATAGGTAGGCTCCTGATTGGCACGAAAAAAGCCACCGCGCTAAAGCAGCGATGGCAAAGCTAGTCCAACTGTCATAATTTGCGTCAATTCTGACAGTGACAAATTTAGGGAGAATGCGAATATAGAGGGGTTAGTCCCCTTGTTTGGAGGTGTCATCTTGATGTTTCCGGTGGAAAACGAGGGGGCTAATGCAAAGAGGGCTAGGCAGCGCTGCTATCGCCGCCTAGCCCCCCTCTTTAGAAGTGCGTTCTAGAACTGCTTAACATTTTAGAAGTGTTCTCACACAGGGATACCGAGAAATTACGCAAGTGAAGCAATTTTACGGATTGGCTGTTCATTGGAGAATGGATGTAGAGGATGGACAGAGGTAAAAATGACGAATTCAAGCGGGGCGGGTGAGAGTCGCTTAGACCAAATAGAGGCTATCTTGCGGTCAACCGCAGAACGGACGGCTGAAAACGCGATCGCGATTCAGCAAAACACGGCTGCGATTCTAGAGAATCGGCAACAGCTTCAGAGAACGATGCTAGCGGTTGAGCGATTGGCAAATGCTCAGATGGAGCTAGCACGGGCGTTTGATGAGGACAGACAGCGGTTTGAGCAGACTCAGGCAAGCAACAACGCAGCACTGGAGCGGATTGACCGCATCATGGACTACTTGATGAGACGGGATGGGGAGAGAGGGTCTGAGGGCTGATTCTAGTGATAATCATGTCTTTCCTTAACTGAATGAACGAGCGCTCCCTGGATGGAGCGCTTTTTGGTTGGCTAGGTGGTCATGGCGATACACCCTAGCGGGTGATTTCGCAGGGAGACAGAGCAAGAGTTTCGCTTGGATGCAGCAAAGCCCGATGATTAGGTCAGTGCGGGGTAAAGATGACCAGTCGAACCCCGCACTGATGTTGTTTCGTGTAGATCCCGTGTTCACGGTTCCTTCTTAAAGGTTCCGTTGCAACGGTACCGTTAAAAGTAATACTATGTCAGAAGGAGATGAACCATTAACGCCTGTGAGCCTGAGAAAACGTGCAAAAAAGACTCAACGCCAAGTGGCAGAAGCACTTGGGAAGAAGGTCACGACTATTAGTGACTGGGAACGGCGTAAAACCAAGCCTCAACTTAGCTTTTCTGAGGTTAAACAGTTGATGGAATTCCTTAACTGCACTCTTGAGGAGTTGATCGAGGCTTTTGAAGGAAATGCACGTCAAAACTAAAGGCTGGGTGCGTCGCAGCACACCCAGCACGTGTCAAAAGGAGGTGACAACTAAACCTTAATTCTTTTACCGGGGTAGGGGGCCACCTACCCCGGTTTTTTCAGCCCTGATTACGTACATAACCAAGGCCTTTAAATCATGCACCAACCAGACCAACAGACCGAATACAGCAAAGAGTACATCCGTACCCAAGTCAGCTTCCACCTTTGCGCCCCCACCGCCGCCGCTCGTGAAGACGCACTCTACAGAATTGC
>JAAUTN010000418.1 GCA_012031415.1 Leptolyngbyaceae cyanobacterium SM1_4_3 | reverse complement strand
TCCAAACTCGCGCTTAAACACGCCAATTGTGCCTGGGCCACAAACGTCATGGGTCATCAGCAGGTCAACATTCACCCAAATGTTTTCCCCCAGGCTTAACCTCAGACCGACCAGAAGCCCGCGCCAAAATCTTTTCAGTTAGGGTCATCCCCATAGCGATCGCCTTCTCCTAAAGCTAATTTTGTAGACCTTAAATTCTATGCTAACCGAGGCTATGGTTTTAGCACGTAGGTTGGGATAGACAAGAAGTTTATCTTCGCCTATGTTGGACAGGATTCTAAGCAAACCCGGAGAATGAGTCATGTATGTTCTAATTGGTGGTGCAGGCATGATGGGATTGCGTCTGGCCCAAAACCTATTAGAAATGGGGCACACCGTTGCCATCATTGACACCGATTTCCTTGCCTGTCAATATGCCCGTGAGAAGGTGGGTGTGATGGCTTTTGAAGGGAGTGCCGTTAGCACTGCGGTTTTGCTAGAAGCCGGAATTCGCAAAGCCGATGCGGTTGCCGCGACGCTTGGCAGCGATGCTCTGAATCTAGCGATGGTGACGCTCTCCAAACATTATGGGGTGCCTCACATCGTTGTGCGAATGAACGAACGGGACTTCTTTGAACCCTATCGCATCGCCGGGGCGAATCATGTCATCAGCACGATCGATCTGGCGGTGACGACAATGGCGAATGCGATCGAATACCCGCAAGTAGAGTCGATGATGCACTTTGAGCAGGGGCAAGTAGAAGTGTTGAAACTGCCTGTTCCGGGTGATTGCTACATTGCGGGACGCACGGTTGCCCACGTCGCTCAAGATCCAAACTTTCCGACTGGCTCACTGCTGATTGGCTACCAGTGTCATTCCTGCGCCGACTTGATTATTCCAAATGGCAGCACGATTTTGGAAGCGGGATCAACCATTCTGGTTGTGACTAAGCCCGATTTAGTTCACAAGATGATTGACTTTATGGGCATTTGCACTAGTCGTCTTCCAACCCTAGAAGTTGATCATCAAGCGCTCTGACGTAGGTTTGCACCAGGTCTTCAGAGAGAATGCGTTTGCGAAGGGCATCGTTGACAGCCCCCTTTTCTGCCAAGAGCAAACGCCGCCGAATGGCATCTAACTTGGTGCGATCGCCCCCTGCATTCCCACGCCCAATTCGTTGACTATACAGATCACGCAGCACCCGTTCAGAACTAGCGACTCTAGCCTGATATGCTGCCCGCATTTCTTCATAAACCGCTTTCGGTAAAACGCCTGACTTGAGTAAACTGTCCAGTTCATCCTGAGCCGCTTTTGAGGCAATCAGTTGAATCTGTAGCTGTTCAATTTGCTGATTAGTGTCAGAAACATCGGCTATTCGCAGCCGCTTCACCATCCAGGGAAGGCTCAAGCCCTGCCCCACCAGAGAAACTAGCACTGCTCCAAACACCAGTGCCACAATTCCTTCTCGCCCCGGCAGTCCCAGCGGAATGCTCAACGCCAGCGCCATTGACAGCGAGCCTTTGATGTTTCCTAGAAACAAGACGTGCTGCCAGCGGAGCGGAATGGGGCGATCGAAAAAGCGCAGCAGGGCTAACAGAGGGTAGACCGAAAGCGCCCGACCGATTTGGCAGATGGCGATCGCCAACAACACAGAAGGAAGCGATCGCCACAGCGTAATCAGATCGACCTCCAGCCCAATCAGCAAAAAAATAAACGTGTTCACGCCAAAGCTGGCATATTCCCAAAAGCTTAGCAGCGTTAGCTTGGTAGAGGCAGAGGCATTACGAGCAAGGCCCAAATTCCCTACAACCAAACCCGCTGCGACCACCGCCACCGCCCCCGACACGCCTAGAAACTGCCCCGCTTGAAAAGCGCCCAACGCCACCGCCACCGTCAGTAAAATGTCGCTGAGCGCATCATCTGACTGACGAAATAGCTCAATGCTGAGATAGCCTAACCCCAACCCAATTAAAGCGCCGCCTACAATCACCACAAATAGCTGCTGCAAACTATCTAAAAAGGTAATTGAGCCTTCTGTGTAGACGCTAGCAATCAGCCCAAACAGGACTAAAGCAACCCCATCATTAAATAAACTCTCTCCTTCGACAATCGTAGACAGGCGAGAAGGAACCGCGACTTCCTTGAATACCGCAATCACCGAAACTGTATCTGTAATCGCCAGAATTACGCCCGCAAACAGCGCTGCGAGCCAGTCCAGCCCCAACCCAAACTTGAGCAGCACAGCAGTGATGCCAGAAGCCAGCACAATTCCTGGGCCCGCTAGCAGGGCGATCGGTTTGACCGTAATCCGGAGACGGCTAACATCTGTGTTAATCGCGGCATCAAAGATCAAAATGGGTAGGAACAGGTTTAATACTAAAGCTGGATCTAGTCCAACCCGCTCAGGCAGTAGCTCGGTAATGGCTAACCCCGCTAACACCAACCCGGTCACATAGGAAACCCGCATTCGCCGCGTCACTAGAGCGACCCCTGTCGCAACTAGTAGCAGAATAATCAGGATGGGAACTAGCTCAGAAACATCCATCTGTCATCTTCCTGCTGCACTCGCTTCACGCTGTTTGTGGAGAGACAAATCCGCAAGCTACTATAGCATTCCGTTTAGGTCAGTCAGAGTCGTCAGAATCTTTGGACAGGTTTTAGACTGAAGGAAGTCTGAACGAATTGAGTCGGAGAGCAAGCGTGTGGTTACTTCTATTTCTTCTATGCAAGACCGTCTGCTAGATACGATTACGCCTTATCGCGATCGCGTCGATTACTTAGAGATTCGGCTAGAGCAGGGCGAAGCTAGCATCATTTCCTATCGCGGGGCACAGTTGGATGCGGTAGACCGCAGCTTTACTTTGGCGGGTGGCATCCGTGCCTGTCACAAGGGAGGCTGGAGTTTGTCACGTTTAACGGGCTATCTGAGCTAAAGGGACGAATCGAAGAGGCGATCGCCCAGGCTCACCTGGTCGGCAGCGAAACCACACAGCTAGCCCCTGTAGAACCCATTCAGGATTACGTTTCCGTGCAGTTTGGCAGAGATCCTAGAGGCATTTCGTTAGAAGAAAAGCGGCAACTGGTTGAGCGCTACAACCAACTGCTGCTGGATACTGACCCGCGCATTCAAACGACAATGGCAGGATATAGCGATCGCTTCAACACCACCTATTTCGTTAACTCTCTAGGCACCTGCATTGCTCAAGAAAGGCTAGATGTCTCTGGCAGATTTGGCGTGATTGCCAGGGGTGAAGGCGGCGTGGTGCGTCAGGGGTTTGAGTCAATTCACTCTCGCTCTGACTACAACGTGCTGCTGGGTGCAGAGGAACGGGTTCACGGTGCAGCAAAGCGGGCGATCGGTCAGCTTGACGCAACTTCGGTAAAAGGCGGACAGTACACCGTTTTGCTTGACCCATACCTGGCAGGCGTGTTCATCCACGAGGCCTTTGGGCATCTCTCGGAGGCAGATTTTGTTTACGAGAATCCTAGAATGCAGGAATTGCTGGTTGTTGGCAAACCGCTTGGCATTCCTCAACTGAATGTCGTGGATGATGCCACCATGCCTGATCTACCCGGTTCCTTAAAGTATGACGATGAGGGCGTTCCGGCGCAGCGCAAGTATCTGATCAAAGATGGCGTGTTGACCCAGCGCTTACACAACCGGGAAACCGCAGGTAAGATGCACGAGCAGCCGACGGGCAACGCACGGGCAATGAATGCAACCCATCCACCCATCGTGCGAATGACCAATACTGGCATTGAACCGGGCGATCGCCTCTTTGAGGACATGATCGGCGACATTGAGGAAGGAGTCTACGCCGTTCGGATGTTAGGCGGACAAACCAATGGTGAGATGTTTACCTTTGCGGCGGCTGAAGGCTACATGATTCGGGAGGGCAAAGTCGCTGAACCTGTGAGCGATGTCACCCTCAGCGGCAATGTTTTCCAGACATTGAAAGATATTGAGGCGATCGGCAGCGATTCTGTTTACACCAATGGTGGCTGCGGCAAAGGCGGACAGTCTCCTCTACCCGTCAGCGTTGGCGGGCCTCATGTTCGGATCAAAAATGTTGTTGTGGGTGGGCGCTAAAGCTGCGCGAATCAAAGAAATCGCTTTGGGGGATTTCACCCCCCAAAGCAATAGCCACTTGCACAGATTAAGAACGTAGCCTACCTACAGAAGTCTTCAATTGCATAGAACACAAATTCCTGTGGGGGCGAACGACCGTTCGCCCCCACTCATTTATCTGCAAGACACTATAAATTCGATAATTGGGTTTGCAAATTCAACAAACGGGTATGGGAATTCAAGGAACGGCTGTGCAATTTCAACGAACGGGCATAGGAATTCAATGAACGGCTGTGCAATTTCAATGAACGGGCATAGGAATTCAATGAACGGCTATAGGAATTCAATGAACGGCTATAGGAATTCAACAAATGGGTAGCAGTTTGGTTCTTTTGTGACTACTGTCTGGGTTAACAGAAGTCTTGCATTCAGTGCGAGAAGTCTTATATTGGAGCCTTGAGATCAATCTCAGGCTCAAAGCTAAAACCCGTTGAAACGGGTTGAAACAAGTTTTCCATAACGCTTTAGTCAGTTGAAACTGACTTGGGCGATTAGCCCGGAGAATCGGGGGGTTAAAGACCTCTTCATTGCCTGTGTCGATGGACTAACCGGATTTCCAGAAGCCATTGAAACAGTATTTCCCCAAACGATTGTGCAGCTCTGTATCGTCCACATGGTGCGAAACTTCCTCAGTTACGTTTCCTACAAAGACCGTAAAGCCGTTGCCGCTGACCTTAGAGCCATTTACACGGCTGCCACTGAAACTGAGGCAGAGCATCTCAAAGGCCTGGTCAAAGTCATCCTCTGGGCGAAAAAATAGCCAGTTGTGCCGCTGTAGCGCTTCATGTACCTGCTCAATGGCAAATCCCTCTCGCCGGACTATAGGAAACAGGCGCTTATTCAGCTTGGCAGCGTGTTCAATTTCCTGATAGCAAACCTTTGAAGCAACCGAATCGGGACTAATCACAAAAATGAAGGTATCGGCTCCCTCAATTCCAGCTTCAATTTCCTTCCACCATTCAGCGGTGACCGGAATATCCTCCCAATCCACCCAGGCATCTCGCTGGCTCTGACTTAAAGCCTGATGCAGTGTGCAAACAAATTCTTTGTCCTTACGGGAATAGGAAATAAAAATATCCGCCATACTGCGCTCCAGAAGCAAATAGCTGAAGGATGAGGGATGGGGGATGAAGTGGCATCCAGGCTAAGAGAAGCACTGGTAAACCAACTTGATCCTGATTTGGCAGTACGAAGACTGGTTAAGACAAGCAATCAGCAGCAAAGTTTTGATTAGCAAGGCTCCTTCATCCCTCATCTTTCATCCCTCATCCTTCTAATAAACTCCAGCGGCAAGCCATCTGCATCGGCGATGAATGTAACTTCGTAGACGCGATCGCCAATCATTTGCTGCATCGGTTTAAGCAAGACCTTCAAAGGCTGAACTTGTTCAGATTCCTGAGACGCTTCTGAGAATTTGGCTTGCAAAGCTTCTAACCACTGAGGCAAGTCGTCAACCGTTTTGGTCAGGTCAAAGGAAAGGTGATAGTAGCCTGTGTAATGCTCATCCTCAAACGCATCCGCAGCGGGACGAGGACGAGGCACCTGCAATAGCTCAATCCGACCGTTTAACCCTTCCATCCAGCAAGCTAGCGTGATGCCTGCGGTGAATCGCTCACAGACAGTGAAGCCCAGTAGTTCGTAGAAGGCGATCGCTTTGTAGATATCTGCCGTGCGAATGGAAGCGTGGTGCATGAGAAGGGGCTGGGGGCTGGGGGCTAACGACTGGCGAA
>JAAUTN010000070.1 GCA_012031415.1 Leptolyngbyaceae cyanobacterium SM1_4_3 | reverse complement strand
AACGCGCTACCGACCTGGCAGAGCGAATGGTGATGACTTACGGTATGAGCAAAGTATTGGGGCTTGCCTATGAGCGCCAACAGGGAATGTTTTTGGATAATGGCGCTCCAAATCCTCGTCGTGCCGTGAGTGAGCAAACCGCCGAAGCGATCGACCGTGAGGTAAAGGAAATTGTAGAAAGTGCTCACCAACACGCGCTCGATATCCTTGACCAAAATCGGGAATTACTGGAGGCGATCGCCACTAAGCTGCTCGATACGGAAGTGATTGAGGGTACAGAGCTACACGATCTGCTGGCACAGGTCAAATCACCAGCTTCAATTCCAGAGGCGATTCCGGTGTAGGGTTAGGCGATATCTTGCTCGTTCCTAGCTTTTAGCTGAGAGCGTAATTCTAGAGGCTCTGCCTCCTCCAACTGTAACCGGAGGCAGAGCCTTTGCAGTAGGCATACTGCGGCTGTAGTAAACCTTTGCTTTGTGTTTAATTAGATGGGCTAGAAGCAGATGGCATTCTAATATCGTATCCTTCGACCACTAACTGATAGTCACCTCCGTCATTCCCCTGTGTCCCTTTAACTACCAACGTATATTGTCCGGTTGTAGGAAGGTCAAGCTCAATTACAGCAACTCTACGTGCCGCTTCGCTACTGCCAACCAGTTGACCATCTGCGTCGTAAAGCTCTATTAGAGGGCGAAATTGTCTACCTGTAACTTCAATGTCAATATCCTCACCCTCCACTCCTTGAAATATATGGCTTTGATAAGTGCCAGGAGAAAGAGAACCCTGTTCCTCAATACTCACCAAATCTGAACGATCTCGTACAGTGATATCCGCAATCAATCGATCTTGATTAACTGAGTCAAACGTAGCCGAGTCTAATATGACTGAGCGGAGCGGAGAATGGCTGAGTGTAGGAGCAGTGAGTGTAGTTAAAGACAGGAAAGATAATGTTGTGATTGTGAGGAATTTCATAAACTGAAAAAATTGAGATCAACGAATGAAAGGCAATAGTGACGTATGGGGCTATTAGCTTCTCTAGGTCAATCTTGAAAGGAAGGCATAAGAATCAGAAGTCCAAAAAGCCAGTTTACAGTTTCTAAGACACATTTTCTGTGTATTGTAACTGATTGAAGATGATTGGCAAATGTTTTATGTATCTTTGGCGATCGCTCTAGGCAACCCGTGGGTGAGTGATGCGTTATGCTACCGCTAACGTATCCTACGAAATCTGGATGAGATAGGGCAGAAATAAGGCTCGCTCCTCTGGCTGAAGCCTCCGAGGGCGCATGGTTTGCCGATCGACGAACAATCCTTTTTGCTGTCCCTCAGCCGCTAGCGTTTTGTGTTGATTAAAAAAGTGAAACTGAATGATCGCAGAAGCATTTCGCAGTTCAGACAGCCACAGTTCCATGTGAACGCGATCGCCCAGCAGCAATGGTGACTTATAGGTAATATTTGTTTGCACCAACACGGGCGCAAATCCCTGTTGAAAGATAGTGTGAAGGGGCATTCCAACTGCTTCCAACAGTTTTGTTCGACCAATTTCCATCCACTGGGTATAGACTGTATTGTTTACATGACCGAGAAAGTCAATGTGAAAGGAATAGACCTCTAGCTCAAAAGCAATTTTACGCATAGTTCACTTTTTTACTCAGTTACCAAAATCTACTGTGTATCCACATCTTGGGCATGGGTCAGGGTCGTTGGCTTTGTAGCCCAGACCATCCCCTTAAACAGACAATCAGCCAGGTTGCCCGTTTAAGGGATGGTGGGAGGGTAAAGATTTTGTTGCTTACGAGTACGTCCCTCCGTCGGAGAATCTACAAGTCTTTCATTCCTCATTCCTCATCCCTGGTTTCTACCTCCTGGACGCTGCCTGACCGCAAAAGACTTTGTACGATAGCTGTGACGTAAGTGGATAGTGCAGGGCTGGTATTGAACATATGCAAATTCAAACTCCAGATTGGGTTAAGCACGCTGTTTTCTATCAAATTTTTCCCGATCGCTTTGCCAAAGGGCTTCAGCCTTTACGACGGGTACTGGAAACCGTTCCGTTGGAAGTTTGGGATGCAGAGCCAACCTTGCAAGGCTATAAGGGCGGCGATTTGTGGGGGGTGATTGAACAATTAGACTATTTGCAGGATTTGGGGGTTAACGCGATTTACTTTACCCCGATTTTTCAATCTGCTAGCAATCACCGTTACCATACCCATGACTATTACCAGGTTGACCCGCTGCTGGGAGGTAACTTGGCACTCAAAACTTTGCTAGAAAAAGCCCATGAGCGTAATATCCGAGTGGTTTTGGACGGTGTGTTTAATCATGCCAGTCGTGGGTTTTTCTTTTTTAATGACATTTTGGAGAATGGACCCTATTCACCCTGGCTAGACTGGTTTAAGGTGACGAGCTGGCCGCTGGCTCCCTATGATGGCGATCGCCCTGCCAACTATGAAGGCTGGGTTGGCAACCGAGCGCTGCCTGTGTTTAACCATGACAATCCGGCTGTCAAAGAGTACATCATAGAGATTGCCGAACACTGGCTCAAGTTTGGCATTGATGGCTGGCGCTTGGATGTCCCGTTTGAGATTAAGACCCCAGGCTTTTGGCAAGAGTTTCGCACTCGCGTCAAGGCCGTCAACCCTGAAGCCTACATTGTAGGTGAAGTGTGGGGAGATTCTCGTCAGTGGTTAGATGGGACGCAGTTTGATGGCGTGATGAACTATTTGTTTACGGGCCCGACGATCGCCTTTGCAGCAGGCGATCGCGTCCAGCGGCAATATGTCGAGTCGCCCAACTATTACCCCTACCCACCGCTGGATGCCTCTGGCTATGCCGCCAAGATTCAGGAGTTGCTTCAGCTTTATCCCTGGGAAATTCAACTAACTCAGCTTAATCTGCTGGCTAGCCACGATACGGCGCGACTGATGACCATTGCAGGGGGTGATTTGTCCAGCGTGAAGCTCTCATCCTTGCTGCTGCTGACCTTTCCGGGGGCACCGAGCATTTACTATGGCGATGAGGTGGGCTTACCCGGTGGCATTGACCCTGATTCTCGTCGCAGCTTTCCCCTTGAGGCAAACTGGAATCTAGACTTGCTCAAGTGCCACCGGGAGTTAGTTGCTTTGCGCCACCGCTATCCGGCATTGCGGACAGGTTCCTACCAGGTTTTGCTCACTGAAGGACTGGTGTATGTGTTTGGGCGATCGCTTCCTGACACATCGGTAATCGTTGCAGTCAACGCCGGAACGACTCCTGCAAAAGTTAATTTGGCGATCGCCGAAGCTAACTTATCATCTGACTCCCTTCAGGTGCTTTATGGAAACGCCGAAATCTATCCATCAGAGCAAGGCATCTCTCTAGGGCTTCCGGCTCGAAGTGGCTGTGTGTTGGGAAGCTCCAGCTTTGCCAGGACTTACGCAGACCGGACGTAAATCAAGCGATCGCCACGCTAACAAGGGGCTTAAGCCCCTTGTTCTACAGGAGGTGAGTCAGTTCTGTTTGCCTGGTTCCCAAGCTGAAGCTTGGGAACGAGTCATCCCTCATCCCTCATCCCTTCCCCTTCCCCCTCCCCCTTGCTTCTGATATGCCAAATAAACTGCTTCCAAAAACTCATCTGAAGTGAGTCCTTGAGGAATGGTTTCCAGGCTGATCAGGTTTCTGGCTTGTCGTGCTAGCTGCAAGCTCAACTCACTTTTGGCATTGTGTTCCATGAAGTTTCGGCGCTGAAGATATTCTCGAATCACCGCAAAGTCATCGGGCAACAGTTTTGAGAGATGGGTGGTTTGAGGTAATTCGGCAGCGAGATTTTCTGATGCTTGGGAAATGGCGATCGCTGCCTTAACAACGGGTCGGACTTCTTGCACCACCAGCGTTCCTGCAACCCAGTCACCAATTCGCTTTTCCTTCTTCCCCAAAAGGATAAAGAATGCACCGATAAACAGGATGTCATCAATGGGGCGCAGCAGAGCGCGTAACGCTGCCTGAGGTAAGCCGATAGGTCTACCATCGTCTCGAATCACCCGAATCTTGGCAAACCGTTTGCCGATAGTTTGTCCCTGCCAGGTGACTTCAAAGAAGACAAAGTAGCCAGTGGCGATCGTAAAGGTGACGAGAATGGCGATCGCCAATAGCCAAACGGGTAAATCACCATAATTTACGCTCAATGCGTCCAGGTAATCCAACAGTTGCCCAGCAACAAATGTTAGAAGCAGCCAGAAGACAATCAGGGTAAAGGCGACGATGTGATAGTCAATTAGCAATGCTAAGGCTCTGCTGCCAATTCCTGCTAGTGTAAACTCCAGTTCTACACTCTCTGGGGTTAAAAGCGTAATTCGGTTGAAGAGGCGCATGGCGCGTAGTCCTGTGTGGGCAGTTGTTCATTTCAATCAAGTTAAGCTCTGCGCTAACAAGGGGCTTAAGCCCCTTGTTCAACAGGTGAGTAACAGGTAAGTACAGAAGTTGTTATGAATCGCGTAACTTTAAGCCCAGTCCCTCTCGGCGGCTACGCAAATCGCTGTAGATTACGGCTTTGATGGACTGCCAGAGGGGTAGCACGACTACGCCTGCAACCAGTCCCAAAATGTAACCCACTGAGAAGGATAGTAAAGCAAAGGTAGGAGAATCTTGCGGAAATGAGACGGCTATGATTGCGTTAAAGGTACTGACCAATATTTGAGCCAGGGCTTGTAGCGGAATGGTAATTAGAAACGTGATGAAGAGAATTAGAGCAATTCGCCATGCGCTTTTATAGGTCAAATTCCAACTGCGCCCCAGAGATTGGGTTGCATTCGATCCGGTTTCGGTGGCCAGTGGCAAATCGGCAACTGCAAATCGAGAACCGAGCCAGATGAAAATAACTACCATTGCTAGCAAGAGAAGTAGCGTAAACAAGCCAGCGAGAATGAGCGGTGCTGGATTGAGGGCAAAGGTAGTAGGGTCAGGGTTGGTGAGGAGACTGAATATTCCGGTTGCAGATAAAACGATGAGCAACACAACCACCGTCACAAAATACACTCCTAAATACATTAAAGTCAGTAAGAAGTTAATATTCCAAAACCCCCATATCCGAGAATTAGCATATCTTTTTGCACTGTCTAGGCTTTCAGGCTGATTGATTAAAGTGCCAAAGGCGAGACGGGCGATCGCTCCTGCACCCGCAAAATATTTAGCTGAGCAGTAAACTGCCAAAACAATCCAGGCTGGAACCACTAAGCCTAGAGTGCCGTAATAGGTTTGAACTGCGGTGTAAAACAAGACAATGGGAATGACTAACAGAAAAGGCAGCAGTGCCCACAGAGTCGCGATCAGGGCAATGCCAAAATATTGCTTAAAGTGAGTTCGATAAAGCTGAATTCCGGCGCTGACTACATTGCCAATGTCGAGCGGTTGTACCAGATATGGATTAGGGTTAGAAGCCATGAGCCTACCAGGGATTTAATTAATCAATACGGCGGTGAATGCAGAAGTTGTCGCTATCCTAAGCTACGCTGAGACAAGCCTCCAACAGTAGTAAAAAAATATGAACATTCAGCGTTGGATTGCCCGTCGAGAGAAAAGCTGGAAGCAGCTAGATGCCTTGCTCAAGCAGATTGAGAAGCGAGGGCTAAAGACGCTTGAAGCGCACGAAATTCGAGAATTGGCTAGCCTTTATCGCTCGGTGTCGGCTGACCTGGCGCGGGCCCGCAGCCAAAATGTAGGTGAGCTATTGCTGCAAGATTTACAGAGTTTAGCAGCACGAAGCTATGCTCAAATTTATCAGGGTTCGCGGCGGCAGGAGTGGCTGGGAATTCTGGAGTTTTATCGCTGGGGGTTTCCGGCAGCGGTGCAGCGATCGGCAGGATATATTGCGCTGGCGACATTTCTGGCAATTTTTGCGGGGTTGGTAAGCTGGTGGCTGGCGTGGCAAGACCCAACTTTCCTGTCGCTGATTGTGCCGCAAGATCTGATTGTGCAGGTGCGCGATCGCCAGGAACTCTGGATGGGTTCCATTGTGGGAATTGAGCCTTTTGCCTCGACCAGCATTATGGTCAACAATATTCAAGTCTCTTTTACGGCTCTGGCAGGTGGCATTACGGCTGGACTGTTAACGACCTACATTCTGCTGCTAAACGGAACGCTGATTGGGGCGATCGCCGCTCTGGTGGGGCAAAACAATCTGGCTTACCCGTTTTGGGCTTTTGTCTTTCCACACGGTTCCCTGGAGATTCCCGCTATCTTTCTTGCCGCCGCCGCTGGTTTTTTACTTGCCAGAGGCATTTTGTTTCCAGGCAAGTATCATCGGATTGACGCACTCAAGCTTTATGCTCAGCAAGCCGCCGAATTGATTTTTGGCGTGGTGCCGATGCTGGTAATTGCCGGATTCATTGAAGGTTTTTTCTCACCCAACCCAGGCATTCCTGATTTACTAAAATATATCGTTGGGACTGGACTGTTTATCGGGCTGTTATTCTATCTTCGACAGCGAAAGCCTGTTTAAGGGAGTTATGCATCACTCACTTCTCACTCACTTTTGCTGCAATACCTGATGAATCGTTTTCACCAGTTCCCTTGCGGTGTAGGGCTTGGGCAGAAATGCTTGAATATTAGAGTTAACAGGTTCAGGAATTTGAGTGTTAGACAAAAGTCCGCTGACTGCAACGATCTTCACCTGCGGGTCAATTTTATTCAGTGTGCGAATTGCGGTCATGCCGTCCATTGAAGGCATCATCATGTCGATTAACACCAGATCAATCTCATTTTTGTGCTGGACGTAGTGGGCGATCGCCTCAATCCCATCACAGGCGGTCAATACGCGATAGTTGTGGCTTTCCAGCGACACCTGATTGACCTCACGAATGGAAGCCTCATCATCCACAACCAAAATCAACTCACCTTCACCAGACACCAGTTCCTCCTCCTCCGCTGGCAGCGTTTCAACTGCCTGCACTGCGGGAATGTAAACTTTGAACTGAGTACCGCTGTTAACTGAACTCAAAACTTCCACAAAACCACTGTGACTTTTAACAATTCCAAGCACGGTTGAGAGTCCTAACCCTGTTCCTTTGCCTACCTCTTTTGTCGTGAAGAAGGGTTCAAAAATTCGGTCTAGCGCCTCTGGTGGAATGCCCATTCCTGTATCCGCGACAGAAATCATGACATACGCGCCGACATGAGCATCTAGATTCATTCGCGTATAGTTCTCATCAATCCATAAATTTGCTGCGCTCAGGCTCAATGTTCCGCCCTCTGGCATAGCATCACGGGCATTTACACAGAGATTCATCAACACTTGGTGGAGTTGCGTTGCGTCTCCAGAAACTAGCCACAAATCATTTGGCAAATCTAAATGAACTTCAATCGATTTTGGAAAGGTTTCCTGAACAATTTGCCGAATTTCTGATACTAAATGTCGAATTTGCAGCACCGTTCGCTTGCCTTCTACCCCTCTTGCAAAAGAGAGAACTTGCTTGATTAAAGTTGCTCCTCGTTTGGCGCTATTTTGAATATTTTCTAACAACTGCTGCCGCTTTTTCTCGTGAATTTTGGGATGCATGAGCAGCAGTTGTGCTGATGCTAAAATTGGAGTTAACTCATTGTTGAGATCGTGAGCAATGCCGCTAGCCAGAGTGCCGATGCTCTCCATCCGCTGGGCCCGCAAGAACTGTGCTTCAAGCTGTTTTTTCTCAGTGATATCGGTATTGACAACCAAAATTGCCCTGGGCAACCCAGACGAACCACGCATCAGGGTCCAGCGGCTTTCAACCATGATGGCTCTGCCGCTTTGAGTCGCTTGCTGTAGCTCACCCTGCCACTCCCCTTGAGCAACAATGGTTTCAAGGGCAGCCGTGAGTTGAGGCGTAGCCACTGGATTAATTAACTCGACTACATTTTGCTTCAGGACTTCCTCTGCCTTCCAGCCATACAGCCGCTCTGCGCCTTTGCTCCAAAACAGGATTTGATGATTTAAGTCACGGACAAAGATTGCGTCTGTCGCGACATCGAGTAAGGCAGCCTGTTCACAAATTTTTTGCTCTGATTGTTTTTGCTCGGTTACATCCGTTTGGAACCCGACGAAATAGATCAGTTCACCTGCTTCTGATAGAACAGGAGAAATTTTTAGCTCGTTCCAAAAGGGCTGTCCGTCTTTGCGGTAGTTTAGTAGGGTCGTTCTAATTTCTCGCCGCTGCTGAATTGCCCGTCTCAGTTGAGCAACAGCTTCAGGGTCAGTTTCTGCTCCCTGCAAGAAGCGACAGTTGCGCCCAATGATTTCCTCTGGTTGGTAGCCCGTAATTCGAGAGAAGGCTGGATTTGCGTAAACAATTGGATTATCAGGCTGATTGGGATCGGTAATCAGGATGCCTTCTGAAGTGGCAGCGATGATGCGGGCCAGGCGTAAATTTTCGACGGCCATATTTCGCATCAGCGTTTCGGTGCGCTTGCGTTCGGCGATCGCCGCCTGCTGTTCTGCCCAGGTTTGGCGATCGCGCTGTACCCGTTCCCAATAGTTAATAAAAAAGTCAGATAGTGCGGGTTCGTCTTCAGTCAAATCATGAAAATACTTCTGGACTCGTTGATCTGACTCGTAGGCAATTTCTGGATTAGCCTCCATCCAAATGTGACAGGTTTTAATAAAGGCAATAAAAAGAATTAGATATTGATAAAGCGTTGTTCCTAACAGGCGACGTAGCTCAGTTCGATAATAGTCAGCCCGATTATCCTGCAATGCGATAAAAATTGCACAGTTCAACAAACTAGTTTCTAAATCAGAATCTGGCTCTGGAAACACTAACAGATTTGTCTGCTTTTCCAAAAACTCTAGATGCCGATTAACTTCTGTTTCAGTAGGGGGAGATGCTTCTAGCAGTTCTAAGATTTGGCGCGACTGCATTCCCAAACTGTAAAGAGAGCAACTGTGGCAAATCATGCAGTACGGAACCGCACAGAAGCGAGACAAATAAGCAGAAAGTTTCTCCTTAAATAAATTGGGCAGTGGATTGTTAATGTAACCTTGAAGAACTTGCTGGCAAAGGCTTTGTAGTACCAGAGGATTTTGCATCGCTGGAGCAAAGAAGGGTGGGAAAAAACCAAGCTGTTGCTGGATCTCTGCCTGAATTTGCTCACCAGAATAGGCTTCATTCAACATACAATACCGCTGCAAGGAATCAGGCCTCGCCGCTTTCTCGTGAGGCTGGCTTGTTTTCATTCGCTTTGATTGAAATATTGAACAGTTGTGAATGTTGCGGCTGAAATGAACTAGAGAAGTGCCAAGAAAACGGACTATCAATTGCTTTCTAATAGCCTTTTGAAAGCCGTCTTTAGGAATAGCCTGTAGGGAAACGATTAGAGACGTGAGTTAAGTTGTAGAGAGAGGGCGATCGCTCAATCACAGGGCAAGTAGCACGAAACAAGTGGTACAAGGCAAGTAAAATGAGTGAGATGTATAGATCCATCTCAGCGCAACCGTAGCTAATGAAAGATGAGTCGAAATCATTTATCTTTACTCCGTCTATAGTAGTAGATTCTCGATGAGTAACTACACAAAATATCTATCATCGCAAACATCCTTAAACTTTAGAAGCTCTTCGTAATATCCTCATTTATGAATAACCGCATGGTTGGAGCAAACGGAACTGAAGCAGCGGGTAAATTTCAACAGACTAGCCCGGGTTGGCAAATCCAGCAGGTGCAGCAGCGGATTAACGAATTTGTTGAACGACTGCTGCTTGGGGATGATTCCAATCGTGATCGGGCGTTGGATTGGGCATTGCCTGAGTGGTTGCTGGATGGACTGTTTTGGCTGCTCGTGATTGCCCTGGTTAGCTGGGCAGGATGGCAACTCTACAAGCTGCTCAGCCCCTATCTCTATCCTGCTGTGCAACGGAGGCGATCGCCCCTTCCAACCACTACCCCCCAACCGCAAAAGCTAGCTATCGTAGAATGGCTGGGGCGATCGCGCACTGCCCAGCGACAAGGAGACTACCGCGAAGCCTGCCGCTGTCTCTACATGTCCATGCTGCAACACCTGAGCGACAAAGATCTGGCTCCGCAGCAGGCAAGCCGCACCGATGGTGAATACCTGCGGCTGGTGCAAACGCTCAACAAGCCTCAACCTTATCAAACGCTGATTCGCACCCATGAGCAGCTATGCTTTAGCGATGCAGTCGTCTCGTCAGACACGTTTGAACGCTGTTGGCAGGCGTATCAGGAGATTCAGCCATGATTAAGAAGTATCGGCTGTGGGTAGGCGTGGCGCTGGTTCTAATTGCGATTACGCTGTTTTTTGCGCCCCGCTCTAGCCGTCTACTGCAAGGCTCAACCTATGGGCGATCGCCCAATGGCTATGGAGCCTGGTATGCCTATATGCAAGAACGGGGAACTCCGGTGCAGCGCTGGCAAAGACCGCTCACAGAACTGGTCAAACCCCGCCCATCCGCCCCAGAAAATCGTGATGTGGTGCCCATTCGCTTTTCTGCGGCTGACACGGTGGCCCAGGCAGCGCCGACTGCTCCAATGACGCTGGTGCAGGTTAGCAGCGGAGTCCCTTTGCCTCTGTTTAACTGGGATTGGGTAAATCAGGGCAATGTGCTGGTGCTGCTGGGCGTGAGAGGAACCGTGACAGCGGCTCCATTTAGCTCATCGCTAGAGAGTCCGGTAGGGGGGGTGAAAGTTGAGACGAGCCGCCGCTCTCTGCAAACTCGCTCCTTTTCCGCACCCGAAGACACCGAATGGGAATTTGAGGACTTGCTGAGGGACGCGCACGGAGCCGCTGTTTGGCGAGAAACTATAGGGCGCGGGAGCGTTATTCTTTCTACCACGTCCCATCTGGCTGCTAATGCTTACCAGGATGAGCCAGGAAATTTTGAGTTTTTGGCGCAACTGCTGACAGAAATCGGCAATCCAATTTGGGTCGATGAATATTCTCATGGCTACAAAGATGAAGCGGCGATCGCCCAGGAAAATTCAGAAAACATCGTCCTTTATCTGGCAAAAACGCCGCTGCTGCTGCTGGCGGTGCAGGCAGGGATCATGCTGCTGGTGTTGATTTTGGGGCATCGGCGGCTGGGACCCGCGATCGCCCTGGAAACTCCCCCTGTAGACAATAGCAAAGCTTACATTCAAGCAATGGCAGGCGTTTTACAAAAAGCCAACTCCAGCAAGTTTGTGGTAGAAATGGTCGGCAAAGCAGAGCAACTGAATGTGCAGCGATCGCTCGGCTTAGGCACCGACTTACTAGAACCAAAGGTCGTCGCCACTGCCTGGACAGAGCAAACCGGACGACCCGCCGCCGAATTAGCAGAAATCCTCAATTTAGTTGATAATCATGCTCAGATCAGTGAGCGAGAGTTGTTAACCTGGCTCGACAAAGTGCAGACCATGCGCCGTCATTTACCGAATTTAACCCTCTAGGAATTTGGGATTGAATAACGCTGCGTCATTGCTCCTACAAAAGTCAAACTACTTGTGAACGATTCCAACACTACTTTTATTCGCCTCGGTAAAGCCCTCAGCCAAATCGTGGTGGGTCAGCCCAATCTGGTCCAAGAACTGATGGTGGCTCTTTTGTCGGGTGGCCATGTCATTTTGGAAGGCGTACCTGGCACTGGCAAAACGCTGCTCGTTCGAGCACTGGCGCGACTGGTCGAGGCAGACTTCCGGCGCATTCAGCTTACGCCCGATGTGCTGCCCTCTGACATTCTCGGCACCAACATCTTTGACCTGAACACGCGCAACTTCACGCTCAAGCAAGGACCCGTTTTTACCGAAATTTTGCTGGCAGACGAGATTAACCGCACCCCGCCCAAAACCCAGGCAGCGCTTCTGGAAGCAATGGAAGAACAGCAGGTGACGCTCGACGGGCAAAGCCTCCCCCTGCCGGATCTGTTTTGGGTAATCGCCACGCAAAACCCGCTGGAGTTTGAAGGCACCTACCCCTTGCCCGAAGCCCAGCTCGATCGCTTCCTATTCAAACTCATCGTGGACTACCCAGAGCCAAAAGCCGAAAAGCAAATGCTGCTCAACGCTCAGGCAGGGCTGCAAACCAAGCGGCTCGACCTGGCAGAGCTAAAGCCCCTGGCAACGGTGGCAGAAGTGCTGGCGGCGCGTCAGGCAATTCGCTCAATTCAAGTGGCTGAGAATTTGCTGGACTATCTGCTGGGGCTGGTTCACCGCACCCGCAAACATCCTGACCTGGCGCTGGGTGCGTCTCCCCGCTCGGCGGTGGCGTGGCTCCAGGCAAGTAAGGCACGCGCCTGGTTAGCAGGCAGAGATTACGTTACGCCCGATGATGTGAAGGCGATCGCCCCTCCCCTGCTGCGCCACCGTCTGATCCTGCGCCCCGAAGCCCAGCTTGACGGACTCCAGTTGGATGGCGTGGTGTCTTCTTTGCTCAATCAGGTGGCGGTGCCGCGATGATTCCGTCTCAGCGCGTTTACCAACTGCTCTTACTGGGAACCGGGGTAGGGCTGGGGCTGTCTGCTTTTGGCAGTGGAAATACCCGTCCCGCCTTGCTGCTGGTGGCGCTGGGGCTGACCCTCACGTGGGATGTCCTGATCCTCGGACTCGCCTTTTGGGATAGCCAGCGTGTCAAATCCAGCCAGGTGAAGATATCCCGTGAATCGCTCCAGCGGCTTTCGATTGGGCAGGAGAATCCGGTGCGGCTCACCGTGAAGTCGGGCGATGCGAAGCAGTTCCCCCTTTGGGGTAATCGCCCTGCCACTCTGCAAATTCGCGATTTCTACCCACCAGAATTCACTGCCACTCCACCATTACTGGAACTGACGCTACCGCCTAACCGTGAAGAAGAACTCACTTACACCGTTTTTCCGGCAAAGCGAGGCGAATATCCGTTTGGAGACATTCAGGTGCGGCAGCTTGGAGCCTGGGGATTGGCATGGCACAGTTGGCGCATTCCTCAACCGCAAACAGTTGCTGTTTATCCCGATTTGTTGGGGTTGCGATCGCTCTCCCTCAAACTAACCCTACAAAACAGCGGCAACATTCGTCGAGCCAAACGGCTGGGCATGGGCACCGAGTTTGCTGAACTGCGAGAATACAGCACGGGCGACGATCCCCGCTTGATTGACTGGAAAGCCACCGCCCGTCGAAGTCGGCTGCTGCTCAGAGTGCTGGAGCCAGAGCAAGAACAAACGCTGATGATTTTGCTTGATCGGGGCAGGCTAATGACCGCTCAGGTGAAAGGCTTAGCGCGGTTTGACTGGGGGCTGAATGCGGCGCTGTCGTTGGCATTGGCGGGGTTGAATCGGGGCGATCGCGTCGGCATTGGCGTATTTGATCGGCAAATGCAGGTTTGGGTACCCCCCGAACGCGGACAGGCTCAACTCACCAAACTCATCGAACGCCTTACGCCCATTCACCCTGTCTTGCTGGAACCCGACTATCTGGAAGCCGTTACCCACGTCACCAGTCAGCACACCCGCCGCGCCCTGGTCGTTCTCATTACCGATCTAGTAGACAAAACCGCATCCTCAGAACTGTTGCTCTCGATGGGTCGCTTAGCTCCCCGCTATCTGCCCTTCTGCGTCACCCTGCGCGATCCCCAAATCGATGGGCAGGCTCACACCTTGACTCCAGATATTCCCAGCACCTATGCCCGCGCCGTTGCCCTGGATTTGCTGGCACAGCGTCAGGTGGCATTGGCAACCCTGAAGCAAAGAGGTGTGTTGATTCTAGATGCACCCGCTAACCAGATTACGGAACAGTTGGTCGATCGCTATCTACAACTCAAGGCACGTAGTCAACTGTAGTGAGTATTGGAGGAGGGCTAAAGCACACTCTAATTACCCTGCACCTGAAGGCTTTGTAATCTCTCTAAGTATCGAGAAGCTATATCTAGCTCTCCTCTAGCCCTGGCAATATCTACAATTCTGCGATAATCCTTAGATGCTTCTTGTATATCTCCAATTCGACTCTGAGCATATGCACGAACCATATATGCTTCTAAAAGACCAGGATCAGCACTGATAATTTGGTCGAAGCTATCAATGGCTTGCTCTAGAGATCCCTCCCTAAGCTGACTAAGACCTTGCTGAGTGAGGTCTCGAATAGAGGGTGTATGTGCTTCAAGACTTTCATCAGCTTCACACAAGACATTGAGATTAATTACTTGCCCTGATGCATTAATTTGGAAGCAGCCTGGTAATTCTTGAGCCTCTGCAATTTCACCAGAAACGAATAGATACAGCAGCGTAATACAGAACAAATTAGGGGCTGAACACAGAAACCTGAGCATTGGTATCAATCTCACTCAACTCCTCTCTCAAACGGCTTCAACGACCTGAAGAGCATGAACTGCTGCTGCACGTATACTTGCATCCTGATCATGCATTACTTCAGTAAGAGCCGGAATTGCAACTTTCGCATCGGGACCTAACTTAGTAAGGGCATAGATTGCAGTTTTACGAGCCATTGCATCCTGCTCATTCAAAGCATCCATTAGAGCAGTTGTAGCAACTGAGGTAACAGGTCGAATGTCTCCCAATGCTCTAATAGCACTAAGATGAACACGTCTGTTGCTATCTCTTAATGCTTCAGCTACAGCGGCAAGAATTTCAGTTGAGTTAGGGGAAGAAGCTCCAACTAAACCAAGAGCATAAAGAGCATATTCGCGCATCACAGCATCTTGATCATGTGATGCCTCAACTAGAGCTGGAACCGCAGCCTGAGATCTACTCCCTAGATGACCCAGAGTTACAGCGACAGCGTTACAGACCCGTTGATCCTCATCCTGTAGCATTTCAGCAAGCGCAGTGACATGAGAAGGAGAAACCTGCTGAAGTTTTCCTATGGCACCAATGGCATTAAGACGAACACCGCTATGGTTGTCCTCTGATGCCAGAGCAGCAAGAGCATCTACAACTTCAGATGAAGCTACCCCAACCCTCCCTAGTGCTAGAGCCGCATTGCCACGAACGCCGTTATTCGGGTCTTTCAATGCTTGCAGGAGAGAAGGAACCACATCTTCTGGCTCTGGTTTAGCTTGAATTAAACCCAGAACTGCTCTCTGGCGGCTTTCCACATTTTCACTCTTTAATTCTTGAAGATAAACTTCAATCCCTCTGTCAATAGACATTTGTAAGCTTGATCTCTGCGTACTGGCATTACCCCAAAAGCAAACCATCAGTATCAATATAATTGATACACCTGTGATTTTAACAAACGTAGTGAAACGTTTCACGCTTGATTTGTTCATAGCTCCTCCATGCACTAATGACATTTCTACAATAGGTAGACAACTACGTTGTCAAAGTAAATTTGCTGCAACTGATAAACCCTAGAGAACTTGCCGTGAGCAAAACTGAAAAAATCTAGATTTGAACAAGTATTTAATGCTCAAACTCAGGAAGGATCATCAGCATCAATTAATCTCTGAATGGTAGACATGGGCTGGAATCCTACTGGAGGGAATATACCGTTATTGTCGGTAACTCTGGCACTATAAGCACCTAAATAATATCCTTCACCACTCCTGCAACTGGCATCATTTCCAAAAGTGAATGTGAAAGGGCCTGTGCTAGATGAAATGCCCGCAATTGCTTCGGGTACGCCGATCCCGCAAGGAAATTCAAACTCCTGATCGGGCCAAATAGACACGTTGAAGTACATGAATGGATTATCTGTCTCTACTGATGCAGATCCAGCATTTGGATCTGTTACAGCTACCCTGACGTTGAGTTCACCGCCAAGCTGAAATGTATCACCTATGCCTCCAGGGAGAGGAAGATCAGCAAGTGGACCTTCAAGCTTTACGATATCCGGAGTTAAAAAAACAACTGACAATTGATCAGCAACTGCTCGTATGGCTAGAGTCAACACGCAGCATAGAGAGATAATAAAGAGACTAAGCCGAAGCAACAATCGCTTAATGAATCTTTGAGATGTAGGTAGCTTTAACTTCCAGGAAATATCAAGCAGCATAATAACCCTACTTCCCTCATCGAATTAGTATTCTGAGTCCTTTGAGCAGAGATTAATCAGTAAGTTTAAGTTCTCAACCTTCTTGCATTTATTGGCAAAGTCAGTAAATGCAATAACGAGAGTTGAGTTTCATCGCAAAAAGCAGTTCTAGAATTGCTTTACATCTTAAGTAAGGTATAGATAGAAGAAAAAGAGTAGTAGGGAGAAGAAGGAAGTATAAATTTTATGATGGCGATTTTTCTCACTGGTGTGTATACAGGTAGAAATATTAAGT
This sequence comes from Leptolyngbyaceae cyanobacterium SM1_4_3, assembly GCA_012031415.1. Classification (GTDB taxonomy): domain Bacteria; phylum Cyanobacteriota; class Cyanobacteriia; order Elainellales; family Elainellaceae; genus JAAUTN01. The sequence continues at coordinate 6,798 of JAAUTN010000070.1, read as the reverse complement.
TTTTCACACAAATGAAGTATGGGGAATGGGGAGTAAGGGCGTTGCCTCAGCAACGCCCTCAAACTTTCAATACTGGCTCAGGAACCGCTATATGTTCTTCAGCAAGATAAGGAAATGAATTTAGGAAAACTTTTTATTAGCAAATAATTTGCCAGTACATCTTCAAGGTAGTATTTTTGACAAAATTTCCAAAATGGTAAAATCGAATAGTGTGAATAGAGTCCCTGTTATGGAATAGCAATCAAAGCTCGACTTTATCCATTTGAGAATGAGGAAAGGTAGCAAAATCAGGAAAGCGTTATTGGATTTCTCCTGATGAACTTGCTACCGAAAGAATTTGTGTCTTTCATTCTAATGTTTGCGCCGCTGTTTTCCAAGCGAGTGTGGGAAGGGACAGAGGTGTTGCTACACGCCCTGAGAAACAATTGTCCTTAGCGATTGGTATGGGCAGGGTGAGTACACCCTGCAAATTGCCTCTTGCACTGGCGTGTGGTACCACACCGGACTGCCACCTGTCCCGATTCGCTGGGTGTTGATCCAAGACCCAAAAGGTCGTTTTCAAACCCAAGCCCTACTGTGTACTGACCTATCGGCTCAACCTCAGCAAATCTTGCAATGTTCCGCTGGCGCTGGCAACTGGAAGTCACCTTTGAGGAAGTTCGCACTCATCTGGGGGTGGAATCTCAAAGGCAGTGGTCGCCAATGGCGATCCTCAGAACCACTCCAGCACTATTGGCACTCTTCTCCATCGTGGTTTTGCTAGCCCATCAAGCCCAATCCTTGTATCCTTTCCAGTTACCTCACACCGCTTGGTATCACAAACCTTTACCAACCTTCTCCGGTGCGGTAGCCCTGGATTTGCTAGCACAGCGTCAGGTAGCATTGGCAACTCTGAAGCAAGGAGGTGTATTAATTCTAGACGCGCCTGCTAACCAGATTACGGAACAACTGGTCGATCGCTATCTGCAACTGAAAGCGCGGAGCCAGTTGTAGAAAGTTGAAGGAGGGCGAGCGCACAATAGGATTGAAGCAAGAATAACTGGTACTTCGGAATCTTGATTATGAGCATTGCCGAACAGATTTACAAACTCGTCAAATCCCTTCCTCCGGACGAAGCCAGCGAAGTTTTGAGTTTTGCTGAATCTATTCGAGCCAAACACCTGACTACCAGCGAACCAACTGACACGACAGTTCAAAATGCTTGGGTAGAACTTGTCGAATCCCTCGCTGGCAGTTGGGGAGAAGACTTTCCTACCTTAGAAGATATTCGCGCCATACCTGGACAGGACATCTTGCGGGAGAGCTTCTGAATAGCTACGTCATGGGATAAATAGCTACGTCATGGGATAAAAAGACGACCAACACCCATCCAGGTTTCGATATTCAACACGATTTCGATAATGCAGTCAACACAACGATTTCGATAAACTCGATTAGCTAAAAATAGGTCTGCGTCTCCAACTGTAATAACAGGAAAGGAATCTACTTTATTTTCTTCTCGAAGAACTTGTTCTAGTGAGTCTTCCCCCTTCATGCTTCGGTTCGCAGTAAACAAAATCATCTGATTTGACTGAGCAATTCGCCAAACAATTCGATCATTGCTATCAATCGATAAACTCATCTCCTTGAAGGTGACAAAGCGAATTGGAAGTAATTCTAGCCAACCCTGACTAGCGATATTGCCCAGTAGAATTTCTGCGTGTCCCCCCAGATTGTGATCAACCAAAAAATTCATGCTTCTAGTTCATGCCTAGCTTTCTGCTCTTGAAGTTTTGCCCAAAGAGCTTCTTGACCTGGCTTGGGGTATGTCTTTGCAGCACGAGCAAGGTGTTCACGACTGCGCTCTACCCAATACTGTCGATTTTCCTCAGCTTGCTTCAGAACTAATTGGTATTCCGCTTCGACTTCAGAACGGTTTGTTTCAATGTAGGATAAAGCAGCGTTAATCTGATCCTCTGTTAAATCAAATAAGGAGCGGATAAATTTCGGGGGGTAGTGTGCTGTTATGTAGTCCATCACATCGTAGAGAGTGATTCGTGTACCAGAAATTGTCAGCCCTCTTTCTGTACGGATGACGGCTGACTGGTTGTGGAATCCTGAAGTCATATCCGTAGCCTCCGAAGCCGCGTGGAAAGTAGTACTATCTTAACTTGCAAACCTGCACTGGTTGGACTTGACAACTATCAGCGGATCTCATCTGCTCCACTCCCTTCCTCTTCGAGGGCGCGTTTGAAACGCTCTAAGTAGTCTCGAACTGCGAGTCGCCCAACCATATCAGAGGCACTAGAACTGCTGACATCAGTAACCTGAGCCGTACAACGGTGAGGTTGTGCGGCAGTAGATAACCTCAAACACCCACCAATAACCTCTGTACCGTCCGCATCAACACAGTGTTAGCCCTCGCAAAATTCAAGGGTCTTAAAAATACGACTTTAAAAGCTAACTCCGAGTAAATTTCCCCCCTCATCATCGGTTAATCTTAACCTTACAAAAGAGTTGAAGTTAAATCCAGGCGAAAACTCTGTTGAAGGAACCATATCTGAATTGAGAGCGCAAATATATTTAAACCCAAGCCGTTCCGACTCTCTAGCAGCCAATTCGAGAGCTAAAGCTACTTGGCGTTCATCCACTCCATCAAAGAGCGTACTATCATGAATTAAGAATATTTGGTGATGGCTCACGCTGCGACCATAGTTGTGCAAGCATCAGGTCATAGCAAAAGATCTTCATCTTTCCAATACCTTCACTACGATCTCGTTCGATTTCCACACTAAACTGAAACCGGAATCGATACCTTTAATGCGTGTTTTGCATCGATCGTGGGAGAATTAATTATCTCAGAAACAGCTTCTTTGCCTGCTGGTAAGGCAAGATTTTGCCCTTGTAATTTCTCCAGTAATGACCGAGTTTTAGTCAACATTAGCTGAACATCTTCTTCAGAAGCTTGATCAGTTTCTACTACTTCTAAAAAAGCTTGAATATTTATCAACTCAGGCTCATCTAACTTCTGTGTAAAAGGAAGAAGCAATTCTTGCACTTTAGTCCTAAAGAGCAACATCAATACCTGGCTAAGCGAAACCTGTCCATCCAGAAGTAGCTCAATCTTATTGTCGATTTCCTGTAGTTGACTAGAAATAGTTTTTGTTTGAAGTGGATATTCATTTGCTAGTTGAACTTGTAGGTCTGTGAACTCCTCTTCATAGCCAACTTTCTGTTGCTTTAGGCTTTCAACACGACGACGATATTTACTTTTTCTGCCAGGATCATCTTCATCAAGCAACTCTGCCTCATACTCATTCAGTAGTTGCAAGACCCGATTAATATTTTCTTCTAACTGTTGCAACCTCAAGTTTAAGGCTGAAGGAATCATGGACTATCTTTTATTGACAGGATAGAAGTGTAATCTGTAGCCACAAATTACTGAGTTGGTCATAACACATCAACTAAGGAATGCCATTTCTATCAAGAATTCGTAATGGGAACCTAGAGAATGAATCTTACAGGATACCTTCCGGCTACGTCCCCACAGGCAAATCAGAGGGCTAACAACTTCAACAGCTTTTGAGTCAGGTTAGTTCAATTTCATTTGATCGGGATGCCGCGCTTTGTGTTGGTACAAAAGGCGCTGCACGGTCCAGGACAGCTTACCAATGAAGCGCGATCGCCTAGTAAATGGGCTGCTTGATCTGATCGCCCCAATTCAAATCACTTCATGAGAATGGATAGCCGGAGGGTGATCGCCCACTCAAAAACTATTCCTAAACGCCAAACAAACTCTCCCTAATTAGCTCCAAAATCTACTAGAGTGAAGTTTGGCATACGGCGTTTGCGGCTAAAACAGGTCGAATCCGTATGGGCGAAACGACTGGCTCTGCTGTTGCAGGCTAACCGTGAGCCGAAATTGCTTTGAATTCTTGCTCTGAAGGGCTTGCTCTAAACCGCTTGCTCTAAACCGTTTGCCCCGGACCGTTTGCCCTAAACTATTAGTTCTGAACCGCTAATTGAGGTTGTCTCATGTCATCGATCCGCGAACTGCATCGCCAGCTAACTCGCAAGGAACGTTCTGCTGTCGAGATTACGCAGGAAGCTCTGGAACGCATCCAGGCAGTAGAGCCAAAGCTGCATAGTTTTTTGTATGTGACGGCAGACCATGCACTGGAGCAGGCACGACGGGTAGATGCCAAAATTGCGGCGGGTGAGGAAATTTCACCGCTGGCGGGCATTCCGATTGGCATCAAAGACAATCTGTGTACGAGAGGCATTCCAACGACCTGCGGCTCTCGGATTTTAGAGAATTTTGTGCCGCCCTACGAGTCTGCTGTGACTGAGAAGCTAGCAGCGGCAGGGGCGGTGATGGTGGGTAAGACAAACCTGGATGAGTTTGCGATGGGTAGCTCTACCGAGAATTCGGCGTTTCAGGTGACGGCAAATCCCTGGGATCTGGAGCGGGTGCCGGGTGGCTCTTCGGGTGGCTCGGCGGCAGCGGTCGCAGGCGGGGAATGCGTGGTGGCGCTGGGGTCTGATACGGGTGGCTCGATTCGGCAGCCTGCGTCGCTATGCGGCATCGTGGGAATGAAGCCAACCTACGGGCTGGTGTCGCGTTACGGGCTGGTTGCTTATGCATCTTCGCTCGACCAGATTGGCCCGTTTGCCCGCACGGTGGAAGATGCGGCGATTTTGCTGGGGGCGATCGCCGGCCACGATTCCAGAGATGCGACCAGCCTCAAGGTATCTATTCCTGACTATGCCAGTGCGCTCAAACCTGACCTGAAGCCCAGACGCAAGCTCAAAATTGGTGTAATCCAGGAAACCTTTGGGCAAGGCTTAGATCCAACAGTTGAGGCGACGGTTACAAAAGCCGTAGAACAGTTGCAATCGCTGGGTGCAGAGATTCAGGTTGTTTCTTGTCCGCAGTTTCGCTATGGTTTGCCAACCTATTACATCATTGCGCCTTCAGAAGCGTCGGCAAATTTGGCGCGGTATGACGGCGTAAAGTATGGCTTTCGCGCTGAAGATCCTGATAATCTGCTGTCGATGTACACTGGGACTCGCGCTCAAGGTTTTGGAGCGGAGGTAAAGCGGCGGATTATGATTGGCACCTACACGCTTTCGGCAGGCTATTACGATGCCTATTATGTGAAGGCGCAAAAGGTGCGAACGCTGATCAAACAGGACTTTGAGCAGGCATTTGAGAAGGTAGATATTCTGGTCTGCCCCACCAGTCCTACCACGGCATTTAAGGCGGGTGATAAAACGGCTGACCCGCTGAGTATGTACTTGACTGACCTGATGACGATTCCGGTGAATTTAGCAGGATTGCCCGCTCTCAGCTTGCCCTGTGGGTTTGACGAGCAGGGTTTACCGATTGGGCTACAGCTAATTGGCAATGTGCTGCGTGAGGATTTGCTGCTGGAGGTTGCTTACTGCTACGAGCAATCAACCTCGTGGCACCAGCAATCGCCTCTGCTATAAGGTGTCATTTGTCATTCGTCATTACAGAATGTGCAACTTCTCCAAAGCCCCTCGTGGAGCAGGCATCTTGCCCGTCCAAAATTAAGCAGGCAAGATGCCTGCTCCACAGAAGAACAAGGCTCCCAGGAATTTAATTGCACATCGCGTCGTGTGTGTAATGTACTGACCAACAACCACGCACCACAGATTACTAACCAATTCCGCCAGAACGCTTTAGATTAGAAGAGTTTGCAATCTAGTCCCTAAACCCAAAGCCATTACGTATCGGGATTATGGTTAAAGCACTGTCTCCGTTTCTGAAGCTGTTTCTGGCTGTGGCGAGTCTTTTGGCGATCGCCTACACCGCAACCTGTGTTTATTTGTTCATGCGGCAGACCCGTATGATCTTTTTTCCATCGCCCTACATTCAAACTACGCCGACAGAGTTTAACCTGCCCTATGAGGAGGTTTGGATTCCGGTTGAGGATGGGGATCAGGCTGAAAGGATTCATGGCTGGTGGATTCCGGCAGAGTCGGAGCAAGTGTTGCTTTACCTGCACGGAAACGGAGCTAACATTGGTGCCAATGTAGCTCAGGCGAATCGATTTTATCAGTTAGGGTTTTCGGTTTTGCTAGTTGACTATCGCGGTTACGGCAGAAGTGAGGGCAATTTTCCGACGGAAGCTTCTGTTTATGCGGATGCTCAGACTGCCTGGGATTATTTGATTCAGCGGGGCGTTGCACCGGAGCAAATTTTTATCTACGGGCATTCGTTGGGAGGGGCGATCGCCATCAACCTGGCAACCCAAAACCCCAGCGCGGCGGGGCTAATTGTGCAAAGCTCATTCACCTCCATCCGCGAGATGGCAACCTACGCCAAAAACCTGGAGATTTTTCCGCTAGATCTGCTGTTGACTCAGCGCTTTGACTCTCTAGATAAGCTACAGGCAGATAGTTCATCTGGAGAAAAACCACTGCAAATGCCAGTGCTGTTTATTCATGGAACGGCTGATATTCAAGTGCCGTCAATCATGAGTGAGGCGCTGTATGCTGCCGCACCAGAACCCAAGCAAATCTGGCTAGTGCCAAATGCCGGACACAATGACGTAGCCGATGTGGCGGGAGCAGAATACCTTCAGGTGGTGCGACGATTTGCTGAACGGGCAAGTGTGGCAAGCCTGCAATCTCAAGATTGGCAAAAATAATACCAATCTAAACAGAGCTTGCGACAGATCAAACCTCCGAAGTCATGCGTAGGATGGGTTAGCGCAGCGTAACCCATGCGGTTTCGAGAGTTGATGCGTTACGTTACCACTAACGCATCCTGCTGTTACTGGGATTAACAAA
>JAAUTN010000417.1 GCA_012031415.1 Leptolyngbyaceae cyanobacterium SM1_4_3 | reverse complement strand
CGCACCTTGTTCCGAGATGTATTTGCCGGAATTGACCCCGAATTAGATGAGGATCAGGTTGAGTTTGGAGTGTTCCAAAGGTAGGAGACAGAACGACTCGCAAACCAGAACTTGCCTGAGGCTAGAAGGATAAAGGGCATTGCTTGATCCGGCTATGAAATTGAGAGGGAAGGCTCGCTCCGCGAGCCTTCCCTCTCAATTTCATAGCTAAAATCAGCAACGCCGGATAAAGGATGAAGGATGAAGGATGAAGGATGAATCGAAAGCTTGACTGTAAGCAGCGTTAGCAAATCAATGTTGTCTTTATCCTTGCTTTAACTGCTATATACACGAGATCTACGGCTTCTTAAAGAAGTCGTAGATCAATCCTGTTAATCCACGTTTCTACATCTCTTGTGGCACGAGAGAAATTACTCATGTCAAGAGATTGAATGCGATCGCGGAGTACAGAGACAAATCAATGAAACCCAACAAACCCTCTTTGTCATGCTTCAAAGCGTAAACGAAACCTAATGAACCCTCTTGGGGAGGCAATGAAGACACTTTAAGTGACTTGAATCACACTTTGGGAGGCAACGAAGACACTTTGGGAGGCAATGAAGACACTTTAAGTGACTTGAATCACACTCTGAGAGGCAACGAAGACACTTAAAGTGACTTGAATCACACTCTGAGAGGCAACGAAGGCTCTTTGAGTGACTTGAATCACACTCTGAGAGGCAACAAACCCTTTTTGAACTACTTCAAAGACATCTTAAATAGGAACTAGTGGTTAGTTAATGATATTGATTGTCAACTGTCAATAAAGATGGTTTACTAGAGACTGATTTTATATTCCTGATGACCTGACTGCCAAAAGCGCAACGCAATGGATTTAAACCGAATCACCTCTGTCCCCTCTGAACCTGCGATAACCCGTAACCTGTCGTTGATATATGGCAGCGCTTCGACCATCAAGGATTTGCAGAACTGCGTATGACAGAAGCGATCGCCCATGATACCTACCGGCAACAGTGGGAAGAGAGTGTTGCCGCAGGCAATGGAGAAATTCTTTATGGCAAAGATGGATTTGATTGCGTAGGCAGATGCGATCACTACTACAGCCAAGATTATTTTTGGGAAATCCAACTGCGTCCAGGGTTTTGGCTGGAGTTCATTGATGATGAAATCCATCGATCCTTAGACCTCTTGACTGAACATGATGAATCAATGCCATTAGTGTCGAAGTTCTATTTATCTGGACATCATCCAGTGCTGACTCCTAACGTGAAGGGAGTTAACCAGGAGTATGAAGAGAAAGCGGGTCAGAGCTATCTGTTTTTCTTACCTGATATTCAAGAAATTGAACGATTTCCAGTCCACCAGCGCTTGCAACTGGTTAAAGTTTGTTTTGATTTAGATTACTTGCGATCGCTGGGTGCAGACTCAAACGTGCTTCCAGACGAACTTCAACAATTCTTTGGTGACAAGCCTCTAACCCGCTTTCACTGCGCGACAGGAGCATTAACTCTGGCAATGCAAGCGGCTTTACGGCAGATTCTTGATTGTCCGTACCAGGGGATCATAAAGCGCCTCTTTCTAGAGAGTAAAGCCCTGGAACTGCTGACCTTACAGCTGCATCAATGGGCAGAACAGCACAACCCGTCAACGGACTCTCGCACCCTTCATGCCGATGATGTCGAACGGCTCTATCATGCCAGGGAGATTTTAATGCATGATATCCAAAATCCGCCGTCGCTAATGGACTTGGCTCGACAGGTAGGGCTTAACGACTACAAGCTAAAAGCTGGCTTTCGTCAGATATTTGGCACGACTGTATTTGGCTATCTGCAAACCTGCCGCATGGAACGGGCGAAACAACTTTTAGCTGAACGGCAGTTGAGTATTGCGGCGATCGCCCACACGGTCGGTTACGCCAGCCAGAGCCGATTTTGTCACGCCTTTAAACAGCGCTATGGCATGACTCCGATCGCCTGCCGCAAAGCGTCGTAACCGCAAAAGATCCGGATCGGACAAAAAAAGATCCGTTTTGGGCAAAAGGCGATCGCCCGAATCCTCTATTCTCATCACTATTGAGAATCGTTTTTATCTAACTTGGGTTTGCTTCAGCACAACACCAGAGTTAGCAGAGTCGTGTGAGGAGTGATGGGAATGGATTTGCCGCGTGTGTATAAGGTGCAATTGCAATGTTGGATCGTTGGATGTTGTTTAGGTGTTGTGCTGGCTGGTAGTCAGATCCCTGAGGCGCAAGCGCAAGTGGAGGCAACAACACCTACCCCTGTGGAAGAGTGGTTAGCTCAATCGACGGTACAAATCACGGGGGTGCAGATTAACCCTACCGAAATAGGAGTTGAGATTCGTCTAGAAACGGCAGCCAACCAACAGCCTGCGATTACGACCTCTGTCAGTGGCAATGCTTTGATTGCGGATATTCCTGATGCGGTGTTGGCATTGCCGGAGGGTGATTCGTTTGAGCAGTTTAACCCAACTGAGGAAATTGCTCTGGTAACGATTTCACCGCGTGGTACGGGCATTCGAGTGGTTGTGACTGGAACCAATGCGCCACCGATCGCTGAGGTCAGCAGTACCGCCGGAACCCTGGTGTTGCAGGTAGTGCCGGGACTGGCGCAGGCAGAAGGGGCAGACGATGCCATTCAAATTGTGGCGACGGATGAAGCGGAAGCGATCGCGTCCCCAGTGCCACCGTAGGCAGCAGAACCGACACCCCCCTGCGGGACTTGCCCTTTTCCGTACAGGTCGTTCCCCAGGAATTGTTGCAAGATCGGCAGGTGCAAAGCGTTAACGAAGCCCTGCGTACAGTTGTTGGCGTTACTCCTGACAACTCCTCCCAGTCTGCCTTTGAAAGCTACACCATTCGCGGTTTCTCCACAGGGTTTTCGGGAGGAAATATTTTCCGCAATGGGTTACGGGATGGAACCAACATTACCACTCGAATTGCCATTCCCAACATTGAACGGATTGAAGTGCTTCGGGGACCGGCAGGTGCATTGTTCAGCCAGGGTGGACCAGGCGGCACCGTCAACATTGTAACCAAACGTCCTTTAGCCGATCCTCAATACATTTTGGAGGGCACGGTTGGCAACTTCGGCACCTTTGCCGGATCGGTAGACTTTACAGGTTCCTTGAATGAATCGGAGTCCTTGCTCTATCGGTTCATCGCAGGCGCATCCACCACTGACACCTTTATTGACTTTTTCGATCGCCAAAACTATCTCATCGCTCCCTCCCTCACCTGGCAGATCAGTCCCGCGACTCGGCTGACCCTAGAAGGCGAATACACTATTTCCCAACAGCCCAATGATCGGGGTTTGCCCGCTAGGGGAACCGTACTGCCCAACATCAACGGACGATTGCCCCGCGATCGCTTTATTGGGGAACCGGATGATGATCTGGACAGTAACGAGCGCTATGCTTTGCGGCTGGGGTATGTTCTCGACCATCAGTTCAGTCCCAACTGGCAACTCCAGAATGCATTTCGCATCAGCTTTTTGCAAACACCACAAAATTCACTGTTTCCGTCGGCACTGCTGGACGATCAGCGGACGCTGGAGCGGGGACTTTTCAGCACAAGCGATCAATCCCAGGACAACTGGGCTATTGATACCAGCGTTGTTGGTAATTTCCAGACAGGAAGTATTGTCCATCGTCTGTTGGTTGGCTTCGATTTCAACCGGGATGTGTATTCGGCAAGTAATCGGCAGTTTGCGCTGGACCCGATCGATATCTTTGATCCCGTGTATGGGCGATCGCGGCGGCAACTGGTCGCTACATTTCCTGAAGAACCCTTTATCACCAACAGCTTTGGCGTTTACTTACAGGATCAAATTACCCTGTTGCCCCAGTTAAATCTGCTGCTAGGTGGGCGGTTTGATGTAGTGAGCCAGGAAATTGAATCTGCTGATGGTTCCGAATCGTTTCAGCAGGATGAAGCCTTCAGCCCACGAATAGGACTGGTCTATCAACCCAGCGAGGAGCATTCTCTCTATGCCAGCTACAGCCGCTCTTTTCTCCAAAGTGTTGGCACTGCCTTCGACAATTCCCTCTTTCGCCCGGAACGGGGCACTCAGTACGAAATCGGCATCAAATCCGATTGGCTCGATCAACGCCTGTCCACCACCTTAGCGTTCTACGACATCACCCGATCGAACGTCCTCACGTCCGATCCAGACAATCCCAATTTCTCTATCCAAACTGGCGAACAGCGCAGTCGTGGCGTTGAGTTGATTGCAACGGGGGAAATTCTGCCGGGGTGGTATATTGTAGCGGGTTATGCCTACACCGATGCCGAAATTACTGAAGACAATAGCTTTGAGGTTGGTAATCGCCTCAACAATGTGCCAGAGAATGCCTTTAGCTTATGGACAACTTACGAGATCCAATCAGGGGATTTGCAAGGTCTGGGGTTTGGGCTGGGTCTGTTCCATGTGGGCGATCGCCAGGGAAATCTGGAAAACACCTTCCAGGTTCCGTCCTATACCCGCACCGACGCTGCCCTGTTCTACAACCGAGATAATTTCCGGGTTGGCATTAACATTGAGAACTTGTTTGATATTCGCTACTTTGAAGCATCAGAAAGCGAACTGCGGGTGTTTTATGGCGCACCCTTCGCCGTTCGGGGTACAGTTTCATGGCGGTTCTAGGTCTTTACAGGTATGAAGTTCCAGTGGCAACCCATCCTATTATTCCTTAGCGGAATACTCATCGTCGGTCTACTCCAAAGCTGCGTGGGATGGGTGCAGCAACCCTCTCAGAACACGCTCCCGGCATTGGGAGCATCGACCTGTCGCGTCGTGCAGCATCAGATGGGGGAAAGTTGCATTCCCCAACACCCCCAGCGGGTGATTGTGATGGATCAGGAAAGCCTGGAAATTCTCGTAGCTCTGGGGTTACAGCCTATTGCCATGACCACAGCAAACCGTGTGGGAAATAAAACCGCTATCCTTCAGGATAAAGTCGGTGCCATAACCAACTTAGGCAAAGAAGGGCAACCCAATCTGGAAAAAATTGTGCAGCTTAAGCCCGATTTGATCATGGGAATGTTCATCTTGCCTCAGTATTATGAACTGCTCTCAGACATTGCGCCTACAGTTTCGATCAATTACTCCCAAACCGGATGGAGAGAAACCTTAAAGCAAGCGGCGGATATTCTCGATCGCACCTCCGAAGCCAATCAATTACTGACTGATTATCAAAAGCGAGTGGACACGATTGGGGCAAAGTTTTCTCAAACTGTGGGAACGTTAGACGTTACGGTGATGCGCTTTTATACGGATGTACATTTAACTCAATTTCTCAATCACAATTCCTTTGCGGTGAGTGTCTTAGAAGAGATTAAAGGGCTATCTATTCCACCGCACCAGCGACAATTGCAGCAGGTTCCCAACTCCGATTGGGGCTATGTGAATATCAGCTTGGAACAACTGGATTGGCTGGAGGCTGATGCGCTCTTGATCACTCTAGATCCAGGGGCTGAGGGAAGTTTTCAGCATTATGAAAAAAGTCCCCTCTGGCAACGGTTAAAGGTCGTCAGTCAGAAGCACGTTTATTTTGTGGACTCCGGGTATTGGGTGTTTGGCAACATTCTTTCCGCCTATGCCATTCTCGACGATATATGCCATTATCTGATCCGCGAATCCTGCGCGGCTCCACCTTCCCCTGGATAATAACGATGCTCTTGTGGATATTTTTCCCTTAAGGAATGAGAATTAAATAAGCTGCACATTTTGTGGGATGGGCATCTTGCCCGTCCGGGCGGGTGAGACACCCACCCCACAAGTTATTTAATCCTGCAATCCTAAGTTTTCCTTAAAGCAAACGCTTTAATGCCAGCTTAATCGCA
>JAAUTN010000416.1 GCA_012031415.1 Leptolyngbyaceae cyanobacterium SM1_4_3 | reverse complement strand
AGAGAGAGCGGGGCATTACTATCAAGCTGCAAGCGCCCGCATGAACTACACCGCACGGGATGGCAACAATACGTTCTCAATCTGATTGATACGCCAGGGCACGTTGACTTTTCCTATGAGGTGTCGCGATCGCTTGCTGCCTGTGAAGGGGCCTTGCTGGTCGTCGATGCCTCTCAGGGGGTAGAAGCGCAAACGCTGGCAAACGTCTACCTGGCGTTGGAACACAATCTAGAAATTATTCCTGTCCTCAACAAAATTGACCTGCCCGGTGCTGAACCAGAGCGAGTCAAGTCAGAAATTGAAGAAATTATCGGACTCGATTGCAGCAGCGCAATTCTTGCGTCAGCTAAAGAAGGAATTGGGATTACCGAAATCTTGGAGTCAATTGTCTATCTGGTGCCGCCGCCTCACGATACGGTAGAGAAACCGCTCCGTGCCCTGATTTTTGACAGCTATTACGACAGCTACCGGGGTGTGATTGTCTATTTTCGAGTGATGGATGGAACAGTCAGGAAGGGCGATCGCGTCCGCCTCATGGCATCCAAAAAAGAATATGAGATTGACGAACTGGGCGTACTGTCCCCCACCCAAATTCAAGTCGAAGAACTACACGCTGGGGAAGTAGGCTACATTGCTGCTGCCATTAAATCGGTCGAGGATGCCCGCGTCGGTGACACCCTCACCCTGGCAAAGAACCCTGCCTCTGCCATGCTTCCTGGCTATACCGAAGCTAAGCCAATGGTATTCTGCGGACTATTTCCTACCGATGCCGATCAGTTTGAAGACTTGCGCGAAGCGCTCGAAAAACTCCGCCTCAGCGATGCCGCTCTGCAATATGAGCCGGAGACTTCTAGCGCAATGGGCTTTGGCTTTCGCTGTGGCTTCCTGGGGCTGCTGCACATGGAGATTGTCCAGGAACGCCTGGAGCGCGAATACGGGCTAGATCTGATTACAACAGCGCCATCCGTCATCTACCAGGTGACTAAAATTGATGGCGAAGTAGTCATGATCGACAACCCTAGCCTCCTGCCCGACCCTCAACAGCGTGAGAAAATCGAAGAACCCTACGTCAAAGTCGATATGATCACGCCGGAGGAATTTGTTGGCTCTCTAATGGAGCTAAGCCAGAGTCGGCGCGGCGAATTTAAAGATATGAAGTATCTGACTCAAGGACGAACCACCCTGACCTATGAGTTGCCTTTGGCCGAAGTCGTGACTGACTTTTTTGACCAGATGAAGTCGCGATCGCGCGGGTACGCCAGTATGGAGTATCACGTAATTGGATACCGAGAAAATCCTTTGGCAAAGCTGGATATTTTGATCAACGGCGATCCCGTTGACCCCTTGGCAACCATCGTTCACCGTGATAAAGCCTACTATGTTGGCAAAGCCTTAGTCGAAAAGCTCAAAGAACTAATCCCACGGCATCAGTTCAAAATTCCGATTCAAGCCTCGATCGGCAGTCGGGTCATCGCCAGCGAAAACATTCCGGCTTTGCGTAAAGACGTGCTGGCAAAATGTTATGGCGGCGATATCAGCCGTAAGAAGAAGCTATTGCAGAAGCAGGCTAAGGGTAAAAAGCGCCTGAAGTCAATTGGGACGGTAGACGTGCCCCAAGAAGCATTTATGGCGGTACTGAAGCTTTAGATGCATATTTGACGACAGCGATGGGAACCCTGAATTTGTAAAATTCTTCAACAATGATTAATAGAGCGTTGAAGATTTGGTGAATCCTACAGCCTGTAGCTTCGCCAGACCTTAAATCTCTGTTAAGTTGCTTACGAAGCGGTAACAACATTGTCAGGACTGGACGATACTTTCATTCCAGGTTAGCTTGAAGCTTAAATCCTGACTGGTGAGGGTGCAGGTCTAGCGACCATTTTGAACAGTTCAGCCCTCCTACTTCAAATACCTGTAGCTGCAACATTATGCGAATCCTAGTCACGGGTGGTGCGGGTTTTATTGGCTCCCACCTTATCGATCGCTTGCTCGAAAATGAGCATGAAGTAATCTGTTTAGATAATTTCTACACAGGTCACAAGCGAAATTTGCTCCGCTGGTTGAATCATCCCTACTTCGAGTTGATTCGTCACGATATCACTGAACCGATTCGGTTAGAAGCCGATCAGATTTACCATCTGGCTTGCCCAGCCTCCCCGGTACATTACCAGTACAACCCAGTCAAAACCATCAAAACGAATGTGATGGGAACGCTGAATATGCTGGGTCTAGCAAAGCGGGTCAAAGCAAGATTCTTGCTCGCCTCGACTTCTGAAGTCTATGGTGATCCAGAAGTTCACCCGCAGACAGAAGAATATCGCGGTAACGTCAACCCAATCGGCATCCGCAGTTGCTATGACGAGGGCAAGCGAGTTGCAGAAACCCTGGCATTTGACTATCACCGCCAGAATGATGTAGAAATCCGCGTTGCTCGGATTTTCAACACCTACGGCCCCAGAATGTTAGAAAACGACGGCCGGGTGGTTAGCAATTTTGTAGTACAGGCACTGCGAAATCAACCTTTAACCGTTTATGGAGAAGGTTCACAAACGCGCAGTTTTTGCTATGTCTCTGACCTGGTAGAAGGGTTGATGCGGCTGATGAACGGTGATCACACTGGTCCAGTCAACCTGGGCAACCCAGATGAGTACACAATTTTGGAATTGGCTCAAGCAGTACAGCAGATGGTTAATCCTGATGCAGAAATTAAGTTTGAACCCTTACCACAAGATGATCCCCGTCGCCGCAAGCCAGACATTACCAGAGCTAAAGCCTGGTTAGGTTGGCACCCTACAGTTCCATTGAAGGAGGGCTTGCAATTGACTGTGGAAGATTTTCGGACTCGAGTTGGCGATCGCAGCCCTCAGCCGATTTCTAAGTAATCCCTTTAGGGAATTGTCAGTAAGTTTGGCAATTCCCTACCTTAAGGAACAACAGTTTCTAGCTGTAGGTAGGGATTAGTTACAGCTTTTCGCACACTCTATTGTTTCACTAACCTGCTCTTTCGCGAGGATGCACCCCTATGCGTGTTTGTGTCATTGGTACAGGATATGTTGGCTTAGTCACCGGAGTTTGTTTGGCGCACATTGGGCATGAGGTCATTTGCGTTGACAACAATGAAGAGAAAGTCAAGCTGATGCAGTCGGGGCAATCTCCCATCTTTGAACCTGGCTTGTCAGAACTGATGCAAAGTGCGATTCAGGCTCAGCGCATTTCGTTTACTAGCGATTTGGCTGCTGGTGTATCTCATGGCGAGATTTTGTTCATTGCGGTTGGCACCCCTCCTTTGCCTACTGGAGAAAGTGACACCCGCTATGTCGAGGCAGTTGCTCGTGGAATTGGCTCAAACCTGAACGGCGGCTATAAGGTGATTGTGAACAAGTCAACTGTGCCCATTGGTTCTGGTGACTGGGTACGAATGATTGTACTGGATGGCATTGCTGAGCGGCAGAAGTCCCTGGTCCCTGCGGGTGGAGTGCCGGAAGAATTTCCCCCGGCTGAAATCGAAGCGGACTTTGATGTGGTGAGCAACCCAGAATTTCTGCGAGAAGGTTCTGCTGTGTTCGATACCTTTAACCCTGACCGGATTGTGTTAGGTAGCAACAGCCAAAAGGCGATCGCCATGATGAAAGAGCTATATGCTCCAATTGTGTCTCGCCAGTTTGCCGCAGATCAGTCGCTGCCGACTGTTCCTGTAGTCGTCACCGACATTAGCTCGGCTGAGATGGTGAAGTATGCCTCAAATGCTTTCCTGGCAACCAAAATCAGCTTCATTAACGAAGTTGCCAATATTTGCGATCGCGTGGGTGCAGATGTCACTCAGGTCGCCAAAGGCATCGGTTTAGATTCCCGAATTGGCAGCAAGTTTCTGCAAGCAGGCATTGGCTGGGGTGGTTCTTGCTTTCCCAAAGATGTGTCAGCGCTGATTCACACAGCAGATGATTATGGCTATGAAGCTCAGCTACTCAAGGCGGCAGTGAGTGTCAACCAGCGTCAGCGGTTAATTACTATTGAAAAGCTTCAGCAAGTACTAAAGATTCTCAAGGGTAAGACAGTAGGCTTGCTGGGTCTGACCTTTAAGCCGGATACCGATGATATGCGTGATGCTCCTGCACTGGACCTAATCGAGAACCTATCTCGTCTTGGTACAAAGGTCAAAGCTTTTGACCCCCTGGTTTCACAAACTGGAATGCGTCACGGTTTATCAAACGTGATTGTAGAAACTGACCCAGAGCGGCTAGCTGACGGCTGCGATGCGCTGGTTCTTGTCACGGACTGGGCACAGTTCCGTACATTGGATTACGCCAAAATGTCCAAGCTGATGAACAACCCAGTAATTATCGACGGTCGTAACTTCCTCGATCAGGAGTCACTAGAAGCGGTTGGTTTCCGCTATTTAGGGATTGGTCGGTAAGCCAAATGAGGCTCTCTGCTGTGAAACAAGGGGCTTAAGCCCCTTTGTCCGCTGCTCACCGATATTGCTTCTAACCGAATTTTGACCAATTGAGATAACGTTTGGTAAGGGGTAGGCAACTGTGCCTACCCCTGTTTCTTATGGGTCTGAATGAAGGTAAGGCTACAAGTAAGGCGATCGCCATGAAAATTAACCGAGACTATGATTGGGCTAAGACTGCTGGGGAAGCGATCGCCCTTCAACAATCCCTAAAAAATCGGGTGATTACAACTGATTGTCTTGGTGCAGTAGATTTTGTTGCTGGCGTGGATGTGGGGTTTCAGGATAATGGGAACACGACTCGGGCTGCGGTAGCAGTCTTAAGTTTTCCAGAATTAGAGTTGAGAGACCAGGCGATCGCCCGTCGCCCAACTTCATTTCCTTATATTCCTGGGCTGCTGTCCTTTCGAGAAGTGCCTGCCGTCCTGGATGCGCTAGAACAACTTACGCTTACGCCCGATTTGTTGCTGTGTGACGGACAGGGGATTGCTCATCCTCGGCGATTGGGAATTGCTTCCCACTTAGGACTACTCGTAGACTTGCCTGCCGTCGGAGTTGCAAAGTCTTTGCTAGTTGGTCAACACGCAGAAGTACCAGATCAAAAAGGAAGCTGGGTATCGCTTCTGCATAACGGCGAAACGATTGGAGCGGTTCTGCGAACTCGCCCCCACACCAAACCGCTGTACATTTCGCCAGGACATCGAATCAGTTTAGAAACGTCAATCGAGTACGTGCTTGCCTGCACTCCGAAGTATCGACTGCCTGAAACCACACGCTTTGCCCACAAACTTGCTTCGGGCTAAATAAACTGGATTGCTTTAGGTATGAATGGCTGCGTGGCGGCGCAACCGCTACCCACCTATTCATACCTAAATTAAGCAACGCCCTGTCTAGAGGGAGCATCTGAATGAGCCGTGTCCGCTTCGCGGCAGAGGGCGGCAACGGCTGCTCCAGCGCGATCGCCCATCAGCTTTTGTTGGTCATAGCCAAACACCAATTCCCAGGCATTGTTGGGATACTGGTCAATCAGCGGTAGAGCAACCTCGTCAAGCATCCAGCGCCCGTGCAGTTTATCGACCTTGATGTGCAAATCCCAGTAGCCCGTAGCGTTTTTCGATAGCCCTAAGCGCTGAGCAGCATTGCTATATACGCTGAAGGCCGCAGGAACCGAGATTTCGGTATACAGCAGTCCACCTACGTAGCGCAAAAAGTATCGCTTGCGTTCAGATAGTAGGAAACTGTGGTTAATCGTTGCTAGAACTTCCCAGGGCACCAGATCTAGATAAGCTTCTGGCTCAGTTTCCAGGTTCAGTTCCTCTAACATGAGCGTGAAGTAGGAGGAATGCTTGCGACTGAGCCGCCTGCTCCGTATTCTTCTACCAGTAAGCGGGTCAGAACGGAATGGAACTTCGTTGCTTA